>CAKONC010000001.1 GCA_934096985.1 uncultured Bacilli bacterium | reverse complement strand
TTATAATGAATTGTATCTCTTGATAAGCTTAATGTAATTTTTTCTGGTTTAACTTCAATCGTAGGTTCTTCTTTCTTTTCTTGTTTTGGTGTTTCTTTTGGTGTTTCTTTCTTCTCCTCTACTTTTTTCCATTTAGCATATAAAGTTGTATCTTCACTTAGTAATGCTTTATCATAAATTGGTCTATCATTAACATCAACCCAACCTTTAAAAGTATAACCTTTATAAGTAGGATCTTTTGGTAGTGTTAGTTCTGTTCCTTTATTTATAGTAATAGCATCAACATTTGATCCACCTTTACTATCAAAAGTAACAGTAATAGTTTCAACCACTCCCTCATATACCGCTTTTAATTTGATATTTTTATTTATTTTAGTTTTAAAGTCATAAGGTTTATCTGCTAAAACATCTTTTCCATCTTTTTCTTCTAAAATTAAATACCAATCAATAAACTGTTCTCCTAAATCTTCTTTTGTTTTAACATCTTTACTATTAATGGTTTTATTGTATTTAACATATACTACTTCTTCTTTTGTACCATTATTATAATCAAATGTTACTTCAAATTTACGATTAAAGAACCATAATAAGAATAAAATAACTATCAATAGTAATAGACCAGCTACTATTAAAATAATATTTCTTTTCTTATTATTTTTAGAAGTTTTTTCTTCTTTTTCTTTACTTTTAGTAAACATACTATCTCCTCCTAATAATATTATATATTATTTTCACTTTCTTTAATAGATGAAAAAAGTAATACAAATTTAAGAAAAAATATGACAAAAGTAATAGTTTTTCTATTAAACTCATTGTTTTATATATGAAAAAATCAACTTTGATGATATAATATTTATATATTCTTGAGGTGAATATTATGGTAAATAAGAAGAAAATAATGATTATTGAAGATCAAGCACTGCTTAACAATATGTTAAAGAATACTTTATCAAATGATTATGATATTGTCTGTACTTGTACTAGTGCTAAAGATATGATGAATTTATATAAAAAATATAAACCTGATTTAATATTAACTGATGTAGTTACTAAAGAAGGTGCTAATGGTATAGAATATGCCAAAGAAGTAAAAGATAAATATCACAATAAAGTAAAAATACTTGCTATTACTGGTGTACCAGAAATTACTTTTTTAAATACTGCTAAAGAATATAATTTGGATGGACTAATATATAAAGACACAGATAGTGAATCATTACTTTTTAGTATCAGTCAAGTTCTAAAAGGATATACTCTATTTCCAGATAATTGTATGTATAGTGAAGAAAGCGAAAAATTTAAAGATCTTTCAGATAAAGAAATTAAAATAATAAGATGTATATGTGAAGCTAAAGATAGAGATGAAATTGCCGAAGAATTAAATATAACCTCAGGTACTTTAAAAAATTATATTTCAAATATTCTTACTAAACTAGATTTTGATAATATAACTAAACTTACTATATTTTGTTTAAGTAACGGATATATTGTTCCTAATCAAAAATAAAGAAGAAATATTTTGTAAAATTTATTTCTTCTTTTTTATGCTTTTATTATTAATTTAAAATTATCATCAGTTATAACTTTTAAACTACCATTTATATTAGATAATTTCTTACGCATTCCTTTAATTCCCTCATTTTCAAATATAACACTTTTTGGTTTATTACCATCATTTGTTATAACCATTTCTATATAATTATCACGAGCAGTTATAACTACTTTAATATTTTTACTATTAGCATGAATAATAGCATTAGTAATAGCTTCTCTTATTATTTCAAAAAACACTATACCTTTTCCTTCATCTATAGGTAAAGCACCAAAAACTTTAACATTTATTCCTATAATACTATACATATTTATCAAGTTTTTTAATTTTTCATTGCTATCTAATTTTGAATTAAAATCTTCATAAATACTATCTAATAATTTTAATATGTTATTTATATCCTTATTTTCTTGTTCTAAATATTTATCAAACAAAGCAAGTCTATATCCTATTATATCGTGATATTCATTTTTAAGTTTTAATAAGTTCTTTTCTCTTTCTAATTCTTCTACATTTTTAATAGCAAGTAATAATTTATCATTATTTTCTTTAATTTGTTTATTTTGTTTCTTTTCTTCTTCTTGTAAAGAATATAACTCTGTTATATCTATTAAAGATACTTCTTTATTATCATATATATTTAACATATATACTTTATCATTATGCTTTAGTAGATAATTATTATTTACTTTCTTAAAACTACTCTTTATTAGATTGTTTATAAAGTCTTCAGTAATATTTAGTCCTTTTAAAATATCAGAAAATAAATTATTTATTAAAATAATATTATTATCATCTAAAAACATTATTCCAGTATCAGATGCATCAATACCTTTTTTAACAGATAAAACTGATATATATTCATTTTTACATAATTTTTCATATATAAAACTAATCAAAATATAAATTGATAATAACAAAGATAAATACATAGTTATTTTAGAAATATCAAGTAAATTAAAATACTCTAATATAACCATAACTATTAATATTAATAATTCAAATATTTTTTTAATACTTGATACATCTTTTCTTAAAAAGAAAGTAGATACTCTAACAACTTGTATTAATGTAATTATAATGGTAATTATAAGTAATAATTTCATTTTATAACACCACCTTTTATAACAAATTCTAGTTCTGTATCTGTATCATATATTTTTTCTTTTATCAAAACACTAGAATCTATTTTTATTTTATTCTTTAAAGACTTATCAGTATCTATAATAGCTTTTAGTTTAACATTCTTATTTTCCTTAGAAATAAATAATACAATAGATTTATCATTACTACTTTCTATAAGTTCATATACAATATCATATAATAAAGACATTGTATTACCGTTTATTGTCATCTTATTATTAATACTAATAAAACTCTTTATATTAGCACTCTTCATACTATTTAATAATTCATCTAATAATGCTTTAATTCCATTTTCATTATAAGAATCTCCATTAATTTCAGATATTATTAACATACTTTTCTTTTTACTATATATAATTATTCTTTTAACTTTTTCAAAATCTTTTGTGGATACATCTTTCTTTTTTAATATCTTTTTAATCTCATTTCTTTTTTCAGTTAGTTTTAATTCAACTTTATCTATAACATCTTTTCTTATCTGCATTTCATATAATTCTTTTTTAGTTTTTTCTTCTAATCTTATACTTTCTTGTTGTTCAAGTAATTCTTTCTTTTGTTCATTTATTTCTTTTTCAAGTTCAAGAATACTAGATAAATCTTTTTTTAAGATAACATAACTATCTTTGTTCTTTTTTATATCATAAATAATATTTTTATTTTTATATGTTTCTTTCACACTATTATTATTTATATCATCTAATATTTTTTTAGGAATATTATCAAACACATTCGTAGTATATTTAGTTTTACCATCCAATGAAATAATAGCCATATTTAAATTAGAATTAGAAAATCTACTTTTGTATTTACTATTATTAGGAATTAGATTTAGATAAAAAGCAAGTTCAATGCCTACACAAATTAATGCACTATTAACAATGGACATATTTATACCTCTTACATAAGGAACATTTAACACATAAAGAATTGTGTATGTAAGACCTAGTAATATTACTATAAACGGTAAAAATCCTTTTATATCTTTTTTTATTTTCATTCTATAAATTGCTAAATCTATTAAACTTTTACTAAATAAATAAAATATCCAAATAGATATTAAATAATATCCTATAAAATGTTTATAATCATCAAATAAAACTATTCCTTTAACAAATTTAAATACTAATTCGTGAAAATCATTAGTTAAAACAAGGAGTAATAAAAAGCACGAAATTGAATATATAATTTTTTTCTTTGTTTTATTCATTTTACCTAATAATGATAATGAACTAATATAATATAGTGTTGGAATAAAGATTAGTGGCAAATAATACAGATACCAACACATTCTTTCTGTTAGTGGAGAAACTGCAATACCTTTTATAATTCTTATTAACATCCAAAATACAATAAGTAATCCAATAAGCAAAATATATCTTCTTGTCTTCTTATCATACAGTTTATAATAAAGTCTTATTGTCCAAATAGTGAACAATATAGCAAATAAAAATGTAATAAACTTATTCATAGTATTATCCACCTCTTTTCTTAAAGAATAAGTAATAGTTAATGCTATTATAATATATTTTACAAAATATTTAAATAATGTTATCAGTTTTTGGGTAAAACAATGACTTTTAACTATAATTTTGTTAGAATATATTTGTTGATAAATAGTGAATAAAAAAAATAAAATTATACTATCAATAATTATAATCATTTCTTTATTACTATTAATTTATTCTATTTATAATATAGTTGTTTGGAAGTTAGATTCCAATAACACAAATAAACAAATAGAAGAAGTTCAAGAAACAGTTAAAGTAGAAGAAGTAATAGATACTGAAAATACTGAAGTAATTGAGCAAGAAGAAGAAATACCAAATCATAAGAACGATTGTTTATTTTTCTACTATTCTTTACATGATTTGAAGTATAGCTCAAACATCCTTTTGGCTGCTCCAAATCAAGTTCTGGGTGGTATATATTACCATCATAGGCAAAATCATTGGTAGTATAGACTTGCATAATATCTAATGATTTAATACCATTTAAGGGGTAATTAAAGAACTTAAAAATGTTCTTGTAGTAACACCAAGATTGCAAGAATTTTCCACTACTTCAAGATATGTTTGAACACCATGACCACCATGTTTCCAACAGTGAAGGGTTGCACCATCTACATTTATTGAGCCACTATCCACGAAAGTATCTTTAAATAAATCAATTGTCTTTTCTTCAATCGAAGAAGCAAGGGTTATAATTTTAAAAATGCCTACCATATTAGTTATAAAATAAAAACACTATAATTAAATTTAGTTTTTTTATTGACAGAAATATACTTTTGATTAGTTATGTATGAAATTTCTTTTTGATTATCTAAATCTAAATATATGTTTAAACATAAATTATTTCTATCATCATTAATTTTAACAACATTTATTTTATTTAAAAATTTACTTATAACTTTATCAATTAAATTTGTTTTTAAATCATTTTTTAAAACCTTTTCAAGATTATTTAAATTGTTTTTTTTAGAAAAGTTCATTTCATTTAAAAACATATTTTTTTTGTTTTCAAGTAAAAGTTTTTCTTCATTAATTTTTTTTAATCTATTTAAAAGTTCTTCTTTAGATATTTCATTTAATGCTCCCAAATTTAAAAGAAAGTCTTTTTTAATTTCAATTAAATTTAAGTTTTTTTCTATATTCTTTATTTCTTTATCATTATTTAAATTATTATATAACGTAACTACATTTTCAAAAACATTATTATCTTTATATAGTTTTTCAAATATTTTGTTAAATATATTATATAAATCTTTTTCTAAAATAATTGGGCTTTTGCAACCCTTAAGGCCAAATTTCATATAATTACTACATTTCCATGAAATACTTTTTTTACTTTTTGATCTTTGAAAAAAAGTATGATGAGCATCACAACAGATTTTCGAAGAAAATGGATATTTTAAACCGCCGGAATAATTATTACAGGATTTATATTTTTGGCTCCTACTTTCTAAAATGTTATTTGCTTTATCCCATAACCTTTCTGAAACAATTTTAGGTATGCTTCCATCTGTGCACTTATATATAATTTGATTACTTATCTCATTTTTCTTTCTTTTTTTAGTACGATAATCAATAACTTCATATGTTCCCGCTCTATAAAAACCTTTGTATTTTGGATTAGTAATAATTTTTTTCAATGTATCTTTGTCATATATATTGCCATTTGCGTTTTTATAACCCAAACTTGCAAGTTTTTTTGAAAGTGATAATAGACCATACTTTCCCGTAGAATATAAATTAAAAATTGTATTTATAAACCCAACTTTACTATTATCGATTACTAATTTGCAATTACATTTTGTATAGCCAGTTATATTCGAAGAACCCAAAACATGTCCTTTTGCAATTGCCTGTCTATGTCCAAACTTAATACGACTTGATAATTTTTTAGATTCATCTTGTGCTAAATTAAACATTATATTTAAAATTAATTCAGAATTTGCATCAAAAGTATTTAAATTTTGATTTTCAAAATATATTCCTACATTTGCATTTTTCAAAATTCTTATATAGTGTATACTATCCTCGAGATCACGAGCAAATCTAGACACTTCTTTAGTAATAATCAAATCAAATTTGTTTTTTTTAGCATCAATTATCATTTTTTTAAAACTTTCTCTTTTATTAATTGTAACTGCAGAAGCACCTTTTTCAATATACCCTTCGACATATTTCCAGTTTTTATTACTTATAATATAATTTTTATAATAATTAAGCTGACTATCTAAAGAATTTAGTTGCTCATCAGAATCTGTAGAAACCCTTACATAATAGCATACCCTAAGTGGTAAATCATATAGTTTTTCTCCATGCATTATCCTTTTAGATATCTCTTCGAAGCTCATAACTATATACTCTCCATACCTTTTAAATTATTTAAAATTTTTTCATTTACTTTAAAAAATATTTCCTCATTAATAACATTTTTTTCATACAAATACTCATTAATAATTAACTGCAATTGTAATTTAAAATTTTTATTATTTATCATATCATTACATTTTATTTTCAAAATAAAAAAATAGACTATTTAAGTCTATAGTTTTGGCTTGTCAGTTTTTTCAGCATGAAGAAGTGATGTAAGCTTTTGCATATTATATTCGTTATAAAAAATACAATCCTGAAGTTTTCTAAAATTAAATAAAATCCAATCTTCCCAAGCCTTAGCATCAGCATTGCACGCTAAATTATTAACAAGTGCTCTATACTCTCCTCTTACTGAAGCATATTGCCTTGTACCATATACAAATGGCAAATCAAAGTCTATATTTAGTTCTTTATTTAAAGCCTTCCATAAACCAACAGTTTGAAGAAGTCTTCCATATCTAGTATTACCATCTTTAAAAAGTTGAAGTGTTGCTACAAGGCCATGAACAACAATTGGTTTTATTATATTCATATGCACCGCATTTTCTGGAATATTTTTATTATAAAAATCTAAAAACGCCTTAATAGCACTATCAATATTTCGATAATCAATTGGAAAGTAACAAATTTTTCTTTCTGTTTTCAAAGTTTCTGGATTAGTTACGTATTCACCAACGAATTTTAAGTTATCCTCACGTAAACCTTTTTTATTCTGACTCGAAGATCCGGTAATTAATAAATCGTGAAAAGAAATAAATTTTTCTTTATCTAAAGGGCTACCAACATTTTGCATTAATTTATCAATAGCAAAATCTGAATTCATTGAATAATATAATGATATTAAAAATGAATCTTCTTTTTCAATAGATTGATTATCAATTATATCTGATTTTCTTAAAGCTGATAAGTATTTTTCTTGAAAATCTTTACTATAACCTTTTAAATCACTTGCAAAATCACTACATAATTCTAAAGTATATAAAAGCTGGTTTTCAACCTTTTCACTTATTTGAATATCTTTTAAAGAGTCAAACAAACTAAGTGAAACTATAGGAACTTCTCCCTTTCTCATTATTTCTTCGACTTCTTTAATAGCTTGTTCTCTTGTAATATTTTCCATAAATTTCCCCTTGCAGTTTTATTATAGCACACATAAAAAGATAAGTAAATTTCCTTATCTTTAGTAAATTTTTTGATCTTTTTTATTTTCTAATTTTCTAGATAACGGCTCTTCACTAGCAGTTTGTATAAGGCTATCTAAAAAACTATTTATATTTTCTTTATAAATTAAGAGTACCTTTTTTACTGCGTCTTTTACCTCTTCTTCTTCAATACCTAAAAAGTTTGCTATTGATTCTGTAGAAAAATATTTTCCATCAACATATCCTAATCTTAACGAAATAATAACAGCTTCTTTTACTGTTAACGCACTCATCATTTGCATAAAAGTTGGCGTTCTTAATAATTCGAGAATTTTATTACCATCTTCTCTAGTTATAGCATTAGGTTTATCTATTTCTTTGTTAATTTCTGTTTGAGGAATTAAAGGATTCTCTCTTGTTTTAGTTATTTTTTGAATTGACAAAGTTGCTGATTCTTCTAAAGTATTACTAGAAAGCAAATTATTTTCAACCTGCAGATTAGGATTTTGAATTGGTTGCACATTTTCGGCTTTACCTTTTTTACAATTATTATTTAATTGCCTTTTTATTTTAGGAATTAAAACACTATAAAATTTCGTAAACGCTTCAGGAGGCATTTTAGTTTGAACTGGCATTTCTAAATTTTCACCATATCTTAGAACTAATAAAGCTTTATCTTCATCAGATAGTTTTGATAACACATCATCTATTTGCTCTTTAGTATACTCATATAAATATTCATATATTGATTGTAACCTTTTCATTTTTTCTTTCCTTTCTTTATAAGATGAATCCACAATTCCTCTAGTTTCTAACTCTTTTCTTAAAATTTCTACATTTTTAGATATTATTCTTGATACTTGTGATCGACTAAAATGTATTTTTTTAGCTATTTGTTTTTGAGAATAAACCTTGTCATCATAAAAGCCAAAACGAAGTTTAATTATTTCCCTGTCTTTTTCGGGAAGTCCTTCTACTAACTGCCTAATAATTTCATTAATTTGGGCATTTTCATAATCCATAGTAAAATCACTACCATCACTTAGTTTATCCTCTAATTTTAAATTTTTACCATCTTTACCTTGAAAACTTATTTCTTCCAAACTATCAACATTTGTTTCTGATTTTCTGTTTCTTTTTCTTAAAAACATAAGAATTTCATTTTCAACACATCTTGAGGCATAAACAGAAAATTTTATTCCTTTTGATGGATCATAAGTATTTACTGCATTTATTAAGCCAATATTTCCAACTGACACTAAATCTTTTTTATCATAATCTACATTAAAAAATTTTTTGGTTACTATATACAAAACCAAGCGGATATTATGAGTAACTAATTTATTTTTTGCCTCTTGTGAGCCATTTCTTGCTTCTTCAAATAACTTTTCAAGTTCTTCCTTTGGTAAGGCTTCTGGTACTCTACGCCCGTCATCAAAAAATTTACTTTTATGCATTATCCCCCACGCTTTCTTAAGTTAAAACATTTATTAATGTAATCTCATTATAACATATTTTTCTTTTATATCAAAATGGTAGGTGCATTTTTAAAAGTAGACCCTGGTTCATAAGTCATCCAAATAGGCAAATTTCGATTAATTGTTTCAATATCATAATCTTTATAATTATTTGGATCAAACGATGGTCTTGAACCCATAGCTAATATTTCCCCACTCTGGGGATCCATAGCAACAATCATAGCATGTTCCGGAGAATATTTGCTTACTATATTATCAAGTTCTCCCTCAACAACTTTCTGAAGATCTAAATCGATTGTTAAACCAATCGTTATTCCGTCAGTAGCACTTTCATACACTTCGGCCATTTTAAGTCTATTACCTCGTCCATCTGAAAAATATTTTATTGAACCATCTTCACCTTTTAAATATTCATCATACATAAGCTCAATTCCACTTAAACCTTGATTATCTATTCCAACATAGCCTAAAGTATGAGAAAGTAAATCACCATAAGGATAATATCTTTTACTTTCTTTAAGTAAATATACTCCATCAAAGTTTTCTTTTTCAATTTGACTTGCTATATCATAAGAAAGTCTTCTTCCCTCAGGATGTACTCTTTCAATCGAAGTATTTTTACTTACATGCTTAAGCATATCTTCATATGAAGATGATAATATCTCAGAGAGTCTTTTGGCAACTTTTTCTTTATCTTTTATTTGTCTTGGAACTAAAACAAGAGATGTTGTAGTAATATTATCGGCTAAAACCTTGCCATTTCGATCAACTATTTTACCTCTATCAGCTTTTATTGGTAGTTTTCTTGAATAAAGATCATCTGATAAATTTTTTAGTTTTTTATAGGAAATAACCTCAGTATAAAAAACTTTAAAAATAATTAAAATTAAAATAATTATTACAAATAAAAAAATATATCTAATTCTAGTATGATTCTTATAATAAAACATATAATCACCTATAATAAATATATTTAACTAGTTTTAAATAAATACTTTTGACACTAAATCTTTCTTTGAAAATTACCATCTATATTAACGCCCTCATTTATAATGATAAACGCAGAACTATCATATTTACTGATATCTTTTTCTAAAATAGATAACTCATACTTTGAAAGTGCAACATAAGTAATATATGTAGTGGAATTTTCATAACCACCTTTTCCTTTCCAGAAAGTTGCATCTCTTTTTAAAGTATTCTTTATGTATTTAATAATGTTATCTGGATCATTTTTTGTAAAAATCATTGCGGTTGTACAAATATTTTTTTCGTGATTTTTATCCACTATAAAAGAAGCAAAAATCGAATATAGCATTGAGTATATCATAGTATTAATACCAAAGAATATTCCACTTATTACGTATATGACTGAGTTTATATAAAGAGAAATTTTTCCGACTCCAGCATTTTTACTATTAAGTGAGGCTATTACGCCAATAATGTCTGTTCCGCCACATGACCCTCCGGTTGAAAATATCATACCACTACCAATTCCCGCAAGAAGACTACCAATAAGTGTTGACGTTAAAAAATCTTTAACAATAGGTTCTTTTGGTATTGGAATAAATGATAGTACTATTGTTTGAACTGCTATACAAAGTAATGTTCTTCTTAAAAATGTATCATTAATTTTTTTATATGCAAGCACCAAAAGAGGAATATTAAAAAGTAAATTTAAAATGCCAGAAATATTAAAAGTCGGACCTAAAGAAAATAGTTTTATACAAAGGGAATTTAAAAGCTGAGAAAGCCCTAAAATGCCACCATTAAATAGTCCTATTGGCCTTATAAAAAAGTTAATACCTACAGAATATATAATAACTCCAATAATTGCTTTAAAAAATTCATTATAATTCCAATCATACATTTTTTTCATAAAGTCTTACTACCTTCCTACTCTTATATACTTATTATAATATACATAAAAAAAATATGAAACTAAAATGTCTCATATTTTAAAAGTTTCTATTTTATTTTTCTTGCCTCTAAATAAAATCTCTTGTCATAACTATGGCCCATACTAAATGTTTTTCTAGGAAGAGCACCATCCAAAATTACAGTTTTAAATAAATCTTCTTTTGCCATAGCGTCAAATATAAAACCTATATTATTTTCTTTAGAACCAAGCTTTTTTGTAACATCTTCACCATGAATATAATCGATTGAGCCTTTATGATTACTTAAATATTCATCTAAGAACATTTGAATTGAACCTACAGCAATATTAGATTTAGGATTTACTATATATAAATCTTTTTCTTCATCTGATGTAACAATCGTAAATTTTTGACCATTACCATTTTCATTTATATCATAATATTTATATAAATTATCAAGTAAATCTTTTACATCTGTGTCAAATACAACACGATGAATTGCCTCGAATTCTAGAGCACTACTATGAAGATTTACAAGTTCTACTAAAGCATATCTTGCAGGACTTTCTAAGGCTTTATCTCCTTCAGTTTCCTTTAATTTTTCATAGCATGCCTTTGCAGTTGCAAGTGAATGATTTCCATCACCCATAGCAAATAATAAAACGCCTTTATCTGAAACATTATATTTCTTTTCAAAATAAGATTTATCTGCTAAAGCCTCTAATGAAGAAATAACTTCATTAATTACATCACTACCTAGTTTATAACCTTTAATATGTCCACCATTTTGCATTAAGTCAAAATCATAAACCGCGTCTTTTTCATTAACTTTATTTTTTAAACTTTCAATGATATTTTTCTTTTCATCATCTATTAGAATCATAATATGAGGAAGCTCTAATAAAGCATTTTCTCTTACTTTCATTCTCGGTGGAATTCTTTCAATTACAGTTTTTTCAGTAGCTCTAATTAATGTTTGAGATCCTTTTTCATAAGAATAGTCTTCAAGGTCAACAATTCCCATCAATCCTTCACGCACTTTTCCATCACTTTGAGTTCTTTCAAGATATACCATTGAATTATTTAATTCAGTAAATATATCTTCTTTAAGATAATCCTCCATAGTTAAATTAATTTTTTGAATTCTTTCAGAAACATTTTCATCGTTTAGATATATCTCTGGAAGAGTAATTCTAAGTGTTGATGGTGCATCTTTAACAATACTTTCTACTTCTTCCCAGTATTTTGGTTCTGATGTATATTGATCACAAGCTACAACGCTCCATTTATGCATATCAACATTTTTTGGTATTAAAATATTACCTGCCTTAAAAGGTACTTTCATTTTTTCATCTCCTTACATTTAGTATAACATCAAAAATTTTATATTGCTAGAATAAAATTTTAATGGTGATAAATACCTCCGATTGCATCAAAAACTATATTAAATAATTCTGAAATAACAAATATAATATATGCTGCACTTTTAAGCTTTAATGAAAAACTTATTTTTATTTCACTAAATATTTTCTTTATATTTTTGCAATTTATGGTTAATAGATATATAAGCGTTACTATAGATAAAATAATTATTATAGCTTTTATTACCGTTAAAAATGCACCACTATCTATATTAATAACAGATATAAAATTTGTAATGATATGAACAATTATCGAAGGCAAAACTGATTTATATTTAACAGCAAGATTTGCAAAAATAAGCCCTATAAATATACATGGAATTGCTTGAGTAAAAGTACCATGAAATAAACCAAAAAATATAGAGGATATAATGATACTTACATATTTACCATACTTTTGTAAAATTTTTAATATATAACCTCTCATAATAATTTCTTCGATTATCGGAGCTATTATGACTATATATAAATATGATAAAATGCCAATGCTTTCATCCGATGATACCGGATTATAGTTTAAAAAATCAATAATATATTGCCAAATTATCCAAATAAATCTTACTAAAATTATGGAAATAATTATATCTAAAATAAAATTTAATATATTTACATTTTTAGGCCTAACGTCTATTTTTTGATGCCATTTTTTTAAAAATGTTCTATAACCAACATAATATGTGTAGATAGTTGCAGCATATAATCCTAATTCAGATAAAAATAATGAAAGGTCTTTATTATCTGTAAAATAACTTAAAATTTCCGTAAGTACCATGGAACCCATAGTAAATGTTGTTCCAAACAAACTAAAAAATAATAAAAAGCATGAAACCCATCTAAATTCTTTTAAATAATTTCTTTTTTCTTCTTTCATATGCTACCTCACTCTAAACGATTTTGTTCCTTTCGTAATAATAACGTAGTAAAATATAGCGCTTATAATAAAAAGTATTAAAGTAGTTATTGATAAAGATAATAAATTGAATTTAACTTCATTATCAAATAAGAAATATGTAATAAGCCAAATAATACCATCAAAAGTCTTAGTATGTTTATTAACTAGTGAGCCATCAAAAGAATATGGTTGGAATATATAATAACAAAATAAATAATACATTGAATAAAACATTGATAATATGATTGGTAGCAAACACAAAACCACTACTTTTGAAAAGCTTGCATTAAAGTCATAGATTAAATAAAATAGAATTATTACAGTGCTAAATGTAAGTGACGGAATTATATTTCTTTTTAATGTATATTTTAACCTAAGCATCATATTTTCTTTAATGCTCGAAGATGATCGATAAAAATTATAATTAATTAAAAATCTATCTATATCCATAAAACATGCATATAAAAAATTATTTGAATATAAACATAAATAATACACAATTATAAATAAAGCGTAATTATAATTAAAAATAAGATTAATTATATTTTTTTCTTTTAATATTAAAGGCAAAAATAAACTAATTATGCATATAGCAAAACAAATAATATATAGTCTTTTATGATTTCCAATATAATTTTTATTATTTCTTTTTATAAACATACTAAAAAGATATTTATATCCTACATTTTTATCGTCCTTTTGATTTATATCATATGTTTGCTTATTTGCTCTTGCCATCACCATTTCTTGACTATTTACATTATTAATCATTCTTTGTTTAACAATAAATTCTTCATTTAAATTTATTTTATATAACTTTTCGTAATCAAAATTATATATTTTTTTAAAAATTAATACCGAAAGAAATATAATTATAAGGCTTATGTATATCATTTGCTTGTTTGGTAAATAGACATCTAAAAAATACATACTTATAGTAAGAAAAATTAATAATACAAAAAATATAATTTTAAGTAAATAATTATTTTTTAAATAATAATTATTTCTCTTAATTTTTTCTAAGAATAAACATTCAATAATTAGTTTTATTCCTAAAGATGCTATAATAGCTATAAAAACTATTAATATATTAAGATGTAAAGCTTTAGAAATATAAAACATTGGTAGAATTTGATAAAAAACATTTGAAAATATAGCATATTTTATTTTGTATTTTCCATACCTATTTGCGTCAAATCTTAATAATTTTATTAAATTATATTCTTTTATTGTAAATTTTGTAATTTTATTAAAAATGCAGCTTATAACTATGTATAAAAGAAAGAAAAATATAAACATATTCTTGGCGTCTTTAAATAGAAAAATAAATATTGCTGATATGATAGAAAATTTTAATACTTTATATAGAAACTGAAATGAATAAAAAGCTAAGTTGATTCCACTTTTGGCCTCATATTCACTAGTTAAATCCTCATTAAAAAAATGTGATAATAAAAATGCATGAGACAAAAAATATATAAACTGATTAACAGTTATATTTAAATTAAATTTTTGAATAAAATTATGAAGTTTAATATCATTTTTCATTTTTTAAAATCTCCACAATTTTGTCCTCAAAAAATTTTGATTTAATAATTTTCGAATCTATTAATTCTAATTTTTTATTATTTAAAATTACAATTTCATCACACATACTCGTAGCAAGCTCCAAAATATGAGTTGAAAATATAATAATATGATCACTCTTTAAAGTTTTAAAAATATCTTTTATTTCCTTAGCAACCACAACATCTATTGAAGTTAATGGTTCATCCAATAAAATAATCTTTGGCTTTGATATTATACACATTAAAATCTGAATTTTATTTTTCATACCCGAAGAATAATCTTTGATTAATTTATCTTGATCCTCTTTTGCAAAAGAAACCATATTAAAGTATTCATCTATTTTATTTTTTTCTTCGATTTTATTTATTTCCATATATGTTTTAATAAACTCATAGCCAGTTAGAAATTCAGGAAGCATTGGACTAGTTAGTACAAAGCCTATGTCATTTGAATTAATTTGAGTATCATCAATATAAAATTTACCTTTTTTGTAATTAATTAATCCATCTAAACAATTAAAAAATGTAGTTTTACCACTTCCATTTCGACCTAAAAGTCCATATATTTTGCCGCTTTCAAAAGTAAAAGATACATCATCTAAGACCAAATTATTTCCATATTCTTTTGTTAGGTTTTCCACTACTAATTTCACTACTATCACCAACTATAATACTAACATAAATATTTAAAATATAATAGTAAAATAAATAAAAAAACTTCGTTATTTCGAAGCCTTTTTATAAGTTAGCAAATCTATACTTGTTAAAATAGCAATTGATAAAAATGCACCACCAATTACATCACTAAAATAGTGTGCACCAAGATATATACGAGATATGCCTACTAAAATTGGTATAATAGATAAAATTATTGTAAATAAAATCTTATAATTTTTATCAAAGTTTTCATGCCAAATATAATAAATTAAAAAACCATATAGTGTTGCACTTGCCATAGTGTGACCGCTTGGATAAGAAAAAGTTTTCTCAACAACCGTAATATACTCTGGACGAGGTCTTCTTATTATTACTTTTACAATATTATTTATTAATGTAGATATGATAAGTACTCCAGCACATTTATAAGCAAAGCTTTTTTTCTTAAATACTATAAATAAAACAAAAAGCAAAAAGCATAGTCCAATTATGAAAGGTGTACTTCCTAAAAAAGTAAAAATTTTCATTGCTTTCGTAGTAATTTCTGATGAATATCTTATTATAAAATTGTGAACACTTTCATCAACTTTTAAAAATTTATTATTAACTACTAATACAGAATTAACTATAAAAAGCACTAAAAATGTAAATGGAATATAATATTTTTTATTTTTCATTTCTTCTCCCCAATAAAAATAAATTTTCTTTGAATTACAAAGTTTACTACAAATAGTATAATATCAACTAAAAGTTTTAGCATAATTACACTTGCTCCACCAAAGATAAATGATAAATATTCAACACTTAATCCAGATACAAACATTTGAATTATGCATAATAGTGCATATTTAATAAATGAAGTTTTATTTTGGTTTTTAAATACCATTTTTGCATTAACTAAAAAGTTATATGAACTTGATAAAACTCTTGCACATATCGTAGAAAAAAGTATTGAATTTTTACCTGGTATAAATAAAGAAAATAACCAGAATAAGAATATATCTACAATAAATGATGAAAGGCCTGCAAAAATAAATTTAATAAATAAACGATATATTTCAATAGAATCTTTAACCGGATTAAAATGACTTTCACTATTACTATTTTCTAAATATATAGTTTCTATTGGCACTTCAATAATTGAGATATTTTTTTGGACAGATTCAATTAACATATTTGTTTCATACTCAAATCTATCTCCTTTAACATTCATAAACTCACACATAACTTTTTTAGGATAGCCTCTTAAGCCAGTTTGAGTATCAGTAATTGAAAGGCCTACAAAAGTTTTAAAAACGCTACGAGTAATTTTATTACCAAATTTATTTCTAGAGGGAACGCCCTCTTTGTCAAAATCTCTACAGCCAAGAATTAAACTATCTGGATGAGCAATAACTTTTTCAGCTACTTTTTTTATATCCTGAACGCTATGTTGACCATCACTATCTGCAGTAACTACACCTTTTAATTTTGGATATTTTAAAAGTAAATAATTAAAAGCATCTTTCATAGCTCTACCTTTTCCTAAATTAACATAATGATGTAAAACTATTATTTTTTTCTTTTCTAATTCTTTAAAAAAAGAATCATATTCTTTCCTACAACCATCATCATAAACTAAAATATTTGATGTAAGTTTTAAAAGCTTTTCTAAAAATTCATTAAATATTTCAATATTAGGATTAAGTGTTGGTACTACAACAAATACATCTTCCATTATTTATCCCCCTTGGATTTCATAGATACTAATCTATATGCACCATCATAATAAACAAAATAAAATCTGTCATTTAAAATATCTTTTCTTTTTTCACCATTAACAAGTGTCATATTTTTTTCTAAATAAATATCAACTGCAAAAGCTATATCATTATATATAGTGTAATTACCGACTTTAATATTAGTAAATGTATCAGCATCTAAACTATGAAAAGATGTAAATGTGATATCAACATTCGTAGCCCAACTATAAGCTCTTTTATAAATTGCAGTTCCTTCGATTAAATTCGGAGTTAGTTTATAAAGCCCCCACTTTTCACCATCTAAATCAGCAGTTAAAAATAGTGACCAATTTTTAGCAAACTCTAAAGGATCAAAATTTTTATTTGTAAGTTTACTAAAAGCTTCATCCTTACTATCTGTGGTAAAATAGTTGGTAGCATAATAAGAATTATTTTCGTTAACTACATCTACCAAAGTGCCATTATTTTTTACTTCAATTTTAGGTTTTTTAGTTAAATTTGTGATTTTATAATGATTTTCATAGGGCAAAGATACTTTATCGTAAACTTCACTATACTCTTTAATTTCCTCTTTAGAAACTAAATCTTCCTCTTTAACTAAAATATCATTTATATATAAATCATAATTATTATTTACATATACATCTAAATTATATAACCCATTTTTACTATATGTTTCAATTTTATTAATATCATATTTTTCAAAAGTTAAAAGTCCTAGTTTATGCATTGGTGTCTTTGTAAGAGTAATACTGGCAATTAAATTATCGTCAGCATAAAGCTCATATACATTATCTTCCTTGCTTGCTTTATAAGATATTTTAGAGGAATTAAAAATTTCTTTATACCCTTCCTCAAATGAAGCATTTTTTTCATAATTATTTGATATATCATTATAAGTTAAATATTTTTTTATATTTCCTTTATTAGCCTCTTTTTTCATACTTTTTATTAAAGTAGACATATAACCATCAATATTTCCCTTTTCATATTGTTTAAGGCAAGAAGACACATATATGAGTGCTCCTTCACTTAATATTAATAATAATAAAGTAAATATTAATAAAGATTTTTTAAAGCCACTTAATTTTTTTCTTCTTTTTTTCATTTTACACCTACTTAGTAATTATAAACGCTTCAGGTAAACGCCATGATGAATTTGAATAATAAAGAGTAACTGAAGTCATCAAATATTTATCATTATAATACATTGTCGAAGAAGAACCACCATCTAAGTTTGCAGCATTAACTGCGCCATACTGCTCCATTACTTCAATTAAGTCTGATGCAGTTGCTCCTAAATGTCCCGAAGCACCTCTTCCATCTGTAACAAGTAAAAGTACGGTTCCATCAGCTTTTTGTCCAATTGCAGTTCTAGGATTTGCACCACTTCCAAGACCATTACTTTCTCTTTTTTCACCATTAATTATTAATTTAACGAAATGATTATTGGCATCACTTGCTTCCTCTTGGAAAGTAACAGCATCTCTAATTTTTTCTTCCTGAACAAGTTTCTCAACGCCCTCTTTACTTAAGCCTTGTAATGAAATAATTTTTAATACATCATTTTCATCAAAGCCGATTAAATGAAATCCCACTCCATTTGGACTATTCCAAACAATTTTTCCGTCAGATACAACGACTCCCATAGGATATCCACCTTTATTACCCGTAGATAAATATATTCCACCATTAACTCCACCAACTGCATCATTTTCTTTTACTATTGTATCAAGAGTTTTACCATATTCAGAAAATGGTGCTGTCGTAGCAACCTTTACTCTTTTGGGATTAGATATAATCATCATAGTTCCATGAAAGTTACTACCATTTACTTCTTCAATAACTATATCATCAGTTTTTTCTGAACTTGTATTAATTAATGAAGAGTCAACATTACTATCCATATCTTTTAAAGAATTACTTTTTACTATCTCATTAATTGTTTTACTCGGTAATACTAAATGAACAACAAACTTTAAAGCACCTGTTTCAAGAAATGTGGTTGTAAAAATATTTCTTGCGGACTTCGAAGGGCCGTAACATATAAGTAGTAAACAACTATAAAGTGTAATAACAAGCATTAATATAAATACACCAACAAATGCCATACATTTACCAAAAACCCTAAAAAACTTTTTCATAAAAACTACCATCCTATAACTAAAATTAGTTTATCATATTTTAATTATAAAATAAACTATTTTATTTTAATTTTTTATCGGTTATAATACTAATAAGGGTAAGGTGAAAAAATGATTAAAAGACGCACTTATTTTGCTTATTTATTATTCATATTGATTATTATGCTATGCGGATGTAACGGTAAAAAAGATATAAGAAATATGAGTTTAAAAAATATTTTAAACACGTCATATAATGGTGTAAAAAAAGATATTCCTGATACATATACAATTATAGTTAATAATGATAATTTTAAAACATATCTTGGTGATGCTAATATAAAATATAAAGAAGCTATAGCCTCAGAACCAAAAATGACATCTGTTGCCCATCTAGTGGTTATCGTAAGACTTGATGATAAGGAAAATGTACAAAATGCTAAAAAGGAAATTGAAGAAAACATAAATCCTAGTAGATGGATATGCGTCGAAGCCGAAAAAACTATTGTAGAGGTAAACGATAATGTTATAATGCTTGTAATGTCAAATGAAAAAAATGCAGAAAAAATTATCCAAAACTTTAAAAATATATAAAATAATAAAAAATCTACCATTGAAAAATGATAGATATTATGATAAATTAAATATAGAAAAGGAAAATGTGATATGAAAAAGAAATCAAGAAAAACTGCAGCATGGGTATTTATTATATTAATGCTTGCTTCAGTAGCTGCTTCAATCCTTGCTTATATTGTAAGTTAAAATAAATTTATTATATTTATAAATTTATCTTGAAAAAGGAAAATAATAAATAATGAAGATACCAAAAATGGTCCAAATGGTACTTCATTATTTTTTTGTAATTTTAATGAAGCAACACTATAAGGTAAAGCTAAAAATGATGATAGTATTAATGCAAGTAGTGAAAGTCTAAAGCCTAAAACAAAACCTATTACAAAAGAAAGCTTTATATCACCACCGCCAAGACTCTCTTTTTTAAAAAGCTTGTCTCCAATTAATTTAATTAAATACATTACTGTAAAAAGAATTATGCCACTTGCTAATGAAAGAAGTACTTCTTTTAAGCCAAAATATATAAACTTTATAATAATAAAAAGTAACGTAGATACAATAAGTGGTGAATCTAAAATGATGTAATATGAAAAATCTGATACAAATATTACTATCATAAGGCAAGTTAATATTAAATAACCATAAAGCAAATATGAAGGTGTAAAATATAAATATCCAAGTAAAAACATTAATCCCATAGAAAGCTCTATAAGTAAATTTACGGGATTAATTTTTGTATGGCAATATCTACATTTTCCTTTCAATAAAACATAAGAAAAAATTGGCACTAAATCATGCCAAGCAAGTATATGGTGACAATTATCACACCTACTACGAGAAAATATTATATCTTCATTTTTAGGAAGCCTTTTCCCTACTACTAAGAGAAAAGACCCCAAACACGCACCTATAATAAATATTAATACTGCCATAAATCTCCTATAAAATACCATTATATAATGAAAACATTGGTACAATAACAGCAAGTAATATTCCACCTACCATTATTGCTAAAAATACTATCATAATTGGCTCAATTAAGCTTTTTAATTGATTAACTATATTTTTATGCATTACTTGATAATAATCACTAACTTTTTGCATCATATCTGCAAGTTGTCCAGTGGATTCTCCAGTTACAATCATATAATAAGCAACATCTGGTACAGCCCAGTGATCCATAAATGCTTCAGAAATTTTTTCACCTTGAACTATATTATCAATAGTTTTAAACATAATTGCTTTATAAACTTCATTATTAGTAATTTTACTTAAAATATCCATACTTTCAGTAATATATACATTATTTCTTAAAAGTGAAGCAAATGTTTTTGCAAATATAGAAATCTCATTGTATATAATAACATTTTTAAATACTGGAATTTTCATCGAAGCAATTTGTACTACAGTTCTAAAAGCTTTTACTTTTTTATATGCTATATAAACCAAAATACATGTAAGTGCCAAAAGAAGTATTACCGTAATTAAATTTTTCGATAAGAAAGCACTTAAATTAACCAAGAATAAGGTTAAGCCGGTAATTTTTACATCTTGCTGAGCATAAATTTTAGTAAAATTAGGAACAACATAAATTATTATAAATGTTACAACGCATATTGAGAAAAATGTAACAATTACTGGATAAGTTAAAGCACTAACCATTTCTTTGTGAGTATTATTTACTTCAGTATAATAATTACCCATGTCCTCCAAAGTTTCTTGAAGTGTTCCCGTTGCTTCAGCGGCTTTAATCATATTAATAAGAAGTGGTGGGAAAAGCGTTCCTTGCTGTGCTAAAGCATTGGAAAATGTCTCACCTAAAGCAAGTTCATAACAAATTGATTTATATGTTCTTTGTCTATTTTTATTTTTTGTCTGCGTAGTAAGAATTTTCATACCCTCATTTAATGTAATACCAGCTTTTAAATATGTGGATAATTGAGTCAAAAAGAAAATTAAATCTTTTGTCGACATTCCCGCAGAAAAAATTGAGTCTGAACTTCCACTCATGAAGTTTAAAAATTTCGAAGTCTTTATAGAATAAACTTCATAACCTTCATTAAGTAAAAATGAATTAATATCAAGTTTAGAATATCCAGTCATTCTACCTGTGAAAATTTGATTATTACCGTTTACATTTCTAACAATAAATTCATATACATTCGGTGTTCTACTACGAGTTGCTCCAGAAGTTCGAAGGTCATTTTCCAAAGCAATCTTCATCTTCTCGTATTTTGCAAGTACGTGTTTACTATATTTATATATATGTTCTTTCTTTTTCTTTTTTCCTTTGGTCTTTTGATACATTAATTCATTTTCTTCTCTTGAAGTAGTATCTTTTTTTACAGCACCATTAAATGTTTTTTCAGCTTGCCATGAAATGTAGTTAAAAAGAAGTATCCAAATATCAATTAAAAGAAATTTTATACCTTTAAAAGAATAAACTGGTAGATATATCCAAGCCGTAATAAAATCAAGTAATATATTATTTTTCTTCTTCTCTTCCACTTTCCAGCACTCCTACTATAAAAAAGTATATCATAAAATATTTTTATATTCTAGTACTACATTAATTTTTTTACATATAATTTAATAGGTGAATTAATTATGTTTTCAAATGTTGTTAGTACAGGTTTAACTCTCACAAAAATATTATCTGGTTTGTCAAAAACAATAAGCATTGCCAATGAAGCAATTCCCTTATATGAAAATGTTAAACCACTTTTAGGATCATCAAAAAAAATCATGAAATACTTTCAAAATAATAAAGTTAAAACTGTAAAAAGGAAAGAAAATACAAGCACAAAAAAAACTACCATAACTAATTATAGTAGTACAAATAATCCTACATTTTTTAAATAGATTTAAAAAATAAATAAACCATATTTTTTAAATGTTTAAATTTTTTTGATTTATAAAATATATATTTTTCTTTAGAAAATAAATATTTGTAGTAATCTTTATTTTTACTTTTACCGTAAAGCATCTGATATAAAGAAAGTTTCTCTTTTCCTTTTTCATATAAAATAATATCATAATATTTATCAGCATCTTTTATTGCAACTTCATTTTTTATAAAATAGCCTTTATCATTCATACTTTTTCTAAGTAAATATAAATCATTATTCGAGCTAATTACAATATTATTTGGTAATCTATCATTATCTAATATTTTTAAAATAGTATTTGTTCCCATACCAGATATAGTAATTACATCATAAGCATCAGTTATATTTTCTAGTCCATCACTTAAAACCAATTTTACGTTTTTTACATTGTATTTTGTTAAATTTTTCTTTCCACTTTCTAAAGCATTTTTGCTTATATCACTTGCAATTATACTTTTACAAATATTATTCTTACTTAAATAAATTGGTAAATATGCATGGTCTGTCCCAATGTCTAAAACTGTTGAATTTATTGGAACTAGCTTTGCAATCTCTAAAAGTCTAGGACTAATAGGACTACCCATTAATCCTCCATAAAGTCTTTTAATTTTTTTGCTCTAGAGGGATGGCGTAATTTTCTTAAAGCTTTAGCTTCAATTTGTCTTATTCTTTCTCTTGTAACATTAAATTTCTTTCCTACTTCTTCAAGAGTATGACAAGTTCCGTCTTTTAATCCGAATCTTAATCTTAATACCTCTTGTTCTCTTGGTTGAAGGCTTTCTAAAACTTCATTAATTTCTTCTTTTAAAATTTCATTTTCAGTATATTCTTCTGGAGAAAGAGAACTTTCATCTTTAATAAAATCTCCTAAATGAGAATCATCCTCTTCACCTATTGGAGTTTCTAGTGAAACTGGATCTTGAGAAATTTTTATTACTTCACGTACTTTATCAATGCTTATATTCATTTTCTTAGCAAGTTCTTCTTCACTTGGCTCACGGTTAAGTTCTAGTGTAAGTTGTCTTTGAACACGTACCATTTTATTTATAGTTTCAACCATATGAACAGGTACACGAATAGTTCTAGCTTGGTCTGCTAAAGCTCTTGTTATTGCTTGTCTAATCCACCATGTAGCATAAGTTGAAAATTTATATCCCCTATTAGAATCAAATTTATCAACTGCTTTCATAAGACCGATGTTTCCTTCTTGAATTAAGTCAAGGAATAATAAGCCTCTACCAACATATCTTTTAGCTATTGATACAACAAGACGTAGATTACTTTCAGCTAAGATTCTTTTAGCTTCTTCATCATTATTATTAATTCTATCAGATAATGCAAGCTCCTCATCAGGTGTTAATAATGGAATACGACCTATTTCCTTTAAATACATTCTAACAGGATCATTGATATTAACGTCTTTAGTAATTTCTTCATCATCCAAAATTATTTCTTCTTCTTTGGCTTCTTCTAAAACTTTAGAAACATTTCCACCACTTGAAGCAACATCATCACCTGATACTACAGTAATATTATGTTCAAGTAGCTTATTATATAGTTCATCAAGTAAATCATTATCAATGTCAAGTCCTTTTAACTTATCTGCAAGTTGTTCATAAGTAATATATCCTTTTTCTTCCCCTTCTTTAATTAGTTCTTCTTCGCGTTCTTTAAATGTTTTTATTTCCTTCATTTTTTTCCACTTCTTTCTTTATTTTTAAAAATCTTTCAAGCAATTTCATTTTTTCATTTTCATCTTGCTCAATAAAGATTTTTTGCTTTAAACTTTTTAAATCATCCATATCAATACATTTTGTTACTCTTTTTAGTATTTTTATAAATTCTTTTTCATCAATGTCCTCAGCATTATTATCTGCCAAAACTTTATTTATATAATCGGAAACTGATGGATATTTTATCACATAGTCCATAAAACCTGCAATATCTATATCAAAATATTTTTCTTCATACTCACCTATTAAAGAAACGGTTTCCCTTTGACTAACATTTTTTAAGTATCCCAGGTCATTCATATATATTTGATAATATTCCTTATGTAGTAGCATAGCATAGATTAATTGGCTGCTTGCTAAATCATAAATTGTTTTTACTTTAGGTGTATTTTTTTCAGGGATAATTACTTTTTCTAAAGGTTTATCATTACTAACCATCTTTAATAGAATATTTTTATCTAAGTTATATTCATTACTTAATTTATTAATAATAACTTCTTTTTCTATAGCAGATGTTCCATCCACAAAATTCATAATTTCTTTAACATAATTTGTAAGTTCTTCAACTGATGATAAATTATAATTTTGTTTTAATGCCTCAATTTTAAAATCAATATATTTTTTTGCATTTTTAATATTTTCTTTTAAAGCTTCAAGTCCATTTTTCCTAATATATTCATCAGGGTCTTTAGAACCAGAAAGTCTTACAACATTTACATTTAATCCTTTTTGATATAATACGTCACCAACTTTCATTGTAGCGGTAGCTCCAGCATTATCACTATCAAGCATTAAAACTATTTTAGCTTTAGTTTTCTTTATTAGTTCTATTTGAAAATTTGATAGCACTACTCCCATAAGCGCACAAACATTTTTTATTCCTTGGACACTTAAACTTATTGCATCCATATTTCCTTCAACTAAAACTATCTCTTTTAATTTATTAATTTCGTCTTTAGCATTATAATAATTAAATAAAATTTCACTTTTCTTATAAATAATAGTTTCTTTAGTATTTATATATTTATTTTTTTCGTCTTTTAAATAGCATCTACCAGTATATCCACATAAATATCCTTGAGAATTATATATTGGTATCATTATTCTATCAGAATAAACATCATAATAATTTATTCCCACTTTATTTAAAAGTCCTAAGTTATAAGCAAGCTCTAAATCTACTTCTTTTTTCTCAAAAAAAGATTTTAAGCTATTTTCATTTGTAGCAAGGCCAATATTAAACGTATTAATTATTTCTTCATTTATACCTCTACCGTTTAAATAATCAATAGCCTTTATTCCGCTTTCTGAAGCTAAATTATTTTGAAAAAACTTTAATGACAAATCCATAAGTTTATATTCATCTTTAAATTTATTATTTTCCATTTTATATTCAGAAACATCAAAATCAAATGCTTGGCCAGATTTTTCTGCAACAATCTTAACAGCTTCCACGAATGAAACATTTTCAATATCTTGAACAAACTTAAAAACATTGCCACCTGCTCCACAACCACCAAAACATTTATATATTTGTTTTTTTTGTGAAACAATCATATTGGGATTATGGTCATCATGAAATGGGCATAAACACAAATAATTATCTTTGCCCGTTTTAGTAAGCTTAATACCATAACTAGAAATAATATCTACAATATTAGCATTTGTTCTAATTTTATTAAGTTCTTCTTCACTAATATACTTCATATTTATCCCCTACACTTATACTTATTACCCAAAACATACCATTTTCCTTTTTTTTATGCAAAAAAACTCAAAAAATTTAAATTTTTTTTGAGTTTATTACAATTTGCTTACTGAAATCAGTTAAACTGCATGTAATTAAATATAAATTATTTGCATTAAATTTAATCTTATATGGGTAACCTTTATCAATATATTCTATACTTTGCACTTTATAAAAATATAATTTATTTGCATAATAAAAATATATTTCATCTCCAACTTTTAAAGCACTTAAATTATTAAAAAATGCATTATAAGAATATCCTGAATGACCTAAAATAATTATTGTACTATTTTTATTTGTCAAAACTGATTTTTCATGAAGCTTAATATTATCTTCTAAAGTAGAATTTTCATTAAACGATTTTGAAAAATTAATCTTAGGAATAGAAAGTTTAAAATTACTATAATAACTATCAAATAAAAAATTATATGAATTATTACAAATTACTCGGTTTGTATTTAAGGAAACTATTAAAATTATTAAAACTAAAATTTTAATAGTTTTTCTTTTTAACAAATAAGGCTCCAAAAATAAGTAATATAATAAGTGGCAAAAAACTTACTGCAAAAGTATTTTCAAAGGTTATCTCTTCTTCATAAAAATCATCATCATTAGAAACATTATTATCTTCATTACCTATATCTTTTTCATAAGAATCATTATTAACTTCTTTTTTAACTAAATTAATTTTAATAATATCATTTGCTTTAGAAAATTTTCCAGTTACTATATTATTTTCATATTTATCACTATCTTTATAAACTATTTTGTACTCATCACTAT
The DNA here is from genome assembly GCA_934096985.1 of uncultured Bacilli bacterium. Taxonomy (GTDB): domain Bacteria; phylum Bacillota_I; class Bacilli_A; order RF39; family UBA660; genus UBA6448. Next base: position 386,453 of record CAKONC010000001.1, on the reverse strand, counting down.
CTAATATTAAATTAATAATTCCTTTTTCATTAGGACAATATTTGTTGTCATTATAATAAATACACTCATTATATAAAGCTTCATTATTATCATATAATATCACATTAACATTTTTCTCAATTATTTTAATATTCATCTCATAAGTTACATCATTTTGACTATGACTACCAAAAAGATAATTATCTCCATCAGTCAACATAGTATCAAATAAATATACTGGATAAGATATCCTATTTTTTTTAAATTTAATTTTATAGTTTCCTGGTTTACCTTTAACATATAAAGTATTTCCGTCAATATAAGCATCTAAAGAATCATTATCATAAATATAATAACTAGATAAATAGTCAAATTTATATTCCATAGTTATATCTTTAAATTGGACATTTTCTTGATTAAAAAAATCCGGACCTAATATAACACTTTGAATTTGTTTTTTGACGCTTTGATACTCATCTTCATGAAAATCATAAATAGTTTTATTGTCTAAACAAAATTTATATTCCTTATCTGGATATAAATAGTCCCAGATAAGTCTTTGTGTCAAAGCATGATAAGTATACATACTTTTAAAATGATTTTGAAAAAGAATAAATGCAAAATAATAGTCTTTTAAATCATTAGGAAATGAAGTATTTTCAAAAGAAACATTATAGTAATTTTTTATGTCTATGCCAATTTTTTCACTAGGCTTTAAAAGATATGTTTCCCTATCTTGTATATTTGCATAATAAATATGATATATTTTTCCATCATTAGAGCAAAGATTTTTGTTTAAATCACCAATTGTTACAGTTATTGCATTAACATTTGTATTAATTACAAAAAAAGCTAATATAAAAAATATTTTTTTCATTATATCCTTTCTTATGTAATTTTAATCAATAAAAAAGCTCACAAAAAATAATTATATTTTCTACGAGCAAATTAAATATATCAAAAACAAATTTAAAAGTAAATATCAAATAAATAAATTGGACTATTATTTATTTGTTTGATACAATAAGTATGGTGATATAATGAAAAGTTTTATTTTTAGAGAATATGATGTAAGAGCAATTTATCCTACAGACCTAAATGAGGATGATGCATTTACATTTGGTAAAAGCTTTGCTAGCTATATAAAAAGCAAAAAAGTAATTATTGGTCATGATAATAGATTATCATCTCCATCATTACATGAAAGCCTAATCAAAGGGTTAATTTCAGCAGGCGCAGATATTATAGATCTTGGATTATGTACAACGCCAATATATTATTTTTACAAGAAAAAATTAGGCATTGAAAATGGCATTATGATAACAGCTTCACATAATCCAAAAGAATATAATGGTTTTAAAATATCATTTAGTATTAAAGGTAACGCATGTGGAAAAGAAATTTATGACTTTAGAGATTTTACTTTAAATGGAGTTTTCAAGGAAGAAAATGGAAGTTATCAAAAATACGACGATAACTTTGAAAGTTATATAAATGCCATTAAAGAAAGTATCGATTTAGGGAATAAAAAGATTAAAGCAGTATTTGATCCCGCAAACGGAACTGGTTCAATAATACTTGAAAGAGTTTTAAAAGAGTTTAATATTGATTATAAAATTATAAATGGTATAAGTGATGGAAACTTTCCAGTTCATCATCCAGATCCTTCAGTCGAAGAAAATATGCAAATGTTAAAAGATGAAATTAAAGTTAATCATTATGAAATTGGTTTAGGCATTGATGGTGATGCCGATAGAGTTGGCGTTGTAGATGATAAAGGAAATTTTATAGCTATTGATAATCTAATGATAGCTATTTATAAATATCTAAATCCAAATTTAAAAAATAGACATGCAATAATGGATGTAAAATGTTCTAAAGCAATGCTTGATGAAATGAGTAAAATTAATCTTCCGTGTGAAGTATATCGTACAGGAAACTCCTATATGAATTTAAAAATTAATGAAGATAAATTAGATTTTGGTGGAGAGTTCTCAGGACATTTATGGTTTACTGATAAATGGATTGGAACAGATGATGGTATTTATAATGCTTTAAGAATTATAGAAATGTTAAGTAAAATTGACGTGCCTTTATCTTTCCTTCTTAAGGATATCCCAAAATATTATCACACACCAGAAATAAAAATTGATGTTAAAGAGGAAAATAAATCTTTAATAATTGAAAAAATCAAAGAATACTTAGATAGTCAAAATATTAAATATAACCATATTGATGGAGTAAGAATCGATTATGAAGATGGATTTACATTAATAAGACAAAGTAATACAGGACCAGTTTTAACTGTAAGATTTGAAAGAAAAGATGAAAAATCTTTAGAAGAAGAAAAACAAAAATACTTAGAATTAATCAAAAAAATATCATTAGAATTAAACTAATGATTTTTTTATGGTTCTAAAACACTTTTCCATTTAGCTTTTAAAGTTATATCTTCATAAACTAAAGTATCTTCGTCAAAATATTTATCATTTAAATACCAACCCTCAAATATATATCCCTCTTTTACAGGAGAAGATGGAAATTTAACCTTTTGAGCAGGTCTTACAAGCACAGCTTCGTATGTTTGAGCTCCATCAGTATCAAAATTTACAACATAAGTCTTAGTACACCATAAGATTAAAAAAGAAACTAAAGTAACAATCATCACTAACAAAAATATATATGTAAATTTATATGCTTTCATTACTAGTTCTCCCTTTTTCTACTTTTTACTCCCTATTAAAATAATATAATAAATTTAAATTTGTGTCAATTATTAAACTATACTTTATTTAATCATTATAAATAAAAAATGCAAAAATTTTCCAAAAAATTTTTACATTTATATTAAATTAAAATTATTCTACTACGAATGGATTTGTATATGATCCATCTCCTAAGGTATACCCGGTGCCAGGCTTCAAGGAAACAACCGGACGCACGCCCAGCGTACTGATGACGTTGGTGCTGAGCACGCGACCCGAGTTGTCCACGAACCTGCTGTAGGTGCTACCGAAGTCGAAGTAGTTAGGGGAAGCAAGCCAAAACCAATTGCCGGTCTTCAAATAATACGTACTCAAACTAGCATTTCTATATGCTAGCCACACCTCCGGTGCGGACAATAACCCAACTGGATAAGTAAGTTTTGCTTTACTATTACTCATACTGAATCTATCAGTTTCATTTGTACATGCTAAGCTATAATTTGTACTACTATTTTTAAAATTTAAATAGTTCGACGTACTTCCTCCATTTGGATTCCATCCATTTTCTGATTGGTTATACATTGTCCTGTCATTACAAAATACTGTGTCTTCAAGTTTATCAGTATAACTTGTCATGTTGCCTTTATACCATGTGTCTATATATGCTTTTATTGTACTATCAGTTTTATTTACATCATCTGCATATAACATTTCATTTAATGCATCGTCTACTGACTTACCATTTGAAAGTGTTATATAATGTGATAGACCACCACTAGTTATATTATATATATAATAAATTGATGTGCATGTTGTACCATCTGTTAAACAAGTATAATGATGTGTATTTACGCTTGTTGCATTGGAAATAAATGTATCTGAATTAAGCATTACTGTATCACTTAATGTATATGTTCCATTTGCAAACGTAAATGATTTACCAAATACATAATTTTTATTGCTATAACTTGCCCCATTTGTATTTCCATCTGATAATTTATAATAATAAATTGTTGTTCCACTATAGCCGACTATATAATATGGGTTTGAGCATGATGTAGCTGAACTACTATTACATGTATACTTACCTACCATTTCACTTATATTTGAACTTGATACACTTACTGTCGATGTATTATTAAGTATATATTTCAAACCATTATACGTGTATGTTACTGAATCTCCTACTATCTTTGAGCCACTAAAACTTGTTGCATATATTAATGCCTTTGATGAAGCTGGATAAACTGTATTATGCTTATATCCCACATATGCTGGTGAAGTATGACTACTATTAAATGCTTTTGTACTTGCTAACTGTGAAGCTGTGCCACTATTATTACATGATTTAATTAAATCTCCAGTAGGTTTAGCTAAGCTAAATATTACATTATTACGATTTCCAGATGTGTATGAATTTTTTCTTGTAAATACAACTTTAATTATATTCGAAGTTGTAAGATTATTTAATAATATTTGGCCTTCAGTCATTCCAGTAAATTTGCCTTGGCTTACATTATCTTTAAATATTTCGACATAAATGCCACTTAAATAGTTATACATAGATAAATCATAATTTAATACATAATCTCCACTTGATGGAGCAGAAAATGAAATAGTTGAGCTATTTGTACCTGTATTCGTACTTGTCCATGTTTTATTTGTGGTATCAAACGTATATGAGTATGTTTCGTCATTAGTTAAATTCGTATATTCAGATTCACTAAGAGGCACAGAGTCAACAACATCTTTTAGAGCACCATTATATATCATTTTAATACCACCAGTATCCGTAGTTCTTACCATTTTCCAGCAAAAGTCTGCAAAAAGAACATTGTTATTTGTTACCGCTCCATTAAAATAATATACTGGATTTGCATATGTGCTGGCATCTGACTCACTATATAGTTTTACATATGTATCATTATTTTTATATCTATTTTTTATGAGTGAATAAATTGTATTATCTTCATATCTATCACATGATACATTTGCTACATAATATCTTCCTTTAAATGATTTATTTGCTAGGGCTGTTTGGTCTAAATCTAGATTATAAAATCTATTTGTAAATTGCCATCTGTGAACCGTCGGCATTCCCGAAATTGAATTTATTATCTCTGCTCCACTTACTATTGTTTTTTTCCTACTTGTTAAATTAAAATTCTTTTCTTCGAAATAATCACTTGTTCCATTTGGACCACTTATCTGAAGGGTAAGCTCTTTATCTGCACCCGTAGTTACTGGTGTTGGACTTACTCCATATACATTTGATGATGAATCATATTCAAAAATAATATCATAACTACATTTAACACTCATTCCATCAAATGCTGGATTTACTGATACATCAAGTACTGCAGTATTTTCTGTAACATAATTATTTTTATTATCTTCTCCCATTAATGCAGGATCCACATCTAAAGCAAATGAGACATTATTTGTTACATTAAAATATGTATTATTAACATTTTGTGCTATAATATTTACATTTGTATTAGTTATTACTTTTTTAAAGCTTCCTAAAAATGCAAAAGATGCTAAGGCTAAAAATGAAACCATAACTATTGATAAAACTACCACTATTATATATTTTTTATTCATTTCTTTCATACTTCATTTCCTTATATAATTACCATGGACTTTTTTTCTAAAACTATTACTACCTATGATAAATACAATAAAAATGTATCACATGTATGATACATAAAATAGATATCAATTTTTGATTACACTTTTAAAAACAAGTCAATTTTATGTTTAAATAATTAAATTTACATTATTAATTGTAAAGTAAAATTATTAATATAGACTATGCGTTTTTGTTATGATAAATTGATAATAGAAAGTGTGGTAGATATGAAAAAAATATTATCTTTGATTATGATTGGGGTTTTGTCACTGTGTTTTATCAAAGGAGTAAATGCTAAAATTTACGATATCAATGAAATTATACCGATTTATGAAAGATTATCAAAAGCAAATCTTTTTGAAGTTAAAGCAAAATATGATGCAGAAAAAGAAAAACTATTAATTTATAGTACTGAAGATGTAGAAAATCCTATATTTGCATTTGATTATGATGGTAAATCAATAAGTTATATAGATAATGATTCTGTAGTAAGTAACACCGATGAAAGATTTAAAGCTGATATTTTATCTTTCTATAATATATCTATTGCAATTGAATCAACATTTAATGCAATGGGTTATGTAGATGTTATAATGGACGAAGATGAAGCCGAAAAGATATTTAGTAATTATGATAAATACGGAATTATACTTAAAGCTGAAGAATATGAATTTAGTTATGATGATGATGCAACAAGTGGCTCAATTAGCGGAGCAATAATAAGAGAGTTTAGATTATCTTTAGATTCAGATAAAATTGATAATTTAGTACATGATTTTAGTTTACCAGCATTAACATTTGTGCCTTCGATTAAACCTAAAAAAATAACTGAAAATAGTGTAACATTTGATATTGATAGTAATTATAGTGATAACTCACAAGATAATAAATTAAAATATAACGTATATCGTTCTGAAAATGAAGATTATGGTTTTGAAAAAATATCTGAAAAAAATTTCACATACGGTTCTACATCAGAGATTACAGATACTAATTTAGAGCCTGGTAAAATTTATTATTATAAGGTTGAATTTCTAAATAGTGAAACTCCAAGTAAAGTTATAAAAGTTGATACATTATCAAGTAGTGCTGGTAATGAAGAAAATAATGAAAATGAAAATGAAAATATAAATCAAAACGAAAATGAAAATTCAAATAATAAAACTGGTGAAACTGAAAATACTGGCAAACAAAATCCAAATACTGGAGTATTTTATCCAGCAATAGCAATTATTACTTTATTTATAAGCGGCATTGTAATTAAAAATTTAACTAATAAAAAATCATTATTTAAAAGATTGTAAACTTAAATAGTTTACTTTTTTTTGTGAAAAAAAGAATGCTTTTATAAGCATCCTAATTACTATTACTATTATTTGTTAATGTATACATATTTTTCATTTTACTTTTTTTTCTTTTGTTATTTCCAAGATACATATATGCACCCATTCCTGCACCAGCCATAGCCATTCCAAGCATCATATAACCTACATTTTTTATAGTTATCACCTCTAACTATAGTATTTGTAAAATAAAAGTTTTTATACATTATAATATTCTAAAATAAACTGAGTTAAAGATGTTTTTCTTTCTTTAGAATAATTATTATTAACAGCTCTTAAAAAAGCACTTGGCTCCCCTATTAAAGTAAGAGTTTTCTTAGCTCGAGATACTCCAGTATAGATAAGTTTATTATAAAGCATTATACTATAACTATTACATATTGGCATAATTACATGTTCAAATTCACTACCTTGACTTTTATGAATTGTAATTGCATAAGCAAGAGTAATATTTTTTAAATCTTTTTTTTCTAAATAAACTATATTACCATCAAAATCAATTTGAATTTTTGTTTTATCATCGTAACTATTTGATATATTAATTATTTTTCCAATATCTCCATTAAAGACATTATTATCAGAGTCATTTATAAGTTGAAGTACTTTATCCCCTACTTTATATACTTTATCACCATATTTAATCTCTGATAAATTACTTGTATTATTGTATATTTTTTCTAAAAATAAATTTAAATTATCTATGCCATTTATTCCTTTATACATCGGAGCTAAAATCTGCATTTTTGTTTCATCAATTCCTTTAGAAAGGCCGTACCTTACACATTTAATTACATTTTCCATAATTTGTTCTGGAGGACATATTATAAAATTATAATCATCTTTCTTATTTGTAAATTCATCTTCGATTGATACAGTTTTTATATCTTTTGCAAGATACGGGATATAAGAATTATCACTTTGTCTATAGATAGTAGATAACATATTAAAACAAAATAAATCACTATTAATTAGATCTTGGAGCACAAGCCCAGGTCCGACAGAAGGAAGCTGATAAATATCTCCAACTAAAATAAGTTTAATATTACTATTATAGGCACATAAAAGACTCTTCATTAGTGTAACATCAATCATAGAGCACTCATCAATAATTACAAGTTTGTGAAATAGTTTATTATCTTCATTATACTCAAATGTATCATCCTCTTTGTGCCACTTCAAAATTCTATGAATTGTCGATGCTCCAAGGCCAGTGGATAAAGAAAGCTTTTTTGCAGCCCTACCAGTAGGTGCTAAAAGAATAATATTATTTATAATATCATCTTTTGAATATTCTTTCTCTTTAATAAAAAGCTTTACTATTGCATCAATAATTGTAGTTTTTCCTGTACCTGGTCCGCCAGAAATAATAGAAATATTTTCATTTAAACTATTTTCTATAGCCTTCATTTGTTCTTCACTATATGTTTTTCCTGTAATCTTTTCTATTTCTTTAATTTTTTCATCAAAATTTTCTATTTTTTTTCTTCTATGTTTATCAATTAAATATAAATATCTAGCAATTGCCTTCTCTTCTTCATAATATTTTTTCAAGTAATATCTAAGACCATCTTTTATAATTAGTTCATTTTTTATTAAATCATCAAGATATTCACTAAATTTGTCACTATCAATATTTATTCCATAATTTACACTCAAACATTTGTATATTTCATCACTATATGAGTATGTACTTCCCTGAGCAAATGCTATATCCATTAAAGAATTTAAAATACACTCTTTTGATCTAAGCATACTATCTTTGTCAAAATTATTTTTATATATTTCATCAATTTTTTTAAATTCAAAAATATTTTTAAGTAAGTATAAATTGCCCTCTAAAATAGCCTCTATATCAAAGTAATGTTTATTAATTATTTTTGAAGCTTCATCATAAGTAAAACCCCAAGAAACTAATTTTCGAATAATAACATCATCTTTTTCAAATTTTAAAACACTATTATATATCTTAGAGGCTTTTAAAGGAGTCATGCCTTTTATTATTAATAAATTATTTATGTCTTCTTTAATTTTATCAAGAGCTTTATCTTGGTAAGCATCTACTATTTTTTTAGCAAATACCTTAGAGCATCCTTCTACAAAAGGACTTTCTAAAAATTTTTGTATTTCTTCAGTGGAAGTTGGCATTATAACTTCTAACCTTGAGACTTTAAATTGCCATGAATATTTTGGATGATTAGTAAGTTCACCATATACTTTATATTTTTGATCTAAGCGTAAATTGGGCATTACTCCGGTAATATGTATAAGGCTACCTACATCGGGATTTAATTCTTTTTCAATTGTTTCTTCCAACCTAAAAAGAGTAACTCTAAAGTTACTTTCATTATTTTCATAAATTATCTTTTTAAATTTTCCAATAACATATTTTTCCATTATAATTTTCTTAAATATATTTCTCCTTTAGTAAGCTTTTCATTTAACTCAACTTTTAAATAGTTAGAGGTATGACCAATAGACACTCCATCATTTACTTCCTCGATTAAAACATCAAGCTCTTTGCCTTTGAATTTATCATAATATTCTTTTTCAAGTTTTTCTGAAAGAGCCATAAGTTTTTTTACTCTTTCATGTTTAACATTTTCACTTACTTTACCATCCATTAATGAAGCTTTAGTTCCCTTTCTTTCAGAATATGGGAAAACATGAATTTTAGAAAATTTAATTTTTTTACAAGTTTCTAAAGTTTCTAAGAAAAGCTTATCTGTTTCATTAGGAAAACCCACAATTACATCAGTAGTTATTGATATATCAGGTCTTACTCTTCTTATTTTTTCTATTTTTTCAAAAAAGTAATTTAAATCATATTTTCTATTCATAAGGCGTAAAATTTCATTGCTACCAGATTGTAGTGGAATATGAATATGATTACATATTTTAGGATTATTTTTTAGTTCTTCGATAAATTTATCGTTTATTTGAGTAATTTCAATACTTGATTGTCTAATTCTTTTAAGGCCCTCAATCTTACTCATTTCTTTAATTAAATCTGTTAAATCTTTACCATTATCAAAATATGCACCTGTATCAATACCTGTTAAAACTATTTCTTTAAATTTATTTTCCACCAAAGTTTTAGTTTCTTTAATTGCTAAATCGAAATTTTTACTACGAGTTTTACCTCTTACAAATGGAATAACACAATAAGAGCAAAAATTATCACAACCATCTTCGATTTTTATATATGCCCTAGTATGATCAAAAGAATTAATTTCCATATTTTCAAAGTTTAAGTCTCTTGTTTTAGTAACATACTCCAAAGGTGTTTTTTTATCTAAATATTCATTTATAATATTTACTATATTACTCTTATTAATATTTCCCATTAAAACGTCAATGTCTAAATTATCATATTTATTTTTATCATTTTGAACAGAGCACCCACATACTACAAGAATTGCATGAGGATTTTCCCTTTTAAGTCTTCTTACCTCTTTTAAAGACTTTTTATCTGATGTATCAGTAACGGTACATGTATTTAAAATTAAAATGTCACATTTATCGTTTTCACTGCAAAAAGAAAACCCGTTTTTAACTAAGGCTTCCTTCATAAAATTACTTTCATAACTATTTACTTTACAACCAAGTGTAATTATATTAAATTTCATAACAAATCCCCCATTAATTTAAATTTTTTTGTAACTCTTTTAAAGTTTTTAAAAACTCTTCCTCTCTTGCTAAACTCATTAAATGAATTTCCATTTTAACTGGTTCACTTTTTTTAGTATTAATTAAATTATTTAAATCAACTTTTTTAACTAAAACATCACCAGTTTGATTTTCTTCGGAATAATTTAGTTCAAATTGCCCAGTGTTTGATAATAATTCATCATAACTAATTATTGCTTTTTCTTCCTCTTCTTTTTCATAAGGAGTAAAATTAACTGGTTTAAAATCCTTTAAAGCAGTGGCAATATCTTTTAAATCATTATCAACATCAACAGCACTATCACTATTTTTATTGCTATCAAGTTCATCCTTAATCATATCCTCAATAGTCATTTCTGTTCCATTAATTTTAATAAAATATATTAAACTTACTATAAGTACAATCAAAAATACTACAGTAAAAAAGAATATATAATCAATGAATGATAAACTTTTTAAAAATATAATTATATCAGAAAACATAATATCACTTCCATAAAACTATTGTAGCAATATTTTTTTTTTTTTAAAAGATTTATTTATCACTTTACTTCACAAAAATGTAAACACCTCTATAAACATAATGTAATATAAATAAATTTTTTGTCATTACTTTACAAGTATTCTACTATAACTTACTTCCAGACACTTTTTTAAATAATATAAAAAGGTATAAATAGTCATTAACTAATTAACAACTCTTATACCTTTTAAAAACAACCTTTTTTTGCTATTATTAGTATAATCAAAAATCCAAAATAGAAAGAAGGTTGTCTATGAATAAATTATATAATAATGAAGTGGATATTGTAAAGGGTTTAAATAATTTTTTTATTAAAGCTTCTTTAAAAATCTCTAAACCACAAATGAAGATTATTCCTCATATTATTACTTCAATTATAAAAACTGGAAAATATTACGACTTTTGATATATCTAAATGTTTCTTTGATAATTCTATATTATATAATCAATCTTCAGTTGAAAAGAAACTATGGAGATTTTTTAATAACCGCAAATTTAATGGCATTACTTTTTTTAACGAATCTATTAAATATATTATTAATAATTTTAAAGCGCTTAAGCATAATAAATTAATTGTTGTAATGGATCACATGTTTATGAAAATTTATATAGTTTAGTTTGTTTTGCTGGACTATGGCCTACAATTATTGGTATTGATTATACTAAAAATTATACACATATTAAGAAAAACTTAAATATAAGATTTGTAAAATATGATAAAAACAAAAAGCCTATACGAATACTATCTTTATTTAATCCAGGATTAACTATTTTTAAAATGTGTTATAACTCTTTTATAAATTTCAAAATAAAAACTAATATGCAATTATATCTTTAAGAAAAATTAAATCAATATTTATTAAAATTTTGTTAAGAATAAATCTTAACACTTTTTAGCGTATAAAAAAATGCAAAAAATTTTTAGATTTTAAAATTTATTTGCATTTTTTATATTTTTTAATCTCAAATATGAGGTATTTCAAGTAAAATTTATATATTGTTGGGCGAAATTTTCACCTTACAATCCCAGTGTTTACCTAGGCTTTATCAAAAGTGTCCGTCAATCAGCTGAAGTGACATACAAAGTACTGCCCCATTTATTGTAACATTAGTATTTGCATTATTATTAGAACTAGCAACCTTAAAAAATGCATAAGAAATAGATATTCCTGTACACATTACAAGTAATATTAAAATTGCTGTTAATGTTTTTTATTATTATCAATTTAAACTTCATTCCTTCCAAAAATTTTGTTAAATTATCAAAATCGGCAGTGCGGGGCGGATACTGCCGCCACGCACATTACCATAGTCCTTACCTTACCCAACGCGATATGCGTTATCCTTAGTTCCATCACCCGTACCTACAATTTTTAGGATACTAGAATCTAGATAAAATGTTGGACGAACAATATAGGTAATTGAACTAAGTCCATTACCACTACCATTAAGTCTCACTTCACCAGTCGATTTTAGAAAAGCTACTCTACCAGAACTAGCTGAGAAAGGCGAAATTAACCATTCGTAGTTATTTGAACCCCAACTTGTTGCTTGTGAAGTATATAACCAATCATTATTTTTACAATAACTAAATGATGAAACGTCCCAATTATATAATTCTTTTGATCTACAACTTGATTTATTTGTCGTTGTACCTCCGTCTGTTGCATAACCATAATCACTTGGATACATTAAACCAACTTTTGCATATATACTACTTGGATTACCACTATATAAATTTTGAAGTGTCCCACTTGTAGCATACGGGCTTCTTTCCGCTTTATGCATATTTTCTGTTGTTATTTTTTGATAATAATAATTACTTGATGAAGTATTATTTCCTCCCCCTAAATGCCATTTTGCATTTGCTATTCCACTAGAAAGTTTACTATTTACATTTGAAGTACCTAACAAAGCAGTCAAATATGGTTCATTTAATTCTGTTTTGAGTGATGCCGTACTCCAATTGTTTGTTCCTGCTGAATTCCAATACTTACCACTTGTTCCACCATAGTTATTTGTATCTATTATTTTAAGTAGTTTTTTAGTGCCACTGCTATTTGTTCCATCACTCGATGTATCTTCATCAAATAATCCTATTATTCTAAATAATAATGAAGATGAAGAACAAGCACCACTTGTTTTATTATCTAAACAAATGTAATTATTTGGATCTGCTCCTTCATATCTTAAACCATTTTCAGGAAATATATCAGTATTATTAGCAGCAAAGACTGTATCAAAAGAATTTCCACTAGGTTCCTCTACAGCATCTCCAATCACAAATGGATTTGTAAAAGAGCCATCTCCATCTACATATTCGGTGCCAGGCTTCAAGGAAACGGCCGGACGCACGCCCCCCACCTTGACGACGCCGTCGCCGCTCATCATGTTACCCGAGGTGTCCACGTCCCTGACGTAGGGGAAGTCGGAGAAGGTCTGAGGGGAAGCAAGCCAATACCAACTGCCGGTATTTAAATAATACGTACTATAGCTGGCATTTCTATACGCTAGCCATACCTCCGGTGCGGACAATAACCCAACAGGATAATTAAGTCTTGCTTTACTATTACTCATACTGAATCTATCAGTTTCATTTGTACATGCTAAGCTATAATTTGTATCATTATTTTTAAAATCTAAAGAGGTTGAGGTACTTCCTCCATTTGGATTCCATCCATTTGCTGATTGGTTGATCATAGTTCTGTCATTACAAAATACAGTATCTTCCAGTTTACCTGTATAACTTGTCAAATTGTCTTTATACCATGTGTCTATATATGCTTTTATTGTACTATCAGTTTTATTTACATCATCTGCATAAAGCATTTCATTTAATGCATCGTCTACTGATTTTCCATTTGAAAGCTTTATATAATATGCTCTAGTCGAATCTGTACGATATACATAATAAAGTGATGTACATGTTGTTCCTGTAGTAAAACACGTATAATGATTACTATTGATTGTATTATAGCCACTTGACCATGATGTTGATACTGTTTTTGTATTACTTAGTGTATATGTTCCATTATACGTAAATGTATTTCCAAATACTATATTTGATTGTGATGACATACTCGTACTTAAACTTTTATAAACTGTATTATACATATATCCCACATATGCTGGTGAATTATAACTACTATTAAATTCTTTTGTACTTGCCAGTTGTGAAGCTGTGCCACTGTTATTACATGAACCATTAGTTTGCACTCCATTATATATCATTTTAACCCCACCAGTTTCAGTAGTTCTTACTATCTTCCAGCAAAAGCCCGCAAAAAGAACATTGTTATCTTCTTCTGCTCCATTAAAATAATAAATATTATTATCATATGTATTTGGATCTCCTTCTGATGATGGATTATATAGTTTTACATAAGTATCATTGCTGTTATATCTTTTAGCAATTAATTTATATAATTCTTTTGACTCTTTATAATCAAAATATAAATAACATTTATCTGTGCCAATAAATGAAAAATTTACAGTACCAGTAATACTATTATAATTATTTATCTTCCCATTATTTTTACAATATGTTTTTTCTTCGTTTAATACATAATCTCCTATTGGAATGCTATTTGAGGATGATTTAATATATTCTGTAGCACCATCTTCTTTAATCATTATGGCCATAGAATTATTTTTAGTTTCTACAGTACTTTCTTTCAAAGTATTTTTATTACTGACTTGAAAATAAAATAATATTCCTAAACAAATTATTATTCCAGTAATTAATAATATAAATCTTTTTTTCATACTTTATTTTCTCCCATAAATACGGGTTTCATTTTTCTTAAAACTAATACATTTAAGAAAAAACGTTCCCATATCTTCATACTATTACAACTAAATTTTATCATATTTTTATAAAAATTTGTATATATTATGAGAAAAATGTTAAAAATTGATAAAAAGTTATAATATTTTAATCTAAAATGACTAATTTTATAAAAAAATTTCTAGTCAAAAAAATGGTCAAAAATTTTTATAATTTTTCAGTTAAATACTGCGCAAATTAAATATTTTAAAAAAGATTTTTTTATAATTTCTAGTCAAATTAATTTTATAATAGGTGCTATTTCCCATAGTTATGCTTAAAAGTCTTAAATTTTCCTAACTGTATTAGTTTTAAGAAAAATTGATACCGAATATATGCTAAAAAGTGGACATTTAAAAAAGGTAAAAATTCATTTACCTTTTCATTATGATTCAATTATTTTATATGGATTATCAATTGTTCCATCACCGCTTACCTGAGCTGTCTTAATTATTGTTATAACTGGTCTTACACCCCTTAAATAATTAAATGGAATACTATCAAGTATTTTACCATCTTTACTTAAAGCAAACGGATGATAGATATCAAGTTTATTTGTGGCACTACTCATTAAAAATGTATCGGTATCTATAGAGCTATCATATAAATAAAATGAACTATTATCATCATTAACTGTAGCACCTGCGTATATAACTTCATCTACTGTTAAAAGTGCTACCTTACTTGAAAATTTTTCACTTAAGCATACTAAAGATGGTATATTATCTTCCATAATTCTTGTATAAGCATAAAATGTGTCATCATTTAAAAGTACATCATTACAATATTTTTGAGTTGCTAAATAAGACGTATAATCCCCCAAATTTTGCTCTATCCAGGTATTTAAATATGTATTAATAATTGAGTCCTTATATAAATAGTTTTCTCCAGAATCTAGATATTTTTTAAGTTCTCCAGTCGTGGAACTAAGAACAAGTTTTACACTGCCATCTCCATTAATTCTGACAATTTTAAAGTTTAAATTATTTATTACTACATTATTATTTTGTACATTACCCCTAAAATAATATGAAGATCCATAATCATCAATTGTTTTAATTAATCCTTCATCAGTCGTAGCAATCTCTTTTCCAACTTCGGTAATCGGTTTATCTTTTATTTGATTATTTTTAATAATTAGTTCTGCAAAAGTATTATTTTCAAGTGATTCTTTTTCTACATTTATTTCTATTTTACTTACATCATTCGTTTTAGAATTTAAAGTTATATTATAATTTTGAACTTCACCACTTTTTATTAAAACATAGCTTGATATTATTTTATTGTAATCAGTTAAAGTATCATTTATATTAATTAGTTTATCATCTGTTAAAGTATAATTTATTTCACTTTCATTATTTGGATTAATAAACTCAATATAATAATACTCATCACTACTTCCATTATTAATTATTGTTATCGAAGTTTTACCCTCTTTTTCAAATTCAATTACATGCCCATCATGAAAATTAATTGATAAATTATCTGTTATTTTTATTTCCCCATCTTTAGATTTAACTTTTTTATATATAAAATAAAATACTCCTAAAAGCAAAGCAATTATTATAAGCATTAAAATAAATCCCAATAATCCTTTGAATCTTTTTCTCATTATTACCTCTATTACTATCTTTCTTAAAATAAGTATATCATTTCTTTAATAAAAACTAAAGCAAAATAAAAAAAATCTAGGTTTATAGCCTAAATTTATTTTAAAACTGGTTTAACTATCTCTAAAGTTTTAACATACTTATAATCATTTAAATTTTCTCCTGGTGCATTTACCCTTTCAATAATTTTTGAGTATCCTACTTTATGAGACCAAGAACCATCTGCATTTTGTCTAATGAAATGAAAGTCTTCTGGTGAAAAATAAAAAGCTATTTTATACCCACCATGTTTATTTTCTTCTCCTGTAATGCTGTCATAAAAATCTATTTCTAAAGTTTCAAAGTCTTTTTGAATGCCATATAAATATTTTTCTGGATCATTTGAGCTTACTAAACTACCACCTACATAGCCAATACTCATACCAGTTTGAAGAAAATTATTGTTTACAAACTTTGGATTACTTAAGCCAAGAGCATAGGAATAACAATTCCCATTTGTGTACTTTTCCTTATTTTCTTCGAACACCGGATTATTAGTACCAAGTTTTACAAGAAGTTGCAAATACATTTTATAAAGTTCAAAATATTTTCTTTCATCAGAAGTTTTAAGCATTCGAGAATAAATGAGTAAAAGTTCTTTTAAAATAATTAATTTTTTATCCATATTTCCCCCTTTAAAAATTAAGGGTATTATACTATATTTTTTTCAATAAAGCAAAAACCTAGAAAATTCTAGGTTTTTTACTATTTTTTACTCTTACCAAATAAGCCTTTTTTAGGTTTAGCTTCTTTAGTTTCTTTTTCTTCACTAGCCTTTTCTGATTTAGGTAAAGCATCTTTTCTTGAAAGATTTAATCTTCCTTTGTTATCATAACCAAGTGATTTAACCATGATCTCGTCTCCTACAGAAACAACATCAGAAGGTTTTTCTACTCTCTTAGAGTCAAGTTGAGATACATGTACTAGACCCTCACATCCTGGCCAAAGTTCTACGAATGCACCAAAGTCCTCAACTTTTACAACTTTAGCATTATAAATTTTGCCAGTTTCAACTTCTTTTGTAATGTTTTCAATCATAGCTTTTGTCTTTTCAATTACTTCTTTATCCATATGATAAATAATTACTTTTCCATCATCATCAATATCAACTTTAACAGCATCTTTGTCATTTACGCTTTTTACATTTGATGATTCTAAAATAATCTTAGTAATCATTTCCCCACCTTTACCGATAACATCTTTAATCTTATCTGGATTAATCATGAAACTTTCAACCTTTGGAGCATATTTAGAAAGTTCTTTTCTTGGAGAATCTATTGCACTAGTCATAACATCAAGGATTTTCATTCTTGCTTTTCTTGCTTCCTCAAGAGCTTCTTTTAAAATGGCTTTTGTAACTCCTTTAATTTTTATATCCATTTGAAGTGCTGTAATACCTTCTTTTGTACCTGCAACTTTAAAGTCCATATCTCCCATATGATCTTCAAGGCCTTGAATATCAGTTAAGATAGTATATTTTTTGCCATTAGAGATAAGTCCCATAGCAATACCTGCAACTGGAGCTTTAATTGGAACGCCCGCAGCCATTAATGATAAACATCCAGCACAAATTGTAGCCTGAGATGATGAACCATTACTTTCAAGTACTTCAGAAACTACTCTTACTGTATAAGGAAATTCTTCTTCTGAAGGAATAACCTGAGCAAGTGCTCTTTCTCCTAAAGCACCATGTCCAATTTCTCTTCTTCCTGGTGAGCCATATCTTCCTATTTCACCAACACAGAAGTTAGGGAAATTATAATGAAGCATAAATCTTTTTGTGTCTTCAATTCCAAGTCCATCAAGTATTTGGTGATCTGAAAGTGGTCCAAGAGTTGTAGTAGCTAAAACTTGAGTTTCACCTCTTGAGAAAAGTCCTGAACCATGTGTACGTGGTAAAAGATCAACTTCTGCATGAAGAGGTCTAATTTCATCCATTTTTCTGCCATCAGGTCTAATATGCTTTTCAATAATAAGTCTTCTTACTTCATTTCCTTCAATTAAACCAACAACTTTAGCAACATCTTTCATCTTGCTAGCAAAGTTTTCATCTTCAGCATACACTTCCTCGAAATGAGCAATAGTATTTGCTTTTACTTCATCAATTTTTGCATATTTTGCAAGTTTTTCTTTGATTTGAATTGCTGAAAGCATATCATCAGTAGCGTAATCTCTTACGGCTTTTTCAACTTCAGCATCGATAGTTGCTGGTTCAAGTACTACTTTTTCTTTGCCTATTTCACTAATAATTTCATTTTGGAAATCACATAAAGTTTTAATATTTTCATGAGCAAACATTAAAGCCTCAAGCATAGTTTTTTCAGAAAGCTCCTTACATCCAGCTTCAACCATACATATTGCATCATGTGTACCTGCAACAGTCAAAGCAAGTTTACTTTTTTCAGCTTCCTCAGTAGTTGGATTAATAATAAATTTACCTTTTTCATCCATTCCTACCATAACACCCGCAACCGGGCCATCAAATGGGATATCAGATATTCCTAGACATAATGATGAACCAAACATTGCAGCCATTTCTGGACTATTATCTTGATCTACAGAAAGCACTGTATTGATAACTTGAATTTCGTTACGAAGATTTTCATCAAACATAGGTCTAATTGGTCTATCAATAAGTCTTGCTGCAAGAGTAGCAGAATCCGTAGGTCTTCCCTCTCTTTTAATAAATCCACCAGGTATTTTACCTACTGAATATAGTTTTTCTTGATATAACACTTGAAGTGGAAAGAAATCTTGAGTAACTGGAGTTTTACCCATAACACATACAGAAAGCACTACAGTATCACCATATCTAACTAAAACAGAACCATTAGTTTGTTTAGCAAGCTCACCAGTTTCAACAATTAAATCTCTTCCTAAAAAATTTAATTTAAATTCTCTTTTCATTTTCCTACCTTTCCTAAAAAAAAGACGCTAAAAAATTTTAGTGCCTATTTTCTTAAATTTAATTTTTTAATAACTTCACGATAACTTTTAACATCGTTGTTTTTTAAATATTCTAGTAATTTTTTTCTTCTTCCAACTTTAATTAAAAGTCCACGTTTTGAATGATAATCATGTTTATGTTCTTTTAAATGTTCAGTTAATGCATTAATTTCTTTAGTTAAAATTGCAACTTGAACTTCAGCAGAACCACAATCTTTTTCATTTTTAGCAAATTCTTTAATTAATTTTGCTTTTTCTTCTTTCTTTAACATTTCTTTTCCTCCTTCACACACAATCCGTTTAAACTGAGTAAGGCTCTTTGGAAAACAAGTCCAAACTAAGTAAAAACTTATGAATTAATTATAACTACTTTTTCATGTTTTTGCAAGTAATTTTTTGTCATTGAAAATTTTTGCCGTTTCCGTCACTTTTTTTCAATGAAATATTTTTTATATCCAGTAATAAAAAAATACTCTCACTCATAAAGTGAAAGTCATTTTGTTGTTTTATTTTTAAAACTAGATTCATTTTTAATATAGTAATAAGAAAAAAATAATAATAACACAATAATAAATAAAACTATTATAAGAGGCTTATTTATCATTTTAGAATAAGTATAATCTATATTCATTAAATAGCTATTCGTAGAGTTTTTTACTTTTTCGTATTTATAATTATCTAAACTAATGATAGTACTTTTATTTAGCTTAGTATCATCAATTAAAATTTTTATATTTGTTTTATCATAGTTTATATTAATATTTTGCGTAAATACAATAGAATTTTTAGGCCAGTTAGACTTATTATAATTTTTATCTTTCATAACGTCAGATATATTCATTTCAATATACTCTTTGCCTTTATAAAAAAAATAGTTATCATTAATATTTCCATCTAGGCCCTCAATAGCACTTATGCTTACATCACCACTATTATCAATTTTTAAAGCCTGTAAATAATTTTTATCATCTATATATTTTGTAATTTCCTTTATATCCGAAAGTTTTTGAGTAGATACACTATATTTTTGTATATTCTCATTACTTAAAATAACTTCAATATAATCAACGGGAAAAAGAAGTGAGATATTAGTATTATTAAGATTTATGTTTTTTATTGTTACATCAATTTGTCTGTGATTTTCTAAAACTGCATACGTATTTCCCATAAAAAACATAAAAGTTATGACTATTAAAGCTGTAATTTTATTTTTTTTCATTTGAATTTTCCTTTTCTTAATACAATACATATTACTTACTACTCTTTTGTTTTAATGTAACATGTAATGTTGCACCGTCACTAAAAGATGTATTTGCCTCAATACTTTGGCTTTCTACATATCCATAACCCTCGTAAGTCAAAGTAATACCCGCAAGATTTGCATACGTTCGAACATCATTAATACTCCATCCACTCATATCTGGAATCACATAATCTTTTTTATTTGTAAGTATAAAAACCTTATCATTTTTTACAACACTTATACCTTTTAAAGGATATTGATTTATTACATATTTACCGCTTCCAAGAGTAATTACATTTACACTTTTACTGGTTAAATTATTTACTACATCACTTACTTTTTTTGACATGTAATTTTCTAAATTAATAATTTCTTTTTCAGAGTCTTTGACATTACTTGTAAGATTTGCATAGGAAGCAATTTCATCAACTGCTTTAGTAACCATTTTTGATACGGCTACTTGAGTTGCCTCTATTTGCCTTACTGCAACATAAATTATATATTTTGGTTCTTCACTTGGAAAAAAACCTGCTACGGAATAAATTTGATCATATTTTCCATCTAAATATCCTCCACTTGGAGAAGCAATTTGCGCAGTTCCAGTTTTGATTGACATTGATACGCTTTTTGGTTGCCACTGTTTAGAAAGTCCATCATAATTAACTTTATACATAAGTTCTCTCATTTTTTTAGCAGTATCACTACTTATAACATTACCAATTTCAGTTCTTTTTGCTTCGTAAGTAGTGTTACCATCTTGATCTACAATTTTTTCTACTACATATGGTTTTACCATTACACCATCATTTGTAATTGTAGAAAAAGCTTGTAAAAGTTGAACTGGTGTTACTGTAATACCTTGACCAAATGATGCGGTTGCAACCTCACTTTCGTATTTAAAGGACATATCACCCTTAAGTTCTCCAGAAAGCTCTATACCGGTTTTTTTGCCAAAGCCAAATTTATCATAGTACATTGCTAGTTTTTCTCTGCCAATTTTCGAAGCTAAAAGGGTTGCTCCAACATTCGAAGAATATGCATAGCCAGTATCATAAGATATCTTACCCCAGCCCTGTTTATTCCAATCACTAATTACAACGTCTGCTACAGGAATTGAACCTGATTCATAAGTTTCATCACCATTATAAAGTCCCAAATCAATAGCAGTTGCCCATGAAAAGGTTTTCATAGTCGAACCAGGTTCGTATGTATAAGATACTAAAGGATTTAGATAATTAGTTAATGTATTAAGATCATTTGGATTAAATGTCGGATATGTACTTGAGGCTACAATTGCTCCTGAATGAGCATCCATAACTGTAAAAATTGCAAAATCAAAATTGTAATTATCTTTTAAATCTTTTAAAGCATTTTCTGCAATAAGTTGAATATTACTATCAATTGTTAAATATATATCGCTGCCACTTTGAGCTTCCGTTCTATAGTAAGGTCTATTTGGAAGCATATATCCGTATGCATCTTTTTGATAAGTTACGCTTCCATCTTTACCAGATAAAATTTT
The DNA here is from genome assembly GCA_934096985.1 of uncultured Bacilli bacterium. Taxonomy (GTDB): domain Bacteria; phylum Bacillota_I; class Bacilli_A; order RF39; family UBA660; genus UBA6448. The sequence goes on along the minus strand of CAKONC010000001.1, from coordinate 364,419 downwards.
ATTGTAATATCCTTCGATGCCAAGTTCTCCAACGATTTTACCATCATCATGGGTTTTAGCATATCCTACAAGATATGAAGCAAAGCTTCCCATCTTATAATACCTTTGTGTGCTTTCAATAAAATCAAGACCTGGAAGCTCTAAATCATCTATTTTCTTTTTAACAACTTCCGTTAAGTTTTTTCCCTTGGGGCCAAACTCTACTTGATAAGCACTTTTATTTAAGTATTTTAAAATTTCACTTTCCTCTATTCCAAGTATGGGGGCAAGTTTTTGTGCAGTAAGCTCTTTATCTACCACATGCTGAGGATTATCCATATTTGTGGTTCTTGATGGCTCAAGATACGCTATTAAAGTATAAGAATTTACGCTTATTGCAAGTGCATCATTTGAACTATCATAAATAGTTCCCCTTTTTGCATGAAGGGTTTTAGTTATTGTATTTCTCGAAGAAGCAAATTTTTTTAAATTAAGTCCATCAACTTTAGTAGCCAATGAAACCTGCAAAAGCCTTGCTATTGCAAGGCATAATAAAGAAACAACGATAAACAAAACAAATTTATTAGGTTCAACAGTAATTCTCTTTTTCATAACTATTTAACTTGTATAATACTTGAATTATCATAAGAAAGGCCATATTCCTTTGCTACATTAAATATATTATCAAGTGATGCAAGTTCATCTATTTGCATTGATAAGCTTTCGTTTTCTTCCTCTTGCTTAGCAATATCTTTCTTTATTTTTTCAACATCTATATTGGTTTTAGTAACCATACTTGATGTATATACATTTAAAATTGGAATAAGGCACAGTAAAAGAATTATTATGAAATACATAAATTTTTCACCTTTAAGAAGTTTAACTCTTTTAACGTTTTTCTTTCTCATCTTATATCCTTTCTATTATTCTTAATTTTGCACTATGACTACGTGAGTTTTCACTTAGTTCTTTCTCACTTGGCAAAATTGGTTTTTTATTTATTATCTTAATTTTTGGTTTATATTCATCTGGAATATCAATCATTCCTTTTACAATTTCATCAGGTTCACTATATTTTTTAAATATTTTTTTTACAATTCTATCTTCAAGTGAATGAAATGTAATTACGCATATTCTTCCACCTTTATTAAGTAGTTCGATAGCATCAGGAAGAACTTTTTCTAAAACCTCGAGTTCCTTATTAACCTCAATCCTAATTGCTTGAAATATTTTTCTTTCTGGATGATTTTTGAAAAAATAATTTGATCCAGTACTTTTTTTAATTACTTCCACTAAATCAAAAGTAGTTTTAATTTCTTTATTTTTTCTTTCACTACATATAGACGCAGCAACGCTTTTAGATAACTTTTCTTCCCCATATTCATAAAATATTTTAGTAAGTTTATCTGCGCTATAAGTATTTACTACATCATATGCGGTTAATTTGGCAGTTCTATCCATTCTCATATCCAAAAATGAATCTAACATAAAGGAAAACCCCCTGGCCTTTTCGTCGATTTGTGGTGAGGAAAAACCTAAATCAAATAGTATTCCGTCAACTTTATTAATATTTTCCGTTTTCAAAGTTTCTTTTAAGTTGACGAAGTTTTTCCTAAAAATCTTAAAGTTATCACCTATAGATGCAAGTGCGTTTTGTGAATATTCTGTTGCACTTTCATCTTCATCGAAGGCGTACAAGTATCCCTTTTTAATCTTTTCTAAGATAACCTTAGAATGTCCTGCATAACCCAAGGTGCAATCAACATACACTCCATCATTCTTGATATTTAGACCTTCAATACTTTCATTTAATAAAACACTATAATGTATCGTTTTCATTGAACAAATTCTCCGCAACATCCTCTAGTGAGGAAGCATTATCATCTAAAAAATGATTAAAAGCATCTTCATCCCATATTTCAAGATGGTCATTTACGCCGATAATAACACATTTATTTTTCAAACCGGCGTAACTAACCAATGGGGAGGTAATGTTTATTCGACCACTTTTGTCGAACTCACAAACAGAAGCACCTGAAAAAAAGGAACGGGCAAAAATACGGGTGTCTTTCTTATTAAATGGGAGAGTGCTTAGTTTACTTACTAGTTTTTCCCATTCAGAGTTTGAATATGCATATAAACAGTTTTCAAGTCCCCTAGTAATAACAAATGAATCACCAAGTTCTTCACGATATTTTGTAGGAATGACTAATCTGTTTTTTTCATCCATATTATGATGAAATTCACCTATAAGCATTTTAATCCCCCACTTTCTTCCACAGCTTGCCACTGTCTACCATAATAATACTATAAGCCAAAAAAAAAGTAAATAATTAATTTACTTTTTTCACTTTACACTAAAAATTTTACAGTTTTTTACAACTAATTTTCTTCTTTTTCATTAACAGTAATTACTTCTTTACCGTTATAATTTCCACATTTAGTACATGCTCTATGAGGACGAATAGTGTTTCCACACTTAGGACATTTTGTAAGTGCGCCAACTTCTTTCTTTAAATGAGTTCTTCTCATTCTCTTTTTTGTTTTACTTGTTCTTCTAAAAGGAACTGCCATATTTATTCACCACCTTCATTATTATTACTTATCATGCACCAATTATCACCTTTCAAATTATCTGCATCACACAAAGTATATCTAATTGGAACTTCCAATACAATATTTTGCCACAAAAACTCCATAATATCAAGACAATTTTGTGAATTTTTAATAAAATCTGTTATTTCTTCATCAATTTCAAAGTCAAATGGATAATTTATTTCTTCTAAAGAAACACTATCTAAAATTGTCATATTACCGTTAACATGAATAAATGCATTATATTCATCAAAGTCATTTCTTGTAATATAGCCATCAAACTTAACATCATCAAGTTTTTTTATAGGACTACCCTTTAAAAAATGTTCATCATACGAAATAATATTATTTATATCAATTTTATTTTTATAATTAAGAGGACTTAAATCTAATTTCATAAACATCCCTTTCAAACAAAGTATAACATAAATATGTGAAATTATCTACCTAAAGCACTTTCAACTTGACACAATAAGTTATTGTCCTCTTCGTTTGGAGTAACACCAATATATCTTTGCTTGCAAATTGCCATTACAAATTCACTTAATCGTTTTGGATCTATATTTAAAAACGGAGCAATAATCGTAAGTTGTTTTAAAAGAATTTCTGATAAACTTAAATCACTTGTTAAGCTGCCAAAAGGAGCAAGCTTTGAAAAAATTTGTGTAAGTTCATCTGATGCAATATACTCTTTGTATATATCAAAATGAATTTGATTATCAATAGGCATTCCTAATAAATTTAATATGCATATTAAATATGTACATTTGCACCTACATTCTGCTTTAGAAAAGTCAGGGTCTTCATCAAAAACTGTTTTATAAGTACTTATTATAACTTTTTCTAAATTAGTCATTGGAAAAATAAATTGTTTAGATAAATTTTTCACAGTGGCTACCTCTTTTTCCACTATATCTTGAGCATTTTTACTATCAAAAACTCTAAAATTATACCCAGTTTCTGCACTATACTTAGTTTCATAAAGTTTTTGACCATCTTTACTTCTTTCTGAATAATAACTATTTAAAGTATCACCATTTACAATTGCAAGAGCTTCAATCACTCCATTATTAATTATAGTTAATTGTTTTTTGCTTTCTTTGCTTCCCTTAGTAAGAGCACTTATAATATACATTAAAGCATTAATATTAGTTGTATAAGGAAATTGTCCAAATAAATTATCTAAAATTTCATCAGAACCATTTCTTAGCACATCTGATTTTACATCTACATCAATTAAATATCCATTATCATATTGATAATTTTTTTTTAGTTCTTTCATTATACCACCCACTATTATAATAATAGTTATTATTTAAAGTAAAATCAATATTATAGACACTTTTTTGACATTATTAATCCATAACCCTTTTAAACATTTTTTCTAAATCATAAATACTAAATTTAATTATTGTTGGTCTTCCATGAGGACAATTATAAGGATTATCACATTTAACTAGATTATCAAGTATATAAGCCATTTCTTCCATTGAAATATGATGGTTTGCTTTTATGCTCATTTTGCAAGCAAGGGTTATAGCTATTTTTTCTTCGAACTTAACTCTATCAAAATCCTTATCAGTATTAATTACAATATCAATTATTTTTCGTACGCTTTCCTCTTCATAACCCTCTTTTAAATATGAAGGATGTGTTTTTATAATAAGTGTATTTATGCCAAACTCACTTGCATCAATGCCTATGCTACTTAGTACATCAAGTTTATTTTTTATAATAGAATATTCTGATGCCGGAAATTCGATTGTAATTGGCACCAAAAGGCCAACCTTAACAGGCGTTTTTTCTTTTAATGCTTTCATATATTTTTCATAATTTATTCTTTCATAAGCAGCATGCTGATCAAGCACATACATACCATCTTCATTTTCTGCTATAATATATGTTCCTAAAGCAAGTCCCACAGGATAAAGTTTAAGTGACTTTAACTCAGCATTTTTTATAATAGTTTTTTCTTCAAAATCCATAAAATACTGGTTAGGTTTTTCTACCTTTTTATCTTCAGTATTTTCGACTACATTATTATTTTTAAATATAGAATTTATATCATAGTTATTAATTATATTTTGATTATTTTCGTATGACTCAGTTTGCGTTTTTTCATCCTCTAAAGGCTTTACTACAAGTAGATTTTCATATAATACTTTTTTTATCGTAGTTGTTATAAGAGTTTTTAAATCCCCTATTTTAGAAATTTTAACATCTTGCTTTGTAGGATGAATATTTACATCAACTACCGTAGGATCAGTTTCAATATTTAAAATTACAATGGGAAATTTACCCTCTGGTTTATACGTATAATACGCATCATCAATTGCATTATTAATATCATAGTTTTTTATTACTCTATTATTTATAAAAGTTATCATATGGTTTTTATTACTTTTTAAAATATGAGGTTTACAAACAAATCCATATATGGAAAAATCATTATTACTATTTTTAATTTCAAGCATATTACTTGAAACATTTACTCCATATATTTCATGAATAACTTTTAGTAAATTACCACTTCCACTTGTTTTAACTAAAACTTTGTCGTTATTTGTTAAGCAAAAAGCTATTTTACTTTCTGATATAGCAAGTTTTTCCACAAAATTTGTTATGCTTGCAAGCTCACTTGCTTCACTTTTTAAATATTTAAGCCTTGCGGGTGTATTATAAAAAACATTTGTTACGCTTATTAAAGTACCCGCTCTTTCCTGAGTGGGCTTACACTCCAAAATATGTCCACCTTTTATATGAACATATGTTGAACTTTTCCCATCACAAGTTTGCATATTTATTTCTGAAACTGATGCTATAGAGGCAAGCGCCTCACCTCTAAAACCCAAGGTATCAATAAAATATAAATCTTCTTCTTTATATATTTTGGAAGTTGCATGTCTTAAAAAGCATTCTTTAGCATCCTCTTCGTCCATACCAGATCCATTATCAATAACTTTTATTTCATCCATTCCACTATTTTTTAAATCTATTTTTATATTAGTACTACCTGCATCTATACTATTTTCAACAAGTTCTTTTACTATAGAAGCAAGCTTTTCTATTACTTCACCTGCCGCTATTTTATTGGCAAGTATTTCATCCATTACCCTAATTTTACTCATTACTCTTACCTATTATTGACTTTCTAACAACATAATTTTTATCATTCAAATAAATTATTGCATCATTTTTAAAATATATAAAAAACTCTTCGAAAACTAAATCACTTTTTTTAGGAATAATTACTTTTTCATTATATTCATTTATATTTTTCTTAGTTTTAACTTTTATAGTATTTGGCATAAAAACAACAAAGTTTACATCATTTTTTGTACTAAATGAAATATCATTTAAACTAATTTCATACCCACATTTTAAATTAACTATTTTTTCTACTAAAACATTTTTACTTTTCGAAGTAATAATTTTTGTATCAAACCCTGGAGTATCAAAAATAATAGTATCTTCATAATTAATTTTAATAAAATCAAGAGTTGTATTATGATAATAAGAAGTTGTAATATCTTTTTCAAAGAGTGTATTTATAAGGGTGCTTTTTCCCGATGAAACTATACCTGAAATAATCACATTTTTTTTACTTAAAATAATGTTTTTAAGTTCATTTATAAGTTTTTTGTTTTTATAAGAAAAAAGCACTGGACTTAGATTATAGACTTCATTAATAGTTTTAATTAAACTACTATATTTTATATTCTTTGGAACCATATCAACTTTAGTTAAAACAAATAATTTATCGTTTTTTATTTTATTAAACAAATCTATTGTTAAGTCAGAAAGAGATATTAAATCACATAAAAATATAGTAAATAATTTTTTTTCATTTATTTGTTTTAAAAGATTTTCATTATCAATATAGTTAATCAAATCAACATTTTTATTATAGTGTTTTAAATCGAAACATCTTTTACATAAATTTGAACCCATAACTCCATAACCAAGTTTTTTTTCATCCTCAAACTGAAGAGTTACTCCACATCCTACGCATTTACTCATAATATGCTCCTTTTTTTAAAACTCCAGTTTTTGCAAGTCTTTTTAAAATGAATTTTTCAAAAAAACGATTTATTTTTGTAGTAATTGGTTCATAAGCCCCAACAGGATTAACTAGTATACTTATACTTCCTACCCTGTTTGCTCCTAAAATATCTGTTATAAGCTGATCACCGACAAAGGCAATTTGTTCCGGTTTAAATTTATATATACGCATTACTTTTAAATATTTTTTCTTAAATGGTTTACGAGAGCTATATGACGTATCTAAATTTAATATCTCCTTAAATGGTGTAAGTCTTTTCTTTGTACCATTTGAAAATAATATAATTTTAAAATCATCTGACAACATGTTAAGAAGTTCCTTTATATCTCTTCCAGGAACATCTTCTTTATAAGAAGCAAGTGTATTATCTAAATCAAAGGCAATACACTTAATCTTCATATTTTTTAATTTTTTATAATTTATATCAAATACACTTTTATAATACATATCTGGTATAAAATTATCCATAATTACTCCTTTCTAAAATAAGCTTAATTGGCTACTTTCTGGCATTTCTTTAAAAATACCCATCATTTTCATTTTATCAATCAAAGTTTGAGATACTTTACATCTAGTTTGGAAATCTTCAATACTAATAAACGGATGTTTTTTAGCTTCATTTTCTATATTTTTAGCAACAGTTTCCCCAAGACCATCAATTGTTATAAATGGTGGTATTAAAGTGTTATCATCTAAAACATCAAATGTCATACCCTTACTTTTATATAAATCAAATGGTGCTACTTTTATTTTCCTTGCAGCCATTTCAAGTGCAACACTTAAAGATTCTAATGTACCACTATCTTTATTAGTAGCTTCATAACCTTTATTTTTAATTTCAATAATTTTTTCTTTTATTGCATCATAACCGTCAATCATAGCTTCAATATCAAAAGCCGTTGCTTTAGTGGAATACCATGATGCATAAAAATACACTGGCATATGAACTTTATACCATGCAATTCTAAATGCACTTGTAACATATGCTGCTGCATGGGCTTTAGGGAACATATATTTTATTTTTTGACATGAATTTATAAACCAATCTTCGATACCTGCATCGACCATCGTTTTCTTATGTTCTTCCCATGTAGCTGGGTCTTTTGATGCTTTACCTTTACGAACAAATTCCATTATCTTAAAGGCTTTTATTGGTTTAACGCCATGATAAATTAAATAAACCATAATATCGTCACGACAGCCAATAACCTCTTTAAAAGGTACAATATTATTTTTTATTAAATCTTGAGCATTACCAAGCCAAACATCAGTACCATGAGAAAGTCCTGCAATTTTAACAAGCTCTGCAAAAGTTGTAGGTTTAGTTTCATCTACCATGCCAATTGTAAAGTTTGTACCAAATTCTGGAATTCCAAGAGTTCCTGTTGGACACATAATTTCTTCATTAGTTACTCCAAGAACTTTTGTCGATGAAAATATTGACATCGTATCTTTGTCATCTAAAGGAACTTTTGATACGTCAGTTTTGCTTAAATCTTGAATAAGACGAAGCTGAGTTGGATCAGAATGGCCTAAAATATCAAGCTTTAAAAGGTCTTCCTCGATTGAGTGATAGTCAAAGTGAGTTGTTCTCCATGCACTTTCTGGGTCATCTGCTGGGAACTGGAAAGGTGTAAAATCTGATACTTCCATATAATCAGGAACTACAACAATTCCTCCTGGATGCTGACCTGTTGTTCTTTTAACACCAGTACATCCCATTGCAAGACGTTCTATTTCAACACTACTTTTATTTAAAATTCCTTTATCTTCGAAATAACCTTTAACAAAACCATAAGCAGTTTTTTCAGCAACTGTACCAATTGTACCAGCACGATAAACATTATCTACACCAAAAAGCACTTTTGTATATTCATGGGCACTTGCTTGATTCAAATCAGAAAAGTTTAAGTCAATATCAGGAACTTTATCAGCATTAAAGCCTAAGAATGTTGCAAATGGCATGTCTTGGCCATCTTTTTTTAGCATTTCTCCACAGTTTGGACATTTTTTATCAGGAAGATCGAAACCCGAAGAATAAGTTGCTCCTAAAGCGTTACCGTCATCATCATTAAATAGTGATGTTTGACATTTTAAACAGCGATAATGTGCAGGAAGAGGATTAACCTCAGTAATACCCATCATCGTAGCAACGAAACTTGATCCAACAGAACCACGGGAGCCTACTAAAAATCCTTCATCATTTGAGTGTTTAACAAGTCTTTGAGCAATAAGGTAAATTGGGTCAAATCCTCCACCAATAATTCCACCCAAAGATTTTTTAACTTTCTTTTTTACAGTTTCTTCGTTTTTTTCACCATCTTCCTCATTCCAATGTTTTTCAACATATTCAGTTATTAAAGAAATAACTTTGTCATATCCTTCAACTATTGTCTCATGAAGATTTTTAAATGTTTCTTTAGTAAGTTCTTCTTCACTTATATCAGGATTTTCATTTTTTAATCTTTCATTCCAATATGTATAAACAATATCTCCATAAAGTTCTTTGGCAATACGTTCTTCGATATTAAATGGCAAATTTTTTCCATACCATGAAGCAGCCTTTTCATAAACAAGGTCTGTAACTACTCTTTTACAATCTAAATAACTTTTGCCATCATCACTTCTTACTCTTGGTGAAAATGGAACTCCATGAGTATCAATTATAACTTCGATTTCATCAACCATATCAAGTACTTTGTTAGTATTTTCAACAACAATTTCGTATGCTAAATCTTTATCTAAAAAGCTAAAATCATTAAGCATTTCTTCAGTAGTTCTAAAATGCATAGATGGAATATTTTTTATATTACTTTTGGCAAGTGGATGTCTTCCACCACCAGGTACTTTTTGATTAATAATAATTTCACGATATATTTTATCTTCTCTAGAAAAATGATGTACATCTCCCGTAGCAACTATAATCTTGCCATTTTTTTTAGTCTCATCAATAATTTTCTTTAAATGGTTTTCAAGTTCATATTCATTTTTAAAATCACCAGTTTGAATTAAATGCCCATATACCTCAGGCGGTTGAACTTCAACATAATCATAAAAACCAATGATGCTTACAAGGTCATCACTTGCTTTACTCCTTGCTTCAATAAAAACTTCACTTTCATAGCAACCACTACCAATTAATAAACCTTTTCTAAGTTCATTTAATTTACTTCTTGGAATGCGTGGGGTTTTATATAAATAAGTTGTATTTGCAAGGGATATTATTTTAAATAAATTTTTAAGTCCATCTCTATTAATTGCAATAGCATTAAAATGATAAGTTCTACCAAATTTAAATAGTTCTTCTGTAGATACAAGATTTTGTAGTTCACTAATTTTAGTTATTTTCTCATTAAGTAATTTATCAATCATTTTATGAAATACTAAAGCAGTTCCTTCAGCATCATAATCTGCACGGTGGTGGCTTTCTTCATCAAAAGGAACATTATACCTTTTTACTAAAGCAGATAAGCTATGTCTAGCAAAGCCTCTATCTAAAGAACGTGAAAGTTCTAAAGTATCAATTACTGTACTTTTAAATTCTCCGAGATTATATTTTTTCATAGCCATTTCAATAAATGAAATATCAAACTTAGCATTATGAGCAACCATTGGACAGTCACCTGCCCACACTAAAAATCTTTTGGTAACATTTTCTTCCGTATCGGCATTTGCCACCATATCATCTGATATTTCTGTTAAAGCGGTAATGTTATCTGGTATATGAAAACCTGGATTTATAAATTCATCGAACCTATCAATTATTACTCCCTCTTCAATTTTTACAGCACCTATTTCAATCATTACATCACCTGAGGCAGCATTAAACCCAGTAGTTTCTGTATCAAAAACTACATAACACGAAGTTTTTAAATCTGCATCCGTAGGGTCTTTAACAATTTTTACAACATCATCAACTAAAGTAAGTTCAGTTCCATATAAACCCTTAAAATGTTTTGATTTATCTTCAATTTTCTTGTTATACCCGCTTATTAATTGATATGCTATAGGAAATGCTTGGCAACCATTATGGTCTGTTATAGCAACCCCCCTATAACCCATATTAATTGCATTAGTTACAAGTTCATTTGTATGTTTACCTAGATCAACCTTAGTTACTCCATCCATTTGACTCATCATCGTATGAGCATGTAGTTCTACTCTTTTTACTGGAGCATCATCTTTAATAGATACATCTTTACTAGCAATTTTTTCAATGGATCTTGGTTCAATTATAAATGAATGTAAATAGTCATCCATTTTAATACTACCAAAAACTCTTATCCAGTCTCCAGTTTTAATTTTACCCATAATGTTTTTGTTTTCATCAGCATCGAACTTTACTATTTTCATTAAATAACTATCAGTCTTATCCGATACTTTTAAATTATTTATATAAAATGGTCCTTTTTTACCATTTCTTTCTACAGTTTCAACTCCGAAAACATATACCTCAAAAATTTGATTTCGAGCTTCACTTGTAATATTTACAAGTTTTGTGGGCTCACCATCAACATGTGCTCCCATAATCATCGGTGAAACCTTTACTTTTACCTCAACATTATTTTCATTTTCAATTTCTTCTTTAACTTTTTTAGTAATATTATCATCAACAGCAATAGTTATATTTAAATCATTAATTCCATATTTTTTAAACTCATTTACTATTAAATTCATATCATTTTCAATAAGTTTTTTTTCGATTGGAAAATGTGTAATAATATTAACGTCTCCACTACTTGAAACAGAAACTCTAATATCACTCATTGAGGGTTTATCACTATAAAAAGAGGATATAATTTGATTTAAATAAACCTCTAATAAATCAAAATCAATATTTTTATAAAAAAGTGTAACAAAGCAATCTTTTTCTCCCTTTATTTTATTTTTGCAAGCAGAAAAAAGCCTATCTACCTCAACTTTTTCAATAATATTTGGGCAAGATAAAATTACTTCATAAACCATCTTTGATTTAATATATATTACTTTTTTTACTGTTACCCCCTCAAAAAGGTCACTTGAAAATTTTATACTATTAAAAAATCTTTGTACTTCATTATCCATGTTCTTTTCACTTTCTTTTTATATTATTAATTATTATTTTAATTTTGTCAAATCGTTTTACTACTTTTACATTTGTAAAAATAACGTCACCTACATTAATATCACTACTATTTTTAAATGCATCGTTAAATATAGTGGCCTCAACTTTCCCAGTTTCATCTTCACAATCTAAAAAAGCCATTTGTTTATTATTTTTATCATTAATTACTTTTATTTTGTTTATAAGTAAAACCATATCTATATTTTTAAATAAATATTTCTCTATATCATTTACTTTTATAGTATTTTTATATGTACTGCAAGGATGATTTGTTATATAAAAACCATAACTTTCAAGTTCAAAAGTTCTTAAAATATTTTCATCATATTCAGGTGCTTGCTTAATAAGGGGTTTTGATAAATTAACATCATCAAGCTGAGCATAATTATAAAGTAAATCATAATTATTAGTTAAAGTCTTTTTATTATAACCAAACACTTTTAAAGATGATGACTTAACTAAAGATGTATAAATTTCTTTATTTATAAAATCAGAACATTTAAAGAAAAAATCATATATGTCTTTAAAACCATCTTCCCTTTTTAAAATAATTTTTTCTGCAATATCATTATTTATACCTTTTACTATATTTAAAGGAAGTAAAATATATTCATTTTTACTTATAAAGGTATTTTTTGAAACATTTATATTAGGTTTTAAAATTTTATAATGAGCATTTTTTAAATCATTTAACATTCTTTCACATTTTTGTATATCTTTATTATTTTCTAAAAGATAAAAAGTAAATTCTTTCAAATAGTTTGCTTTTAAATATGCCATTTGATAAGAAAGCATTGCATAAGAAGTACTATGTGATTTATTAAATCCATATCCTCCGAATTCTTTAATCTTAGAAAATAAATTTTCTGCAAAATCTAAAGTAAAGCCATTTTTAATTGCTCCATCAATAAATTTATCATGCTCTTTATTAATTAATTCATCTCTCTTTTTAGACATTGCACTTCTTATTTCATCTGCTTCAAATAAAGAATATCCCATTACTTCAAATATTTTCATGACTTGTTCTTGATATATAATTGTTCCATATGTTTCTCTTAAAATACTATCAAGTTTACTATTAATAATTAAATTTTTATTATTTTTATTTTTTAAATATTCATCTATTTGTTTATTGGCTCCAGGTCTTACAAGTGCAAGTGCAATAATAAGCTCATTAAATGAAGATATTTTAAGCTTTTCAAGTACATCTTTAGCATATTTAGATTCAAACTGAAATATATCATCTGTATTTGCATACTTAAAAATATCTATTGTTTTTGGATCATCTAAAGATATTCTATCAATATTTAAGTTACCTATTTTCTTAAGTACTCCACTTATGATAGATAGTTTTTCTAGTGCTAAAAAGTCCATTTTTAATAATCCCATATCCTCAAGATAAGTCATTTCAATACCAGTTTTAAGAAGGCCAGACTCATTAGAAATAGGAATAATTGTTCCAAGTTTTACACTTGATATAATAACTCCCGCTGCGTGAGTTGATGTATTTTTCTTTAAATTTTCTAAATGAAAGGCAATATTATATAAATTTTTAATGTCAGCATATAACTCTATATATTTTTTTACTCTTTCATTTTCTAAGTTTTCTTTAAGAGACTTACTACTATCTATATTTTTAATAAACTTTTCAAATAAATCACTATCAATATTCATAACTTTAGCAAGATCTCTTAAAACAAGTTTACTTTTATAATTATTAAAAGTTAATCCCACAGCTACTTTATCAAAACCATATTTATTTTTTACGTATTCAATCATAAATGGCCTTTTTTCACTTTCAAAGTCTATATCAATATCAGGCATTTTTTTACGATTAATATTTAAAAACCTTTCAAAAAGTAAGCCATATTTAATTGGGTCAATATTAGTAATACCTAAAGAGTAACTAACTAAACTTCCTGCTGCAGATCCTCTTCCTGGTCCTACTAAAACGCCATTTTTCTTAGCATATAAAACATAATCATATACTATTAAAAAATAATCCACAAAACCCATTTTATTAATAATATTAAGTTCATAATTAAGTCTTTTAAGATAAATATCATTTTCTTTTCCATCAAGCCTTTTTTTTAGGCCTAAAAATGCTAAATTATTTAAATATTTTTCACTATTTTCAGTATTAAATTTAGGAATATACCTTTTATTAAAAGGAATTTCTATATCTATTGAATTACAAAAACTAGCAAGTATTTTGGTATCTTCTTCGTTAGAATTTTTATAATAAGAATTTTCTGAATACATAAAGGAATTATTAAGCAATTTTAAATATTTTAAAAAGGTTACATCTTCTTTTTTTAAGCATCTAATATTATTTATATACAAAATTTTGTCTGTTAATAGCAAAGCATTTTTCTTTTCTATTTCATTTTCATAGGATATAAATACATTATCTTTTATTTTAATTTCTTCATAAAGTTCATTACTAGAAAATGGTAAAACTATATAAATATTTTCATCATAAAGACTTTCTATAGTTAAATTATTTTTTAAATAATCAATTTTCAAAAGTGCTTGATAACCCTTATAATTTTTAGCATACAAGTATACATGCATGTCATTAATAACTACATCAAGGCCTATAATTGGCTTAATATTATTTTTTTTGCATTTTAAATAAAACTCCATTAAACCATTTAAATTATCATCACAAATACCACATATAGAAATATTATTACACACTAAAAAGTTAATTAATTCATCAATTTTAATTAAACTTTTCAAAAGAGAATACTCAGTTGTTATTTTAAGTGGTATTACATTTCCTTGTCTCATAAACTAATTTTAACATTTATATTTCTAAAATTCTATATAAAATTTAGTAAAAAACCAAAGCTTATTTGACATTTACCCGTTTTTGTGTTAAAATAGGCGGCAATTAATCAAAAAGGAGGGTTTTGGTTATGAAGAAATGTGATTTACTAGCACTTATCGAGGAGTGTCAAAAAATTCTCGAGAAATTATTAGAACGTCAAGATTTAACAGACAGAACTAGAAATGGTTTAACAGACTTATTAAAAGCTTCGAAAACACACTACAACATTGTTGCTGCTGCTAAAGATAACGATGATAAACTACTAAATAGTTATGCTGAAGGATATTCAAGACTTTATTACAAATTAAATCTTGCTAAAGAAAAAGTAAGTAATAAAAGTGAAGAAATTGCTATACTTAATAGTTTAGTAGAATTTAAAAATATGAATCTTTCAACATATGTTGTTCCACCAAAGAAAAATGATGATGTAATAGATGTTGAATATGAAGAAGTTAAAGACAAAAAAGTTAATAAGAAGCTTCTTGGTATACTTGGTGGAAGTGCCGCTACTGTAACTGCCCTAGCAATAATTATTTCACTTGCTAAAGAAAATAGAAATTTAAAAGCTAGTATTGCAGAAAGTATTAAAATTGGTAATGATGTAGATAATACTCCAGGTATTGAGGAAGTTATTGATAATGATAAAAAAGACGATGAACTTGAAGTAACTATTCCTGAAACTAAAGAAGAAGAAAAAGAACCCGAAGTACAAGAAAAGCCAACATTTGTATTAGATGTTAATAGTGAAGAAATGCTTTTAAATTATGCAGATAGTCTTCGTGAAATGCTTCCTGAAGATACACTTTCTAAAGAAGATATTGTTACAGCATTAAAACTTGCAAACTTTGATATATTAGAAGACAATAGAGTTTTTGCTTCACGTGAAGAACTTTATAAGGCTAATAAGGATTTAGGAGTTTTAACTCAATATGTAGGTACTGATAAAGTAACTATTGAAAATAAAGAAGATGATATCTATATTACTGTAGAGCAACTTCAAGATATGATTAAATGTATAACAAATAATGAACTTGATATAGCAAACTTTGATGAATTAAAAGAAGACAAAGGTTATAACATTTACAAAGTTTATGAGTTATGTGCTCAAAAACTAAATAATGAAAACGAAAATCAAAAGGTTTTATACGCTAAACTATTTAATGAAATTACAACTAGAAAATTCGAATCATTCTCACTTACTCCATCATCACCTCTTAGTCAATATTATTTAATGCTAGGTATGTTTAATGAGAATATGCAAGCATCACTTAATTTAACAACAAATCATGGATGGGGTCCAACTTATGGTGAAGTACAACAAAACAGCTCAGTTCCAGATGGTTATACAGGTGATACAATTGATGGAACGTATGGATATATATGTATCGAAGAATTAATCAATCATTTATCTATCGGCAATGAAGACTATTCATTCTACTCTATTTATGCCGATGAATTTATGATTGACAAATCACTTTCTAGATAGGGGGTATATTTATGAAAGATAATAAAAGTGGAAAAATTTTAAACGTATTATTAAGTATTCTAGCTTTAGTGGCTATTATCTTTATCATATTTTGGTTAATTACTAAAAATAATAATGCAATCAATGCAAATAATAGTTTTAGTGATAGTCTTGAAAAAATGCAAGAAACTGCAAAAGAATATTTTAAAGATAATTTACCAGAAAATGTCGGAGATACAACAATCATTTATTTAGATGAAATGATTGAAAAAGATTTATCAAAAACAATTAAATATGGTAAAACAACTTGTGATGAAAATTTAAGTTATATTTCTGCTACAAGATCTGCAAACAACGAATACAAAGTAAAATCAAACTTAGTATGTGGAAATGTATCTGATAATTTAATTGAAAAAATAAGTATCAAATCAATCATCAAAAATAATAATGGTGAAATCATCAAAGAAGAAGATGGTAACATTAATGATACTATTAAAGATAGTAATAAAAATTTAATTCAAACTGGTAGTTGTGACTGTGGAGATGACATAAATTGTAATATTTATGAAATACCTACAAAATGTTCAACTGAATATACATATGAATTTGTAAAATATAATATTTCTTGTCCTGATGGATATATTTTAAATAATGGTACTTGTCAAAGAGTTACTAATGATACAACAAATGCGCAAGAAAATTGGTCTGAAGAAACTACAAAAGTTACTGATGCTAAGAAAAATGATGGTGGATACCATAAAGTATACACTGATTATCTAATTTCTGGTGGTAAAGAAACTAAATACTGTGAAAAAGGTACTTTAATGGGTGACTATTGCTATGAATATAGCGAAAAAATCATTAAAGAAATAGTTTCTTGTCCTGATGGTTATGTAAGAGAAGGAAATGCTTGTTATAAACATGCTGAACTAATTAAAGAATCTGAAAGCTATTGTCCAGCTGGATATGAAAAGAAAAATAATGCATGTTATAAATATGCTGACTTAATTACTGATGAAACTGAAAGTTGTCCTTCTGGTTATACATTAAGAAATGGTTTATGTTATAAATACACTGACCCAATACCTAGTACAACTGGTAAAACTTGCCCTTCTGGTTATACTCAAAGTGGTAGTGGTGATAATATGACTTGTTACAAGACTATTGATCCAGATAAGAAATATTCTCCATGGGGAAATCCAGTAAGAGAATACTCTACTACTAAACCAGAAAGTACTTATGAAACTGATACTGAAAAGAAAGTTTTAATGGGTACAAATACAATAAAAGGCGTTACAACATACAATTATGCTATTTATACAAGAACTGTTTCTTATACATGTTCAAGTGGAACACTTCAAAATGGCAAATGTTATATTTACACTTCACCTGTTGGTGGATCTACAACTTACACTTGTCCTTCAGGATATACTAAAGATGGAAATACATGTTATACTACAACAAGACCTTCTACATCATCAAGTTCACGTTGTCCTTCTGGTTATACAAGAAGTGGTGATACATGTTATAAAAAGACTGATTTAATCTATTCAAGTGATACTCGTTGCCCTGCTGGTTATACAAGAAATGGTAATGATTGTTATATAAAGAAAGATTTAATTAGAAAAACTGAAAGTTCTTGCCCTACAGGATTTATTGAAACAAATGGTAAGTGTTTAAAAGTTTCAAAAGCTTTAGTATCAACTACAGATAAAGTATATTATTGTCCTGATGGATATACTAAAGAAGGAGATAAAGAAAAAACTAAGTGTTATAAACTTGTAAAAAGTTCAGATACTTATTATTGTGAAGATGAAAAAGCAACACTTAAAGGAACACTTTGCTACTACCGTGAAGAAAGTAAATTTATAGGATATAGTTGTCCATATGGTTATACTTTGGATGGTACAACATGTTACAGAACAACTACAGAGACAACTACTCCTATTTGGTCAAATGCAGACTATAAATACAGCAAAGAGAAATATCTTCCAGGATATCAAAGAACTGGACGTGCAACATATATTACAACATGTGTAGAAATCGAAGACTATAATGGTCAAGATCCTAGTACAATGAAATAATTTCAAATTATTGACAAATAAGCAATTATACTTATTTGTCTTTTTTTTACAAAACACTGGGTAATGATTACTACTGAAAATCAGGTTTTATCTAAAAATAACAACATTCAGGTTAAAATAGTCTTATTAATATATAGACAGAATAAAATATTACAAATGAAACATTATAAATTAATTTTTTTACTACGTCTATTTCCCGAAAGCATTCCATTTGCAAAATAGTTATTGTATTTTTTAGTAAATAACGTAACATGAACTATTTCTTTTTCTATATGTTCATGTTTAATAAATTTAACTTTATTTCCATCTATATTAATTCCATGTTCTCCAATATTCCACTTATCCATATACATAAATGATTTATTTTCTACATTATAAAATCTGTGTCTATGGACAGTTGTTATAACTATATCATCTTCAAAATACCATTTATCATAACAATTATGTCTTTTAATAAATGAACTATCACATTCTGTTACTATATCTGTATCAAGTTTCAAAGTATTTGGATTAATACATATTACTTTATCACCGACTTTTATATCTTTAAGCATCTTACGTTTTCTTCTTTTCTTACCATTTTTATTCTCTTCCTCAACATCTATTAACGTTTCTGGTGTAAGGCAAGTAAGATAACAATAATCAATATAATAAGTGTTGCCTATATCATTAAAATAATTGAAAGAATCATTAATCAGCTCATTTTTTAGCAAAAATTTTATACCATAATATTTAATAGAGCTTTCAACGCAGCTACCATGTGGTGGAAGACTACTACTATTTTTTGAAATAATTAATAATCCACCATAAATATTATCTTTAACTAAATACTTGTTTTCTGAACTTGCTGCATTATCCATTGGATAATATCCATAACCGCTTCTTACGCCATCAGCAATCAATTCATCATAGGTCTTCAACTTATTTTTATAACTCCAACCATCTGAATAATTACTATTAATCCAACCATCCCAAGTCATATCTGTAGTTGCATAAAATTGTACATTACTTAAATAGAATTCAATTAATTCTTTACTTGAACATTCTTTTTTGCTTACATATATAATTCCAGTAAATGATTTATTTGCAAGTTGTTCTTGACTTACATTTAAATTATAATACTTTCCTGTAAATGTATATTTTTGAATTGTGGGATTTACACCATAATTTGTTATGCTTGCATTTTCTACAAGCTTTACTTTCCTTTTATTATTTTCTGTTACCCAACCATTTGATGTATTATAATCAAAATTTGTTTCTGTACTAAAATTATTTGTACCACTCGGAGCTTCAACTTCAAAAGTTATTTCTTTATCTGTTCCGCTTGTTTTTGTATTTGGATTTACCCCATAGAAATTGCTTCCAGTATATTCATAATAGATATCAAATGTGCAAGTAACCTCCATTTCACTACTTCCACTTGTAAGGGATACATTAAGTGATGCAGTATTCGATGAAGCTGCAACAGTGTTATTTGCTGTTGTTTGACTCATACTTGCAGCAGGTACTTGTAAATTTAATTGAGTAGCACTAGATGTAAACACACCTTCCCCTACAGAAGAAGTATTAATGTTTACAGCTACATTTCTATTTAAATTTTGACTAAATGTACCAAAATATGCAAAAGATGCAGTTATCATTAACATTAAAAATAATATACTTGCAAATAAGCCAATTATTTTAATTTTATTGTTCTCTATCATTTGTATGCTCCAATCATATATAGATACTATAACATTTTTTCTTAAATCATATACATTTAGGAAAATTTTTTTATTTTTGGCATAAATATAGGAAATAATGATGAACAAAAATTTAATTTGACTAGAAATTATTAAAAAATCTTTTTTTCAAAATAGTTAGTTTGCCAAGTATTTAAAAGAAAAAACGTTAAAATTTTTGACCATTTTTTTGACTAGAAATTATATATAAAGTTCGGATTTTTTTAATAAAATTTTTATATTTTTTAAAATTTTATTAACTTTTTTTATACAAATGATACAATTTTTTATAAAAATATGATAATATTTAAAAGTAGTAATACGAAAATATGGGAACGTTTTTTCCTAAATGTATATGTTTTAAGAAAAAAATTACCCCTAACATATGCTTAAAAATAAGCACTCTGATTTTCATAAAAAAATCCCGTTAATTTGAAACGAGATTTTATTTTTCTAAAATTAAATTTTTTTACATTTTAATAATTGAATCTAATGCTAAAGTAATCATATCGTTTAAAGAGTATTGTCTTTCTTCAGGAGTTAATACAACATCAGAAAATTTCGAATCAACTGCAGTTGCAATAACACTTGCTTTTATACCCATTGAATTAGCAATATGGCATAATGCAAAACCTTCCATTTCCTCACCTAAAGGATGAATATCTTCAGGTATTCTTTTTAAAAGTCTATCCATGCCTACATAAGGTCCAAACACATCAGCTGTAGTAATTGCACCAATATGAAGATTTATACCCTTTTCTTTAGCTGTTTCAATAATTTTTTCATTAAGGTCACTTGATGGCATTACTGTATGACCTTCATAATCATTAAATGAATAAGCAAAATTAGATTCACTAAATATTTTATCTGCTAAAATAAGTTCAGGTATTTTAACTGATTCATCAACAACTCCACATGTACCTATACGAATAATTGCTTTAACATTAAAATAATGAATTAATTCAAAAGCATAAATACTCATTGAGGGCATTCCCATACCACTTGCCATAACAGTTATTCTTGTACCTTTATAATATCCTGTAAAACCGAGCATATTTCTTACGCTAGTTACTAGTTTGGCGTCTTCTAAAAAGTTTTCTGCAATATATTTTGCTCTTAAAGGATCTCCTGGCATAAGTACTAATGGTGCAATATCATCTTTTTCACATTTTATGTGTATTGGACTTTCTCCTACAAACATTTTATCATCTCCTATGATAAAAGTATAACATCTCTTTTTATTTTCTGAAAGATTATTTAACAAATTATTTACATTACCTGATTATATCATTAATTGAATTTTCATAATAAGATATTTTATCTTCTAATTCAGCATTATCTTTTTTTAAATCTTCATATTTTTCCTGAAGTTTTAAATAAGCATCATTTATTTCATCATAGTTATCATAACATGCTTTTAAATTTTCATTATTACTTTTTATAATTAATTCATTATTATATTTATCCTCATTCTCTTTTAGTTTTTCAATATTTTTTTCATTTGCATAAATTTCTATATAAGAATTACTGTAAAAAGCATAACTATATATTTTATTATGTTTTAAGTTTTCTAATACATCATCACTTATATCTTTTAAATTAAGTTCCTCAAATTCTTTTAAATTAATATAAAATACATTTTCATCACTTTTCGTATTAACATTAATAAACTTTGGATAAGTGTATACTACTATTTTTATATCATTTAAATTATTATCTATAAAATATTCTTTTTTAGAATTTGTTTTAATAACAAGATTATTATTCATTTTTACGTCATAATCATAATTTTTAAGTTCATACTTATCACTTACTTTGTTATAATACTTTATTTTTGATACCTCTAAAGTAGCAATAGAACCTCCAATTCCAAGAAATGCTAAAGATGCTATAAGAATTATAAGCATTCTTTTAAAGGCTACTTTTTTGCTAAATAAAATATCAAATAAAAATTCTACTAATAAGATATTTAAAATAATAAATGATAAAATCATTATAAATCCGCCAAAGAAACTTATTCCTTTTATTACTAAATATAATATAATGAATAAAAATGCACAAAGTAATATTATTGTAATTAAAAATGGAAATGTAAAACATGCAATAATAAACTTAATAAAAAATATAACTATTTTTGATAAAAAATCAATAAATGAATAATTACTATTCTTTTCTCTTTTTTCGTTTTTTACTTCGTCAATCTTAGCTTCTTCTTTTGTTTCTTTTTCTACTATAGACTTTATATCTTTTTTCTTATCTAAAAATGCTATTTTAAAAATATAAACAAATACAATAATAAATAAAGCTATATAAAATACCTCAATAACAAAAATTAAAAATGAAGATACTATAATAAAATGATTATTTCCGATAGATGTGAAAAGATTTCTTATTTGGTTTTCAATAAGATTAATTGGAATTTTACAAAAAAGAAGAGCAAAAAACACAAACGTCATAATCAAAAAGCATTTCATATTTTCATTAAAACTATTACTAATTAAAAAATTATATGTTTTTTTGATAAAACTAAAGAAACTTTCGATAACATTCTGTGTATTTTTATTTTCAGCATTTAACACACCAATTTCATCATTTGTAAGTTCTTCAAGAGTTACATTAAATATTTTGCACATAGCAAGTAATTTATCCATTTCTGGATATGTTTGTCCACTTTCCCATTTGCTTACAGATTGTCTTGACACATCAAGTTTATCTGCTAGCATTTCTTGCGACAATTTATTTTCTTTTCTTAATTTTAAAAGTTTTTCACTAAAACTCATTTTTCTCTCACCTCTTGCAAAAAATTTTATCATGTAACCCTAGTTGCAGAAAACCAATTTTAAGTTGTTTTTTGTAACTTTTAAGTTGCATTATCTATAATAAGCATCTTCTTTAATATGACCATCTTTATCAAAGTGACTTGTATATTCTCTTTCTAAACTTAAATACTCTGTATATTCATTAAGTGCCCTTGGATCTGAGCCTACAATGCTTGAAATAATACTATAATCATCATTAACTACAATGAAAAAATCTTTATTATAAATTATTTTTAATGCGTGTGATAAGTCTAAAGTACCATATGTTTTTTCGAAATATATTTTATTTATTATATTTACATCACTCTCTGTTATATATTCTTTTTCTATTTCTTTAGTTTCTTCACGTGGATCTAAATATCTTGCAGTTGGATGAAAACTTGATGTAGTATAAATTGCGCTTTCATCCCTTTTAGCAATTATATAATTCTGATAGTCATATCCACCCATATTAGCATACATATTAGGTCCTTCATCTAAAGGTCTTAAAGCTTCAAAATCAATAAGTCCCATTGGCATAGTTTCATAACCGCCAATTTTTTCAATTTGATTTTTATAGTTTCCCATGAGTACCAAACTTATACTTTCATTTACATTTTCATTTCTTGATGAAATATCTATAATTTTTTCAAATGCTTCATTTGCAGCATCAAACATAGGTCTCATGCCATCTATATTTTTAACTAATGTAGATTCAATAGAATTACAAAGTAAAACATTTCCATTTCTAACAAAAGGAACCATACCACAAACTTGACCTTTTTTATTTTTTATAACTAGTACTCTACCATTTACATTTTCAGCGCAGTATCTGACAAAAGCATCAGCTTCACCACCAATTTTAAAACAGCAATTAGTCTTTGAACCCATAACAAATAAATTTGGATCATCTGCAGCAAGCGTTTCATAATAATAATCGTTTTTTTCACCACGTACATAAGGAATGGATTTTGTAAAATTATGACGCATTTTTTTATACTCATCACTTACATTTTGAACAATACTTTTTTCATCAGAAATTGATTGAAATTGTTTATTATCAACACACTCATTAATAATTTTTCCTTCAAGGGGATATAAATCTGGTGTTAACGGTCTTAATATTCCATTTTGAATTAAACTTTTATAAAAGTCAATTCGATTTTGAACATGTTGAGTTTTAAATCTTTTTTCATACTCCTTAAATCCTGAATATATAATATCAAGATTTCCTGATATTTCATAATCCCCATCCGTAATATGTTTTAAAAGTCCATTTGGGCTAAAGAAAAAATCAATAAAATCTTCATCGTAAATAATTTTACCAGCTTCTAAATGAATTTTTTTTAAATCTAATAGATATAAACTATCAAAAACTTTTCGAAATTTATTTTCATTCTTAGATAATAAATTAATTAACTTTTCAGCATTTTGCATACCAATTATTGCTATCAAACTAACTGCAAACTTCATTTGTTTATAATTTGGGTAATAAGCAAAATCTTCAAAATTATTTTGAATTTTAGTAATCAAATTTTTTATTTGTTTTGGTTTCAAATCTAAAAGTACATCCAATGAATTTTTATCAAACTGAATTAATTTATCTTTATATTTCCCCTCTACTAAAATCTGTTTATAAGAACTATAGTTATATTTTATAACATCACAAAGATTTATATCATCACTTAATAAATATCCAATAATTTCATTTATTTTATCATCTATGCCTTCAGTAAAAGATTCTTCCTTAATGATTTTACCTTTTAAAAATTCTTTTAAAATATTTAAAACTTTATCATCAAGCTTACCACTAGTTCGATATTCTTTTTTCATTTGTAAAAATGCATTAAAAAAATTTATATCAGAAATATCTTTAAAATCAACTTCTATATTTTTTACTAAACCTTTTTTAAATAAATCTTCATATTCTGAAAATATAACGGCATGATCAAACTTTTTATCATCAAAATTATTTTCATTAACATCGTTTATGTTTGTTATATCAAAAAATAAAGGAAAGGCTTTTGCTATTTTTATAAGCATTTGTTTATAATAAGTTTCATAATCATACATATAGATATACATATAAAGTTTACTGGCATTATCGGTTGTCATCGTACATAAATTTAGTAGTTCTTCTTCAGTAAAATCACGAAATCCATCTTCATTTAAAAAAGATACGTTATTTATTTTTGCATCTGCATGTTTACTTAAAAACTCTTCTCTTGTCATTATTTACCTCCGGCTTATTAAAATACATTCCCTATTTTGAATTGCTCCCAAAGAAAAATCTTTTTTACTTTCTGAAAAAACCCTTTTTTGAGAAACAATCCTATTATGAGTAAATGGTTTATTTAATACTATTTTTACATCTTTATCTTTATCGTAATAACTTTTGTCAAAATAATATGGATCAAAAATATATACTTTTTTATTTTTAATTTTAGTTATTATTGCATAATGTTCCTCAGTTTGATAGCATCTTATTAAAACCACACCCATATTATTTAAACATAATTTTATATTTTCTAAATTTACATTTTTCTTAGTTAATCTATTACATGAAACACCAAAATCATTTTCATTTGCATATTTTGTTATCCATGATGTTAACCCATTTATTGCATTTTTACTCGTGCCACCATTACCTAAATTGCCATCTTCATCATAGCAATCCAAAGTGTATTCATTAATTTTCTTCACAAGTAATGCAGGAAGTTCTTCCCTATCAAATAAATAACTAAATGCATTTAGTAAAGATACGGTTCCACAATCAAATTCTGTAACTTGAAATCTTAAAGGTACTTTCATAAAGCCTCACTATAAACTAGGTACATTTTGAGCCATTTGAAATGCCATTTCATAAATTTTATTATCGGCATTTTCTAATGCAGTCTCAAACTTGTCTATATTTCTTTTACTTGTATAATTTTTAACGAAACTCATAATATTTTCATGAGCAACTAAGAGCTTTTCATGAAGTTTCTCACGCTTTTCAGGAGTATTAATTTTGGGATATGGAACTAAACAAGCTGATGATAAAATTTCAAAATTATCCGCTAAAAACTTAGCATTTTCTACTCCAAGATAATCTATCCAAGCATTATCACCCGTAAACTGAGAATGTCTAATTACTTTTATTAAATCATCCAATCTACAAAGAAGTTCTGCTTGCCTTACACTGGTTTTATAACCTCTAACCTCGTAATGGCCTGTGACAGTTTCCATAATGTGTGCAGTCTCAATACAATTTAGTGCCTCCTCTAGTCCCATTAAAGCAGTTATTTCATTTTCACCGTCAATAGTATAAACATCCTTCATTAACCCTGAAGAATCAAATATTTTTCCATTAATTAATTTTTCTTTTTTATAGCCCTTAACTAAATGACAAATTTCATGTATAATTGAATCCATTTTATTTTCATTATATTCAAATGGCATATAACGGCTATTTCGAATATAAACAATGTTTTTGGCTGTAAGACCACCATTTACACTAAATTCCTTATGATAAAAAGCTCCTGCTACAAAAGGAACCTTCCATTTTTTATTTGTATTAAAATAAGAATTTAAATAATCATCAGTATTTTCTTTTAAGTCTTGTATATGTATTTCACAATTTTCAATTGCCTCTAAAATAAGGGGTTCATATTCTTTACCATAAAATTTAATTATTGCAGGTATTGCTTTTTCTAAAAAAGCCATAAGCTTATCATCATAGTTATATTTAATCTTTAAATTTTCTAAATACTCTTTCATATTAATCTTTATTTCCCTTTAAAATACTTTCAAGTAAAACTAATTCTGCTTTTAAAATATATATATCCCTAAAACTTATATTTAATAATTCTTCTTCATTTAAATTTTTACTACTTTCTAAATTATAATCAGATGGGCTTTCATATAGACCTTTGTCATATAAAGATAAAATGTTACTTAAAATTAAACTTATATTTTTTACCTCATCATTATATTTTTTTCGTTTATAGTTTAATCCTAAATTATTAAATGATTCAAATAACTCTTCAAATTCTTTCATTTATACTCCTTAATTACATATTCATTGCCAATTAATTTTTTTAATAATTTAATAGCAAAGTCATGATTTTTTCTTCCCGAATGACTCATACACAAACTTTCAATTACAAAAACATTATAATTATTTTCAAATAAATCTAAAGCAGTTTTAAGCACACAAGCATCAGTATCAATTCCACATAAATATATACTAGTAATACCATTTTCTTTAATAAAAGTTTTAAGTTCACCATTAAGTGCTGAATATATATTCTTTTTAAATATAGGATAATTTCTATTATTAACTACCAAACACTTTCCTTTTTCATCCATACATCCTTTATAATTAAGCTTAGTAAAAAACAAACTATTAATATCATTTATAAACATGGTAAAGCCATAAAAATCAAATTTATTTTTTGAAAGCTCTTTTTCTATTTTTCTAGGCAAGTCCTTAGTATTTTTATTAATAAAATCACTTTGCAGATCAATAATTAAAAGAAGGCTTTTATCTATACTTACTCTATTCATAAATTTATTATAACATACATAATTAAAATAATGGAGCAAAAAGTCTTAATATGGCTTCATAAATACTTTTTATTAATGATGTTTTTATGTCTTTCTTAGTAACTAATTTGCATTCTTTAAAAGTATCATCAAAATCATTTTTGATTTTTTTAATCTCACTATTTTTATATAAGTAAATACCATTTTCAAAATGAAGATATAAACTCCTGTAATCTAAATTAATTGTACCAACAATCGAAGATGTATCATCACTTAATAATACTTTTGAATGAACAAAACCTTTTGAAAATTTATATATTTTTATATTATTTTCAACTAATACTTTAAAAAATGATGAAGTTTGTGTATATACAATTTTTTTATCAGGTATTCCAGGGACAATAATTCTTACGTCCACTCCCCTTTTCGAAGCTCTAATTAAACTATTTAATAAATCATTATCAATTATTAAATATGGAGTCATTATATATAAATATTTTTTAGCATTATTTATAAGATTTATATAAGCATCTTCACCAACTAAATCTTTTTTTAAGGGACTTACTCCAAAAGGGCAAACCAAACCATCACTCGAAATGGTTTTTTCTTCATATTTATATTTTAAAGGGTCCTCTTTTTTTAAAGTAAGCGCACTATAAATTGTTAAAAACATAATAACAAAGTTATATACTGCATCACCTTTTATTTTAACTGCATTATCTTTCCAAATCCCATGTTTTTGTACCTTATTTATATATTCATCAGATATATTTACGCCTCCGGAAAAAGCAACTTTTCCATCAATGATTGTCATTTTACGATGATCTCTATTATTTAAAAATACTCCATTAAAGCTACTTAGTTTATTAAAAGTTAAACATTTAATGTTATATTTTTCTAGTGTTTTAGGATAGTTTTTATCAAGGCAAGCAACACTTCCCATATCATCATATATAACTCTTACATCTACTCCATTTTGTGCTTTTTCCTTTAAAATATTTAAAATTCCATCCCACATAACTCCATTATTAATAATAAAATATTCCATAAAAATATATTTTTGAGCACATTTTAATTCATGTAATAATTCCGGATAAAACTTTTCTCCATAATCATAATAAGTTATTTTGCTATTTTCATAAGATATAAACTTTGATGTGTTAATAAGATATTTTAATTCATCAATATTTTCTTTATTAATACGCTTCATAATTTTTTCATCTTGAATAAGATAATTATTATAGTATTTTTCATATTTAAAAATATTTCTTAAAAGTTTACTTTTTAAATAACTTTTTCCAAGTGTAATAAGTAAAATAGTTCCAAATATAGGAAATAATAAAATTAAGATTATCCACGGAACATCATTTGAAAGTCTTGTTGAATCCTTTATAATTTTAAGGACAATAAAAACACTTATAATTTTATATAAAATACTGATTAAAAAAATATGACTTTCAAAGTATAATCTTAAAATAATAGCAAATCCAAATTGTAATAATATTCCTAAAAATAAAACAAGGCACCTTTTAACAGCCATTAACATATCATCCCTTCTTTCATAAATATTTTATCAAATTTAGTAAAATAAAAAAATCACTAAATTAATAGTGATTACCAAGTTATTGCGTCCCAAACTACTCCAGTTACAGCATCTATTGCCAAACTATACTGCGTGCCACCACATCTTGCCGCAAATGTATATTTCATTTGATTATTACTACTTTCTGAATAACTAACCTGTGGAAAAAGTTCACAATTTGATGTATCAGTTAAATTAAAATAACTTAAGCCAATCTGAATTGCTTGCTCTTGAGATATCTTTGGAGCAGGAATGACATCAGTTTTAGAACCTATAATTTCCCCGGTAACTGAATCAATATAAATATAATATTTATTTACTCCATTATTAGCGCTATATTCATATATTCTGCAGTAAGAACCACGTGCATCATCTAAAGGTTTAGTGCTCTCATTTGTGATATATCTTGAATCAATACTCGTTACATAAGCCCTTCCAATTTGCATTGCTTTGTTATTACCTATCATCTCAGGATAATCAAAAGTATCATTAAATGCTTTAGAACTATTATATTTACACCAAGCACCACTTTTATCTTGTGCATCTAAAGGCCTTTTACTTGATGGTGTAACAGGCGTAGTATTTTCATTATTTTCTCTTTTTGGTTCTTCAACTATTTCTTCGATTTTTTTTATTTCCTTTACTGAAAGATCTTTGATATCCTCGATTGAAAGTTTAGGATTTTCTGCAATCTCTTTTTCTAAATAAGCAGCCTTACCTACGCTAATATTATACTTTTCTGCTAAAACTTTTGAACTTTCTGTAATATTAGGAATAATTAATTCACATGATATGTTTTCATTTTCAAAAACCCCATTTATTATATCTTCGACTTTCTGATTTTCTATGTTTTCAAGTGAAATAATTATTTCCGAATCATTTAAATAATTTTTTTCTTTTAATGAATTTGTAAGAATACTTATTTCTTCTTCAAAAGTTTTTTCTTTAAAATTATCATTAATTATTTTTTTTCATTATCTACCATATTTCTTTATCAAGCCAGCCCAAATATTCTGCATTTAAACTATTTATCTTATAAATGGCAAATTCAAAACACTCATAACTATGTACCTTTTTGATAATTTCATATATAACTTCTTTGTTTTTCGTCTTAGTTTTCATCTGAAGCAAAAATTCTTCATTACTTTCTTTCTTGCCTTTATAATTCCAACTACTATCACTTTTAATAACATGAGTACTTGCCACAAGTTTTTTCTCAAGTAAAGTATCAACTACTTTATTAACCTGTGAAATATTATCAAAAGCCGTCTCTATCATACAAAATTTACTCATTTTCATCCTCTTTTCTTATAATAATATGTTTAAAATATCTTTCTTGAAACTCAACTAATGCATTTATTGCATCATCACTATAATTTTTACCATCAGTAATAATTAATTTGTCATCATCGTCATTAGTTCTATGCAAAACTGCAATGCATTTACCATAAAACTCATTTATTGGTTCAAATACTCCTAAAACATAACAATCAATTTCTTCGTTATCACCACTTACGGTATTAGGTAAATATCCATAATTAACTGGATATATAAAACCATGTTTTGGATGCTTGCTACCAAAAGGCCTATCAATTTTTACATTAAGCATTTTGCCAATATAATCTTTCATTTATTTCTCCTTTCAAGTTTTAATAGTAAAAATCTATCTCATACATTACCTTTGTATAGTCTAAATATATAATACTATATTTTTTTTATTAGTAAAACATTAACTATAAAATTTTTTTACCTTTTTCACAATGATGGTAAAACTCTAAAACATTTATTCCATATTTAGGCTTTGAATATTCATAAATACATAAATTTTCATAATTACACCTATTATTAAGCTGCGTACTTATAAATTTTTCTTTAATTTCTTTTAAAGCATCATATTCTGAATTAAATTTTCTAATTCCACGATATTTTTTCCAAGAATGTTCAAACCAAAAATATTTATCATTTTTTTTATATATCAAAAACGTATGAGTGGGACAACTATCATTATCATAATAAACAATAAAATACGTTTTAAATTCTATATTATTTTTTTCAAATAAATATCTTTCGAGTTCAACTTGATCCCAACATACACCAACACCATTTTTTAAAATTTCTTCGGGATTTTGTAACTTATAGACTTGTGAAAAATTTTTATCAATATCAAAATGAATTTTTCCATTAATATCCACATATCCATATTCAATATTATTTAAAATATCCATTAATTCTTTAATCATACTCTACCTATAAATAAATTATAACATTTAAATTGTATATTTTGATAGTTTTTTACTATGCCATGTAAAAAATTTATTTTTTTAAGTTTTAATTTACAAAATAAAACTAGAGTACATTCTCTAGTTTCCAGTTCCCTTTTATGGTGAGATCACCATTTTTAATTACACTTTTTCAAAAATAACAATGACATAGATATATTACTAATAAATAAAATTATGCTTTATTATTATTTTTTATATTCATTACCATATTTTACTAATTATTAACATCCCATTTACTTTTTTTGTTTCTTTTTCTTATATAAAATACAATTGAAACAGATATAAAAAATAAAGTACTTATTATAAATATAATACCTAATACAATAAAATTCCCTACATTTTCTAAGGCTTCTAAACCAAGTGCTTTTTCATTTTCAATTACTATTAATCCTATTCCACTTAAAAGAATTATTATAAAACTTATTATATAAATTATTTTTATCATTATTATATCCTTAAATCTTTTTTATATCTATTAAAGTTGCATCATCATTAAATGTTAATCTAAAAGTTTCACAATAGTTCCATTTGCCATCAAAAAACTTTTCACCTTTAAAATATATTCCATCTGGTTGCACTTTACACCATTTACTAAATAAAGCCGTAAATGCAGTTGAATGACCAACAATTAATATTTTATTAGCATTATAAGTATTTATTACTTTATTTAGTGCTAAAAACTGCCTATCTATAACTTCGTTTAAAGATTCACCATCACTAATTTTATAATCAAAATCTTTTAATTGTTTTTGTTCAAATTGTTCTGGTAGTTCTTCCCATTTATTAATACCATATTTTCTTTCTCCAAAAGATTCAATTACATTAACCTCATCTTTTGTAAAATATTTTGCTGTTGCTATTGCCCTTACATAATTCGAGGAAATAACTATATCAAAATTTTGCAATTCTTTTAACATTGATTTTTCTTTTGCAATTTTTTCTCCATTTTCTGTTAAGGGTCTTTTTTCATTTTGTACTTGTAATGAATCATTATTATCTAGATTATTAAATCTTAATGTTTCAGAATGTCTCATTAAATATATTTCTTTCATATCATTTTCCTTTCTTTTTATTTGTCACAATTTTATATAAAATTTACCAAATAATTAACTTTTTTCTTTTGCAGTTACTTTTAAACATAACTTACTATTTGCCAGTTTCTTCTAATAATAAATCAAAATCTGATTTATATAATCTATCTTGTTTTATTCTATATTTTTCAAATTCAGTTAATGCTTTATCACAAGCAATTTCATGAAATATTTTTCCAGCATCTTTTAATATATATGTTGCCCATCTTCTAAATTGTATAGCTCTATCTGAATTTACTTTATAACCAACCGAAATAACCATATCTAAATTATAATATAATACATTTCTTTTTACTCTTCTATTACCTTCAGTTTGAACTAGTAAGAAATTCTTACTAGTTGAATTTTGTTCTAATTCATAACTATCATATATATCATTAATATGCATAGTAATATTATTTCTGGTTGTATTAAATAATTCTCCAATAGCTTTTTGTGTTAACCATAAATCTCCATCTTCAAATCTAACTTGAATACCTTTATCATGTGTTTTCCTTTCAAATATTAAGAATTCTGCACTACTACTTCTTATAATTAAATCTTTTGCCATTTTTATCATCTCCTTAAGTTTAATTTTTAATTAGCATACATTTTCCAATGCCATGTACAATACTCAAACAAGCCTTTAAATATTTTTTAATTTTTCAAGGCTTTTTCGATGTAATACTAAAACACATTCAACGTGATAAGTATAAGAAAACATATCAAGCAAGTATAACTTTGTTATTTCATAATTAGGTAAATCACTTAAGTTTTTAGATAAGCTTTGTGTATCACAAGAAATATAAATTATCTTTTTAGGTTCTAATTTATTAATAACTTCCATAGATTTTTTGTCAACACCACTTCGGGCAGGATCTACAATAACTGTATCAATTTCATCATTTATAAAACCTATTTTATCTTCGACTTTTCCTAAAATAAAATTTATATTATTAACTTTGTTTATTTTAGCATTTAATAAAGCATTTTTAACGGCATTTTCAACTACCTCAATAGCGTAAACTTTTTTTGCTTTCTTACTTGCCACTATTGAAAGAGTTCCAACACCAGAATATAAATCAAGTACATTTTCATTTTCTACGTTTTCACCTATCAAATTAAAAAGACATGAATTAATATAGCTATTAACTTGAAAAAATGAATCATAACTTACCGTAAAAAATAAATCATTTATTTTTTCCATAAAATGGTCCTGACCATAAATACATT
This sequence comes from uncultured Bacilli bacterium, assembly GCA_934096985.1. Classification (GTDB taxonomy): domain Bacteria; phylum Bacillota_I; class Bacilli_A; order RF39; family UBA660; genus UBA6448. The sequence continues at coordinate 331,083 of CAKONC010000001.1, read as the reverse complement.
TATCATTTAAGATAATTCCAACGATTTTATATTTTTCAGGATTTTCTATTTTTACGTCATCTTTAGATTTTACAATAATCATAATCTCGTCATTATAATTTGCACGCACGCAAATGCTTGCATTTTGTAAATTCATATTGTTAATAAATTCAAATGAATTATTTATGGATTTTTTAGCTATTTTGCACTCATCTATTTCAATTAATTTATTCGTAGATTTTTCATAAAAACCAAGATGACCATTTACAATTTTAAGTTCTATCTTATTTCTATAATATAATGGATTTTTATTTTCTATAACAAAAGAAATACTTGCTACTTTATTTTTACTTAATATATTTAAAACTCTTTCTTTTTTATATTCTAATGAATGAGCATAATTTAAATGGCATAAATTACATCCTCCACATTTACCAAAATATGGGCAAAAAGGTTCAATTCTTTCTGAACTTTTATAAATTATAGATTTTATTTTTCCTTCCATAAAGTTTTTCTTTTCTTTCGTAATAGTAACATCAATGGTTTCACCTTTTAAAGCATTTTTAACAAATATAATTTTGCCATTTATATTACCTATTCCATTACCAAAATGATCCATTCTTTCAATGTATACTTGCATCTTCATCACCATTTTTATTTTAACATATTTTTCTTACAATGCACCATACTAATAATATGATAAGAAAGATTAAAGAATGGTTTTCACAAAATGATGACTTAGTTATTCGTAAAGTTAAAATAAATGTATTTCATTCAATATATTTAGTCTTTTTTGATACTTTAATAAATCAAGATAAAATTAACGATTATATACTAAAAAAAATTACTAATATAGATAAGCTTAATAATTTTGAAAATGAAGTTCCAAGTACAAATGTAAAAAAAATTAAATATGAAGATATTGAATACTATTTATATAATGGTTTTACTGTAGTAATAAATGAAAATAAAATTTATGCCGTTGAAACAAGAGCTAATCTTGATCGAGGAATATCCGTTAATGAAATAGAGCCCTCTTTAAAAGGCCCAAGAAATGCCTTTATAGAAAATTATCAAACTAATTTAGGGCTTATTAAACGAAGAATTAAAACTAGTAACTTAAAATGTAAAAATTTAGATATAGGAAGAATTTCTAAAACTAAAGTTGGCATCTTATATATTGAAGGTATTACTAAAGAATCTTTAGTAGAAAAATGTTATGAAAGACTTAAAAATGTTGATATCGATTTTATTAATGATAGTGAAAATTTAAAAAAATATTTAACTGAAAGCAAGCACTTTCCAACAATCATTGCCACAGAAAGGCCTGATAGATGTGCAAAATCCTTATGTGAAGGAAAAATTGTTTTGCTTGCAAATGATAGTCCAACCGCTTTAATATTACCAGCATTTTTTATAGACTTTATAAATCCATTTTCTGATGATTATACAAAAGATTTTAATATCAATGTAACTAAATTTCTAAGACTTGCATCCTACATATTATCAATGGTTGTACCAGCATTTTATATAGCAATAGTAAATTATAATCAAGAAGCAATTCCTTCGAGTTTAATGATTAATTTTTCTATTCAAAGAAATGGTGTTCCCTTCCCTGCAATTATAGAATGTTTTTTAATGCTTGGCATTTGTGAAATATTAAGAGAAAGTGATTTAAGATTTCCAACGAAATATGGGTCTGCTATATCAATTTTAGGTGCTCTTGTTTTAGGAGAAAGCGCCGTAAGTGCAGGACTTATTACGCCAATTATGATAATAGTTACCTCTTTTACGTATATTTCATCTTTAATATTTCCCGAAATTGAGGTAACAAATTCTCTTAGATTTTATAGATTTTTTCTCCTTATTGGAGCGGCTTTTTTAGGTCTTTACGGACTACTTATAACATTTTTAATATTTTTACTTGATTTAATAGATACTAAATCTTTAGGATACCCTTATATGTTTCCAATTCTCCCACTTAACATGACTTATGCTAAAGAAACACTTTTTAAAATGCATAATGAAAAAAGAAGTAACATGTTATCAAGTAACATAATAAAGGAAAAATTATGAAAAAAATACTTTTAATAATAACATTAATTTTACTTACAGGTTGCTATAATTATAATGAAATAAATGATTTAGCATTTATTTCTTCGGTCGGAATTGATTATGATGATAGTAATAAAGAATTTATGGTAACCTATGAAATTTTAAATGATAATAGCACCGGAGAAAATAAAACTAATAAATCTTATGTAATATCCGGGACAGGCAAAAATATAATCGATGCATTTAATAATGCAAATCTAAAAGTAAATAATAAACCATATTATTATCATTTAAAAATTATAGCTATTGATGAAAATATTGCAAAAAATTATGCAAAAGATGTTGTAGATACTGTTTTACGTAATCCGGATGTAAAAAATGAATTTTTTTTAGTTTTAGTGAAAGACGAAAAAACTATAAATATACTTAATAAATCAAATGATGTCGACCTTGACATAGGATTAAAATTATTTAAAATGATTAAAACAAATAAAGTACAAAGTAATATTTCTATAGATCAAAACTTTGAGGCTACCACAAGATTTTTTGCAAATAATTTATCACATGCAATGCTAAATACATTTTCTTTAAATGAAGATGATGAGATTGTAGAACTTGGTCTTTCTGTATTTAAAGGATACAATTACTACACTACTTTATCTTTAAAAGAAAGTGAATTATTTAATTTACTTATAAAAAATAAAGCTGGTATTTGTTTAGATAAATATTATGGTGATAAAATCGTAACCATTAATTTATATTCTGTGAAAAGTGATATAACAATAAAAAATAGTATAGTTAATTACGATTTAAATTTTTTAGCAGAAATTAAGGTTAATACAACAGATTTAGATTTCAAAGACACAAAACTATTTCAGGAAATTAACAAAACTTTTGAAGATGAGCTTACTAAAGATATTACCTTATTTATAAAATATTTAAAAGATAATGATATTGATATATTAGAAATAAATAATTTGTATTATGCTCAGAATAGAAAAGAAGAAAACGTTTTTAAATTATTTGAATATAAAGTAAATACGAATATAAAAATTGATAAGAAAGGATTGATTTTTAGCTTTGAAAATTAATAAATATAACTACTCTCAAATATATCTTTTATCAAGATCACTTTGTTTAGGAACGCTTTTTTCCTTTGCCTTTTTTAACGTTGGTCCAGATGCTCTAATATCATTTGTTCTAGGAACACTTCTTGGGGGATTTTTCACACTTATTTTTTCGTATATAAAGCTTAATAAAAAGACTAAATTTTTTGAAATATTATTATATATGTTTTTTATTGAACTTTCTTTTATAATTATTACTACATTTATCTCTTCATTTTTCTTAAATAAAACCCCGAAGATGATTATAATTTTGCCAAGCATTATATTATGCATTTATGCGGCCTCAAAAAATAATGATACTTTAAAAAACTGGGCATTAGTTTTAACTTTTTTTAGTATAATTACGTTAATTTTTAATTTTTTATCTTTAACTCATTTTATTGATATTCAAAATATGCTGCCATTATTTACTTTTAAAAATAATAAGATGATTAAATCAGTATTGTTTTATGCAGTTATCACAAGTGCTCCACTACTTCTTTTAAACGATCAAAATATTAGTAATAAGGAGTTTTTAATTTCTTACTTTATTACAAATATTATTTCTCTTATAATATGCTTTGCTATAGTAAGTATTTTAGGAAGGCATTTAATAAAAATATATAGTTATCCAGAGTATATGGTACTTAAAAAAATACAAATTTCTTCATTTATAGAAAATGTAGAAAACTTTGTATCTTTGATATGGCTTTTTGATTTATTTTATATAATAACTTTTTCAATTAAAAAAACAACTATAATTTTAAAGAAAAAGTATTTAACTTATATTTTAGTTATTTTAATTAGCCTTATAAACTCATTTTTTATTAATAGTAACTACGAATATATGCTGTTTGTTTACAAAAACATTTATATAATTTTATATATTTTGATCATTCCAATAATTATTTTTGCAGATAAAAAAAAGAATTATTTTGTTCCTAAGAAATAATTCTTTTTTCCTTTTTTTAGTAATAATACTTTGCCTTCGATTAGATCGCTACTTGTAATAATTTTATCTAAACTAGTTTCTTTATTGCCATTTAAACTTATTGCACCTGCACTTACCATTTCTCTTGCCTCTCTTTTAGATTGACATATTTTACTTCTTACAAGCATATCTAAAATATTTTCATCATTAGTAACATCAAAATGAGGTACATCCTTAAATTCATATAAAAGGTTTTCGGCTCCTAAAGATGAAATATCTCCATTAAATAAAGCATTTGCTTGGTTTAGCGCATCTTCATATGCTTTTTCTCCATGAATAAATGTAATAACTTCTTTAGCAAGCGTTTTATGAGCAAGCCTTTCCTCAGGATGAAGATTATGCTCTTTTTCAATTTTTTCAATTTTTTCTTTAGGTAAGAAAGTAAATTTTTTCAAATAATCTATTACCATAGAGTCTTCAACATTTACAAAAAATTGATACATTTCATAAGGAGTTGTTTTATTTTTATCAAGCCAAATTGCTTTACCTTCAGTTTTACCAAACTTAGTTCCATCACTTTTAGTAATAAGTGGCATTGTAAATCCATAAGCCTCTTTATTATCTTTTTTTCTAATAAGCTCAATTCCTGCCGTAATATTTCCCCATTGATCTTGCCCAGCAACCTGCATTGTAACATTTCTTTCATTATATAGATGTTCAAAATCCATAGCTTGCATTATCATATAAGAAAATTCTGTATAAGTTATACCTGCATCAAGTCTACGTCTAATAATATCTTTATCAAGCATATAACCAATGCTAAAATATTTACCATAATCCCTTAAAAAATCAATAAAATTAATATTTTTTAACCAATCATAGTTATTAACAACTTCGAACCCAAAAATATCTTTTGCTTGTTTTGTTAAGCATTCAACATTATGTTTAACAGCATCATATGATATCATTGCTCTTTCAGCAGTTGGTTTTGGATCACCAATAAGACCAGTTCCTCCCCCTACAAGAAGTATAGGAGTATGTCCTGCTCTTTTAAGCCTAGTGGCAATTAAAAATGATGAAAAATGCCCAATATGCATACTATCTCCAGTAGGATCAGTACCAATATAGAAAGTCATACCACCTTTATTTAATTTTTCTTTAAGTTCTGGAGAAGAAATATCTTTAATTAACCCTCTCCATTCAAGTTCTTCATAAATACCCATATATATCATCCTTTCAAAATAAAAACTCCATAAACATAGGGACGAGTTTTCTCGCGGTACCACCCTACTTTATGAAGTTAATCATACAACTTTATTTTTTAACGCAAATACGCGGTTTAGCATCCGAAGGTTGTAAGGCTTCATCACCTGCTAACAAACTAATTATAACAAATTATTTTTTACTATGCAATTATTAATTATTTTCTAGTTTTATCATAGCTAATGCTTTCACTATAATAAGTAACTTTGCCATTTTCTGCTACTAGTGCACCTGCTATAGCCTCAGCTTTTTCTAAAGATTCATCTTTTTTAGTGACAAATATATAATCTTTTTCCATACTTAATTTCCTTGAAAGTTATAATAACATATCGTTAAATAATTGTAAACTTTAAATTCTTGCAACCATTAAGCTACTTGAACTATATCTTTTTAAACCTTTATTAAAAATATAAAAAGCAAATAATGTAATAAATATAGTGTAACCTATAATAATTAAAAAATATAGTAAATTAAAATTATTTAATACTTCCATTGGCATATAGGAAGAAAGTCCTACGGGAACTAAAGTGTATAATAATATTTTTGTAATGCCTTTGAATATTGCTCCAGGGTAAGTATCAAAACAAATTACTAGGTTAGTCATCGTGTCTGCAATAGCATCACTTTTTTTAATCCAAAAAGCTAAACTTCCAAAAATTACGGCAATACTTGTAATTATAAGAGCACCTGTAAAAGAAAATAAAATAAATAGTATTACTTCCAAAAATGATGGTCTACATATTATTAAAATAATTATAGCATATAAAATATCCCCTAAAGCAGATACATCAACATTTCCAGTTATTGCATTTATTAAAATATTTCTTGGTTGTACTAAATATGAATCCAAACTGCCATCATTTATAATATCAGAAAGCATATAACTATCTTTGAAGAAAAAATGACTTATTCCATAACTTCCAGCAGCAAGTGCCCAAAGTAATATAACTTTTGAAATAGTATATCCCCCAAATGTTGATTTGAGTGAGAAAAATACTACCCACTCAATTATAAATGTAGCATTATTTAAAATCATAAAAATTATATTTGTTATAAACGTCCATTTATTAAGCATTTCCTTCATAAGAGAATACTTAACTGATAAAAACATTTTTTTAGCCTCCATTAACATTTAAATTTCTCACTCCTTTCTTATAAATTATTAATGAAATAAAATAAATAATTAAAATATATATAAATTGAAATCCAAGTAATTTTAAAAAGTCAAAATATTTAAAATGAACAAATAGTTTTGCAGGTCCATAAGTTGTCACATAAACTGGACTATATTTTATAATTTTTTGTAAGAATTTACCGAAAATTTCCGCAGGGAAAATGGTACCAAATATAAGAATTATTTTACTATATATCCAATATATTGGGTTTGCATCTTCGATAAAAAATGATATCTCACCAATTAAAATCATTGTAAAAAGACTTATTACTGTTGATATTATCATAGTTATAAAAACTAAAATTAATTTTAAAATATTAATATTTACAAAGCTACCTAAAAATACATATCCTGTAATAATGCCTAAAATAAAATATATAATAAGTCTTGCAAGTACAAGTCCTAGATGTGAAAACAAATTATATAAAATATAGTTTATAGGTCTTGTTAAATTATAAACTACATCACCATTTTTAATAGATTTTGAAATATCTTTTACTAAACGTCTTCCTCCAAGAGCGGACCATAAAATTTCTGTAATAATTACATACCAAATCATTTCTTTCAAAGAATATCCTGAAATCAAAGATGATGGGTCAGAATAAATATATTTCCATAGATTTAAAAAGATAAATATGTGAATTAAAAATCCTATATATTCATAAAACACATTTGATATATAAGAAAAAGCACTTTTTATTTCATACTCTAAAATTTTAAAATACTTTTTCATTTCGTTTTCCTTGCATATATTTCTTTAATTATTTCCTCTAAAGGGATATTTGAAATATTTATATCAAGTACTTTATCTATATCAAGTTTTTTTAAGGCTTCAGAAATACTTTTCTTTTTTAAATCTACTTCAAATTTTAAATTATAACCTTTATCTTTTAAAATTTTAATTCCCTCTTCATCATCTAAATTTATTTTTTCTTTCATCTTAGCATCAATTATTTTTTTATTTAAATAATGATATTTCAAGTTTTCCATACTATCATCAAAAGCAAGCATGCCATTATTTATAATAACTACTCTTTTACAAAGCTTTTCTATATCACCAACGTCATGACTTGTTAAAAATATTGTAGTTTTAAATTCTTTATTCATTCTTTTAATTAAAGTTCTTATATTTTCCTTAACTACTGGGTCAAGTCCAATCGTAGGTTCATCTAAAAATAAAATCTTAGGTTCATGAATTAATGCTGCAATTATTTCACATCTTATTCTTTGCCCAAGAGAAAGATTTCTTACGGGAGTATTAATAAAATCACTAATTTCAAAGATCTCTTCGAAAGATTTAATTTTTCTTTCTACTACACTTTCAGGAATATCATATATTGCCCCAAAATATTTAAAGTTATCGTAAGCTGATAAATGCATCCAAAGCTGCTCTTTTTGGCCAAATACAGTACCAATTTCATAAGATAAACTTTTTCTATCTTTAAAAGGGTCTTTTCCTAAAACTTCAACAGTTCCTTTCGAAGGACAAAGTATACCAGTAAGCATTTTTATCGTAGTACTTTTTCCTGCTCCATTTGGTCCAATAAAAGCAATTATTTCTCCTTTTTCAACACTTAAATTTAAGTTTTTAACAGCCTTAACTTCTTTATATTTTGGGTTAAAAATACCTTTTATACTTTCTTTAAAGCCTTTGCCTTTTATTTTAACTTTAAAAGTTTTACTTAAATTTTTAATTTTTATTATTTCACTCATTTTTTATCACTTCCTTATACTTATTCTTATTTTTTAAAATAGCATCATGCGTATTAATCCAGTATCTACCGATAATAGCACCATCTTCAGTAATTTTGTTTTCAAGTACTCCTCCTAAAGAAAGAATTGTTTTAACTGAACCTAAATTTGCATCATCCGCAGTTAAAAGAACTTTTTCTAAACCCATTTTTTTGGCTTTTAAAAGACATAAATATAGATTTATTTTGTTATAACCTTTTCTTCTTTGTGAAGGTAAAATACCATAGCCAATATGCCCACCATGAAGGAGCATTTCAACACTTAGATTCCATCTTAAATTAATCATACCAATTAATTTATCGTCATTTTCTCTTATTAAAAAATACTCTATACCCGGACATCTATTAATAGGTCTTTTTTCATCATCCAATAAACTGTCTAAATATTTTAGCCATCCTTCATAATCTGCAGCCATTTTAGAAAGTCCCGAGTCACCATTCACTATAGAGTTATGCATTTCAAATTCTTTTAAATATGCAAGTGCCTCTTCTTTTCTTTTTAAGCTAGCCTTCTCTAAATAAAATTTTTCCATAACTTTCCTTTCCGTTATGGAACTTTTGTATACAAAAAAAGCGCAAAGTCCCATAACTAGTGACTCCGCGCTCAACGTTAAAGCTTCGTGTAGGATTATCCCGAAATAGCTCACAATCTGTTTATATTTCCTCACTTACCTATAAAGTATATTCAAAATTTTGCATTTGTCAACACTAAATTTAAATTTTTAATCAACTTTTGTTAAAGCCTCTTTTAAAAGTGATATTGATTTTATAAGTTTTTGAGTTTGATTTTCATCTAATTCTATATACATTTTCTTGCTTGCACCATCTTTATTTACAATTGTAGGTGTACCAAAAAAAACATCATTTTTTTTATCATAACTTGATACTGTAATAATTGAATTTTCATTATTTAAGATTGCATTAGTTATTTTAGTTAAACACATAGCAACGCCATAATATGTAGCACCTTTTTTATTTATAATTTCATATGCTGCATTTTTTACTTCATTTTCAATCTTTTCTTTTTCTTCGTCATTTAAATATTTATCAATTTTTTCACTACCCACTAAAGCGGAAGACCATAAAGTAAACTCACTATCTCCGTGTTCTCCAATAACGTATGCATTAATATCTTTAGGATTTACGCCAACTTTTTCACTTATCAAGAATCTAAGCCTTGAGGTATCTAGGCTTGTTCCAGTACCAATAACTTTATTCGGAGCAAAACCAGAATATTTAAATGTTAAGTATGTCATTACATCTAAAGGATTCGTAGCAATTATAAAATAACCATCAAATCCCGAAGACATAACTTTTCCAATAATATCTTTGAAAATTTTTGCATTTTTATAAATTAAATCCATTCTTGTTTCACCAGGATTTTGGTTAGCGCCCGCTGCAATAACAATTATTTTGGCATCTTTACAATCATCATAAGTTCCTACTTTTATATCAATTTTCGAAGGTGAAAAAGCAAGGCAATGATTCAAATCCATTACTTCTCCAATTATTTTATCTTCATTTACATCAATTAAAGCAAGTTCATTTACCGGGATACTTTGATTTAAAAGTGAATATGCATAACTCATTCCTACATTACCACAACCAATTATTACAATTTTATTCATTTTTTCTTTCCTTTCATAATGCTAAAAAATACTCATAAAGTTCATCACATTTATTTTTATCCATAGCTTTTTTGTTTTTATATGGATTATCCATATTTAACTCTTCATACTTAGAAAATCCCATTGTATGAAATGGTAAAAATTCAATTTTAATAACATTTTTAATTTTAGAAATATAATTTTTTAGTGTTTTCATATATTCCTTTGTATCATTAACATCAGGAATAACCACTACTCTAATAATTACTTTTGTATTAATTTTATTTAAGTTTTCAATAAAGTTATCTATAATGCTAATGTTACCCCCAGTTATATCGTAAAACCCTTCATTATTAATTGCTTTTATATCAAGAAGTATATAATCAAACATTTCTAATAATTCTAAATTAATACTTCTTACATATCCTGAAGTATCAAGAGCCATGCTAATATTCTCTTTTTTTAAAGTTTTAGCGAGCTCTAACAAAATATCTTGTGATAAAAGCGGTTCACCTCCAGAAAAGGTTACACCACCATTACTTTTATAATATGGTTTATTATTTAAAATTAATTCCACTAACTTTTCAAAATTAATATCAAGTTTATTTACCTCTTTTTGCATTTCAGGATTATGACAAAATTTACATCTTAAAGGACAATTATTAAAAAATATTACAGTTCTAATTCCTGGACCATCAACACATGAAAAACTTTCTATTTTAGATATTGATAACTTAGAGTTTTTCATGGAAAGTCCTTGAAATAACTTCGAGTTGTTGTTCTTTAGTAAGTCTATTAAATCTTACAGCATATCCAGATACTCTAATTGTTAAAAGTGGATACTTTTCGGGATTATTCATAGCGTCAATTAACATTTCTTTATTTAAAACGTTTACATTTAAATGATGTCCGCCTTTAATAAAATAACCATCAAGTAAGCTTACTAAATTATTTACTCTATCTTCATCATTTTTGCCTAAACTATCAGGAATAATTGTAAATGTGTTTGATACTCCATCAAGAGCATATTTTATATAATCAATTTTTGCTACCGAATTTAGTGATGCAATAGCGCCGCTTTTATCTCTTTCATGCATTGGATTAGCTCCCGGTGCAAAAGGTTGTCCTTTTTTTCTTCCATCTGGAGTACTACCAGTACTTTTTCCATATACAATATTTGAGGTAATAGTTAAAATTGACATTGTTGGTTTTGCATTTTTATAAGTTTTAACACTTTTTAATTCTTCATAAAAATAACTTAATACTTCCTTTGCAATATAGTCTACTTTATCATCATCATTTCCGTATTTTGGATAGTCCCCTTCGATAGTAAAATCTATAGCTATACCATTTTCATCACGAACCGGTTTTACTTTAGCATATTTTATTGCAGATAAACTATCCACTACAACAGAAAGACCCGCAACGCCATAAGCCATAAGATGATTTACATTTGTATCATGAAGAGCCATCATAACGCTTTCATAAGCATATTTATCATGCATGTAATGAATTACATTCATTGTATTTGCATAAAGTTTTGCAACTTTAGAAAGTACCATTTTAAAATCTTTTATAACAGTATTATAATCTAAAACTTCTTCATTATTTTTAGGAATATTTTCAAAAACTTTAGTATTTTCTATCTCATCTACGCCACCATTAATTGAATATAAAAGAGCTTTTGCAAGGTTGCATCTTGCTCCGAAAAATTGCATATCTTTACCAAGTCTCATAGCAGAAACGCAGCATGCAATACCATAGTCATGTCCAAATACTTTACTCATTAAATCATCGTTTTCATATTGAATTGAATCTGTTTTAATGGAAATCTTCGAACAATACTTTTTAAAATTAATTGGTAAGTTTTCACTATATAAAATAGTTATGTTTGGCTCTGGTGCAGAACCTAAATTTTCAAGTGTATGGATAATTCGATAACTTGTTTTTGTAACAAGAGATGCTCCATCCTTCATTCCTCCGATAGCACAAGTTACCCAAGTTGGATCACCTGAAAAAAGTTCATCATATTCTGGTGTTCTTAAATGTCTTACAAGTCTTAATTTAATAACAAAATTATCAATTATTTCTTGAATCATACTTTCAGTAATCTTTTCTTCACTTAAATCTCTTTCAAAATAAATATCAAAAAAAGCATCTACTCTACCTAGACTCATGGCAGCACCATTATTCTCTTTAACTGCTGCAAGATAGCCTAGATATGTCCACTCTACAGCTTCACGGCTATTTTGAGCAGGAACTGAAATATCAAATCCATAACTTTTAGCCATTAAAGTAAGTTCTTTTAAAGCTTTTATTTGCATGCTAATCTCTTCAGAGAGCCTAATAACTTCATCACTCATATCAGAAGGAAGATTTTTTTTATCTTCCATTTTACATTTTATTAAGTAATCAGTTCCATATAATGCAATACGGCGATAGTCTCCAATAATTCTTCCTCTTCCATAACTATCAGGAAGTCCAGTTAATAAGTGAACATGTCTTGCAAGTTTCATTTCATCTGTATAAGCATCAAAAACACCATCATTATGTGTTTTTCTAAATTCACTAAAATACTTATTAATATTTTCATCAAGTTTATAATCATAAGCCGCAAGTTCTGAATAAACCATTCTAATTCCACCATAAGGATTAATCATTCTTTTAAGTGGCTTATCTGTCTGAAGACCAACGATTACATCATCATCAGGACAAATATAACCTGGTAAAAAATTATTGATACCACTTACTTTTGAAGTTTCTATATCTAAAACTTTTTTCTTTAGTTCTTCTTGTAATAAACTATTTACTTTTTCCATAATGTTAATAGTCTTATCACTTGGTTTACTTAAAAACTTTTCATCTCCTAAATATTCTTTATAGTTTAGGTCAATAAAGTTTTCAACATCTATTGAACTACACCATGTTCCTTTTACAAATTTATCATAATAATTCATTTAATCACTCCTAGCATAGATTATAATAACATAACTATATATTATAATTTTGTTGCAAATGCAACTTTAGGCATTTTATTTACATAAAAAAAAGAGCACTTAAGCTCTTCCAGAATATTTGCCATCTTTAGTAGAAACTAAAATCTTTTCACCTTGATTTATAAATAAAGGTACTTTTACAACATAACCAGTTTCAATTTTAGCATCTTTATTAGCATTATTCGTAGTATTTCCTTTTACTGCTGGTTCAGTTTCAATAACTTCATATTCAACTTTTTCAGGAAGTGTAATGCCAATTATTTCACCTTCATAAATATCTAGATTTAAAGTAAGACCTTCTTTAATAAATTTAACATTGTCTCCAAGTATTTTTGAGGATACTTCAATTTGTTCATAAGTTTCATTATTCATAAATGTGTAATTATCTCCACTACTATATAAATATTGAACTTCACATCTATCTATATGAGCTTTTTGAATTTTAAGATTTGTATTATAAGTATCTTCAGTAGTTGAACCAGTTCTTAAGTTTTTTAATTTAATTCTCACAAAAGCAGGTCCTTTACCAGGTTTAACATGTTGAAATTCTTGAATAGTACATAAGTTACCATCCATTATAATAGTCATACCATTTTTAATATCATTAATATTAATAAACATAACTTACCTCCCTATTTCTTTTCTTTTGCTACAACATGTTTATGACAAGCTGAGCAGTATCTTTTAAGTTCTAATCTATCAGGATTATTTTTCTTATTTTTACTTACTGGGCGAAGTTCTTTACCACAATTAGTACATTTGATAGTTACTTCTTTTCTATTTTCATTTTTAGCCATAGTTATCCCTCCTTTTTCAAGTACGTTAATATTATACCAATATATCTACCTATTTTTCAAGGCTTTTCATATTTAATGAGTTAAAATAATCAGTTATTTTTCGTGATACTCGATTTGTAATATAATATATATACTCTTTTTTACTATTATTATGTGAAGCATTAGGGCTTACTACTACCAAACTATACTCAGGGTTTTCCGCTGGAAAAAAGCCTGCCATAGTTAAAGAAAGCGTTTTTGTATCAATTTTACCATCATTATCCGTATCTAAAAATGATTCACTTGTCCCAGTTTTACCCGCAGGATTTAAATTATAATTCATATACCCTTTACCTGTTCCATAATTCATTACATTATAAAATCCTTTAAAAATTCTATCATAATACTCTTTTGATAAATCAACATTTTCTTTAATTTCATAATTATTTTGATAGATAACATTTCCGTAATTTTTAATTTGATAAACTAAGCTAGGACTTCTTTTTTCACCTTTCGAAGCAAGTGTATTTATATAGTTTAAAAGTTCTATCGGAGTATACGTATCATACTGACCAATTGCTAAATTTAAAAGTAAATCAGGACTTACTTTTTTCCCAATTAAGCCAATTTTTTCATTAGGTAAATCAATTCCCGTGATGGTTCCAAGTCCATAAGAAGCAAGCATATTTCGGTAAATGTCAAATTCATTATTTGAAACCTCAAGTTTCATATTCGGAGTGTATTTTTTACCCGCTAAAGAAATTGCAATTAAAAACTGATAATAATTAGAGCTCATCTCAAGCGCTTTAATATCATCTAAATAACCAAGTCTTTGAAAAGAACATTTTTCTGTTAAATTTGCAAGTTTTACACACCCATCTAAAACCTTTTTATTATAGTCAATTAAATTATATTTGTACCCCACTGAAATGGTAGCACCTTTAACAACTGATCCCATTGTAAACGAAGAAGTTATATTATTAAAACTAATATCTGTAAAATAATCATCATTTAAATATCTTTGTCCATTGATTGAAATAATTTCTCCGGTTTTAGGTTTTGAAATAATAACATATGTATCATTTAAATATTCGGTATTAGGCTTTTTCTTAGCATTTATTAGTTCCTCTTTAATTATGTCATTTACTTTATTTACTAAATTTATATCAATTGATAAATATAAATCACTCCCATTTTTAGACGGACTTATTAAAGATAAAGTATTATCTGCATTAACTTTGTATTTAGCTTTTACTCCCTTTAAGTATTCTTCATATTCTTTTTCAAGTCCACTTATACCAACACTATCCCAAATACTATAGCCATTTTCCAAATAATAAGATTTATTTTCTTTACTTATTTTGCTTACCGAACCAAAAATATTTTTTAAAGTTAAACCATATGGATAGAATCTTTCATAAGTTTCTTTTATAAAAAAATCGTTTGTACTACTTGAAAGAACTTTTTCAACTTCTTCATCAGTTAAATTTTTTTTTAATATTTTATCTTCATATAAATAGCCTTTATTTAAACTTTCATAAACTTGCGCAGAATCTAACTCAGGAAATATTTTTATAGCGCTTTTTACCACATTATCTAAATTTTCCTTATTTTTCAAGTGATAAGCAAGATTATATATTTTTTTATTGCCTACGAGTAAAATTCCATTTTTATCAAATATTTGTCCCCTTAAGGGACTATCAACACTTACTATCCTACTGGTTTTAAAGATAAGTCTATTTAAATAATATTCATGTTTATTTGTATACGTTATAATAAAGTAAATACTTAAAATTATAAAAAATGATATTATAAATATTTTTAAGAATTTGACATACTTTTCCATATTATTAGTATTCAAAATAATTATTAAATCATACTATATATTAGGGTGAATTTAATTTTATGTTTAATATGATCGATAAATATATGCAATCAATAACAAAAGATGATGTAAATAACTTTGCAAAAAGTAAAAATATAACTTTAAGTGAAAGTGAACTAAATTTTACTTATACATTTGTAAAGAAAAATTATAAAGAAATGCTTAAAAATCCAAATTTATTTAAAATAGATAGATATAAAGATCACTATCAAGGAAATAATTTCGAGAAAATAAAAAAAGTATATATTGAATACTTTTCTAAATATCAAAGATTTTTATAATAATTTATAACATTTTCTTTTAAATGAGGATTAAATACTTTTTCCTTAATTTCACTAATTTCGAATTTGTAAGGAGGATATTCCTCTACAAAAGGTGTTTCTAATATTTTAGGAACATTTTTTAATTTGTCAGAATAAATTACATTTATTAAATTATCAAAACCAATAGTTCCAAAGCCAATATTTTCATGTCTATCTTTTTTTGTTCCTAAAGGATTTTTACTATCATTTACATGAACACAGCCAATTTTATCTATGCCAATTTCTTCGTCAAATGATTTTAAATAATTATCAAAATCCGAAATATTTACTCCAGAATCATTTAAATGGCAAGTATCTAAACATATACCAATTTTTTCTTTGAAAATAACGTTATCTAAAATAAATTTAAGTTCAGAAATATTAACGCCACATTCACTACCTTTACCAGCCATAGTCTCTAGTAAAACAGTTACATTTGTATCAGCATTTATAGCGTAGTTTAATGCATCACTTATATTTTTTAAAGCCACATTTCTATCCATTTTTAAACTACTTCCAGGATGAACTACAATATATTTAACTCCAAGTGCCTCACATCTAGATATCTCAGTTTTTAAAAATGAAATACTAAATTCCCATTTACTTAATACTTCTTTATTTGCAAGATTTATTATATATGGTGCATGGCACACTACATTATTTATATCAATATTATTTTCATTCATAAGTAAAATAGCTTCTTTAGTATTTTCATTATCAAGAGCTTTTCTTACAGTATTTTGTGGAGCTCCAGTATAAAACATAAATGTATTTGCTCCATAACTTAAAGATTGTTTTACACATCCTAAAAGTCCATTATTAAAACTTACATGTGATCCTATTATCATTATTTACCTCTTCTTTATAAGTATAGCATTTTCCATTAAAAAACTCAATCAAATGATTGAGCCTTAGATTTTACTATTAACTACAAGTAGCACCAGAACCTGTAACTGTACAATATACAACGCCTGTTGCACCACCACAATCATTTGAAGCAGTAGCACCATCAGTAACCATTGTAGTATTATCAAGATCTATTGCATTAGGATCTACGCCTGAACCAAGTGTAGCACCACTCTTAGAAGTTCCAAATACATATGTTCCATTTGAAATCCAGAATGTATAAGAATATTTCTTAGTTGTTGCATCATATTTAGCTAATACAGAACCAGTATATCCATCAGTTCCAGTACCTTTTGTATAATATTGTTTTTCATTTAGATATCTTAAATCAAAACATACAGTACTAGTTGATTTAATTACTGAAGTTGCATTCATTTGTTCTGCTTGATAAGCAGTTTGAGCAGCACCAACAATACCAATACCTTCATCTGAAAGTGAACCCTTTCTTGATTTGGCCATTAATGGACCTACAGCACTTACAGCAATTAACATAACTACCGCTAAGATAACGATAACTGCTAAAAGTTCGATTAAAGTAAAACCTTTTTTATTATTCTTCATTTTGCTATCCTTTCTATGTTAAGAATATCACATCAAAAATATTTTTTCAATATATTTCTATTTAATTGTGTCAATTATTGAAGAAATCATTTCTACTCCATCAATGGCTTCACTTATTTTATCAGTGGCCCTTTCTTTATAAACTTCTTTCATTTTCTTTTCAAAAGACGGAAAGACTTCTGGGTTTCTATTTATATCTTTAATAAAATAGGAATGCTCTTTAAAATGTTCAAATAATTTTTGATTTTCTTTAAGTTTAATTAAAATAGCTCTATTCATTAGTCCTCAAAAAACTTATTTAAAGGCCTTGGCGTAACTACTGTTTTTGCACTCACTGTCGAGCCTGTTTTACTTGTAAGTTCCTGAACAAAATCAAGAGCTTTTTGTGCTGTACCAATATGTTCTTTGATTGCGTCCATATTAACGTTTTTTATTATATCATTTATTTTAAAATTATTACTTGATTCCGAACTTCTTTGATATTTGCTCCATACATTTTCATCATCACCATATATATCATATAATTCATAAAATTTTTGCCATGTCATTTGTCCATTTGAAATATAATCCGCTAAAGATGGATTTGCTTTAGCAAACTCTTTAAAATCATCTTTTTTACTCATGATATCACCACTATTATTTTATGAAAAAAAAGTGCTATAAAGCACTTAAATTTTAAAACTATCTACAAAAGAGTCAAAAGAAAGTTGTTCTTCTTTTAATAAAGTATCTTTTTTCTCAGGTAAAGAAACATTTTCTTCTTCCTTAATTTCTTTAACCTTATTTATTTCATATTTAGGTTTTACTTCCATTACACGTAAGTGAGTATAATTACTTCCAAAACTATTTACATCCATTATCGGAATATCACTATTTTTAATTTCATTAACATCACTATCTGTTTTAAGTACATTAATTGTTTTTGCATTTGATGGATATGCAGATATTACTCTATAATCTTTAGTTTTGTTTTTCTTAATAATTTCTTTACCTTTTTTATTTCTGGTAAATAAAATTAAATCGGTAATTTTTACTCTTTTAGCAGTATTTAAATTTGTAAATATATTTATGTATTCATCATTATTTCCTATTTGCATCGAAGAAACAACATAATCATCTTTTAAATTAATTCCTTTTACACCTGCTGCTTTTGCACCAACTTCAGGGATTTCACCCGTGCTAAATAACAAATAATAATTATTATTTGTAACTAATAAAGTTTTATCTAAAGATTCTTTAGCACTTACTAGTTCATCACCATCTTTTAGTTTGATTGCACACATTGGTTTTGAACATCTTGATACTTCGTATTCATTCATTCTTACTTTTTTTACCATACCATTTTTTGAGGTTAATACTAAATCTTTTTCTGGTTCATAAATGTAAGAATCAATTATTTTTTCATTTTCTTTAATCATAACTAAATTACTTACATGTTTACCTAAATCTTTCCATTTACATTCATTAATTTGATAAACAGGTATAAATAAATAGTTTCCTAAAGAAGTAAATAAAATTAAATGATTACGAGTGTTTAGATCAAATATATTTCTTACATAATCTCCGGGTTTTAGAGTTGTTTCATCTGTTGCAGCTTTATAAGACTTAATTGGAACTTTTTTTACATAACCATCATTTGTAACTACCACAATAACATTTTCTGATGGAATCATTTCTTTTAAATCCACTTTTATTTCAGTAATTTCATCTTTAATTTCAGTTTTTCTATTAACAGCATAGTTTTTCTTAACTTCCTTAAGTTCTGCTTTCATAACTGATTTTAAAACGTTTTCATCATCTAGTATTTCATGACATCTAGAAATAAGTTTAGTTAGTTCTTCAGCTCTTTCTTTTAAAACTACGATATCAGTATTTGTAAGTCTATATAATTGAAGTGTAACAATAGCCTCAGCTTGCTCTACATTAAAATCAAATTTACTTACTAAATTATCTTTGGCATCACTTTTATTTTTCGAAGCCCTAATTACTTTTATTACTTCATCTAAAATTGATATTGCTTTCATAAGACCAGAAACAATATTAAATTCTTTTTCATAAGTCTTAAGTTCAAACTCAGTTCTTTTGGTAACAATTTCTTTATAGTGAGCAATATAAGCATCGAGAATTTCTACGATACCCAAAGTTTTTGGAGTTCTATTTACTATTGCTACCATATTATAGTTATATGAAACTTGTAAATCTGTATTTTTAAATAAATAGTTTAAAATAAGAGTTTTATTTGCTCCATTTTTTAAATCAATAGCAATTCTTAAGCCTTCCCTATCCGTTTCATCTCTAACTTCACTTATACCCTCAATTTTTTTATCAATTCTTATAGCATCAATTTTCGAAACAAGTAAAGCTTTATTAACTTCG
Source organism: uncultured Bacilli bacterium (assembly GCA_934096985.1). GTDB lineage: Bacteria > Bacillota_I > Bacilli_A > RF39 > UBA660 > UBA6448. The sequence goes on along the minus strand of CAKONC010000001.1, from coordinate 311,415 downwards.
AAAGGTATTTCAGTTACAATAATTTGTTCTTTACCTTTTTCTTTTTTAAATTCAGTTTTGGCACGAACAATTACTTTGCCTCTACCTTTTGTAAAAGCATCATAAATGCCTTGTTTTCCTTCAACGATTCCTCCAGTTGGAAAATCTGGCCCTTTAACTATTTCAAATATAGTTTCATTACGACAATTAGGATTTTCAATTCTTTTTATAGTTGCATCAATAATTTCTCCTAAATTATGTGGAGGTATATTGGTAGCATATCCCGCAGAAATACCATTTGTACCATTAACAAGTAAATTTGGAAATTTTGCAGGAAGAACTGTTGGTTCCAAAAAACGATCATCAAAGTTTGGTGCCCATGATATTGTTTCTTTATCTAAATCCCTTAATAGTTCATTACTTATTTTAGCAAGTTTTGCCTCTGTATAACGATATGCCGCAGGACCATCTCCGTCAATAGAACCATTATTACCATGAATATCTATTAAAATATGGTTTTGTTTCCACCACTGGCTCATTCTTACCATTGCATCATAAACTGAAGCATCACCATGTGGATGGAATTTTCCTAAAACATCACCAACTGTTGCAGCACATTTAATATACCCTTTATCAGAGGTATTACCAGCTTTATACATTGCATAAAGTATTCTTCTTTGGACAGGTTTTAAACCATCTCTTACATCGGGAATTGCTCTATCTAAAATTATTTCTTTTGCATATTTACCAAAACGATCACCCATTATTTCTTCGAGTGCATAGTCTTGGATTCTTTTTAATATTTCATTTTCCATAATTATCCCCTATAATCATCTTCCATAGTAAATACAACATTTTCATTAATCCATTCTTTTCTTGGCTCAACTTTATCTCCCATAAGTGTACTTACTCTTTTTTCTGCTAAAGCAGCATCTGTAATGTTTACTCTAATAAGCATTCTTGTTTCAGGATTCATAGTAGTTTCCCAAAGTTGTTCTGGGTTCATTTCACCTAAACCTTTATATCTTTGAATCGAGTATTTACCAGAATTTTCTCTTTTTATTTCATTTAGTTCTTCGTCTGTGTAAGCATAAAATCTTTTTTTACTATAATCAAGTTTATATAACGGAGGCATTGCTATATATAAATGTCCAGTTTCAATAAGTTGCCTCATATAACGATAGAAAAACGTTAAAAGAAGTATTTGAATATGGGCACCATCGACATCAGCATCAGTCATTATAATTACTTTATCATAATTTGATTCTGCTATATCAAAATTTTGACCATATCCTGCTCCAATTGTATATATTAAAGTATTAATTTCTTCATTTTTCAAAAGCTCTTCACTAGCAGCTTTATCAGCATTAATAACTTTACCTCTTAAAGGCAAAATTGCTTGGAATTTACGATCTCTTCCACCTTTTGCACTACCACCAGCAGAATTACCTTCTACTAAAAATAGTTCATTAATTTTAGGATTTTTGCTTTGTGCCGGAGCAAGTTTTCCAGATAAATTTTTTTCTATTTTATTTTTATTTTTGCCATTTCTAGCCTCTTCCCTTGCTTTTCTAGCAGCCTCTCTTGCGGTTTTACTTTTCATAGCCTTTTCTAAAATATTTAATGCTACTTCTTTATTTTCCTCAAGATAAAATTTTAAACTATCATAAGTTATACTTTCAGTAATACTTCTTGCCTCCGGAGTTCCAAGTTTTCCTTTTGTTTGTCCTTCAAATTGTAGTAATTCTTCAGGAATTTTTAAACTTATTACAGCTGTTAAACCTTCTCTAACGTCAGCACCATCAAGAGAGTAATCTTTACCTTTGAAAATCCCATTATTTTTAGCATAGTCATTAAATGCTTTAGTTATACCAGTTTTAAAACCAACTTCATGGCTTCCACCATCACTAGTTTTAACATTATTAACAAATGATAAAATAGTTTCTTGATATGTATCAGTATACTGAAGAGCAATGTTTACATCAATTCCACCTTTTACGCCATTATAATTAATAACTTTATGAAGTGGTGTTTTATCTTCATTAATATATTCTACGAAACTTGTAAGTCCATTATCATAATGATATTTAACTTCTTTCTCATCAGCTTCATCGATCACTTCGATAGTTAGACCTGGAAGCAAAAATGCACTTTCTTGCATTCTTTCACATATTGTTGTATATGAAAACTGAAGATTTTTAAATATTTCATCATCTGGTTTAAATTTAACAATAGTACCAGTTTTTTTACTTTCTCCGATAGTTCTTAAAGAATTTTTTACTTTTCCTCCATTTTCAAAATCAATTTGACTTATTTTGCCATCACGATAAATAACAACAGTCATTTGTTTACTTAAAGCATTAACAACTGAAGCACCAACACCATGAAGACCTCCAGAAACTTTGTAGCCATCTTCGGTAAATTTTCCGCCTGCATGAAGTATTGTATAAATAACCTCTGGTGTACTTTTACCAGATGCATGCATACCAATAGGAACGCCACGTCCATTATCCGCTACAGTAATCGAGTTATCTTTATTAATTATTATTTTTATATAATTACCATATCCATTTATAACTTCATCTATTGCATTATCAACAATTTCCCAAACTAAATGATGAAGCCCACGTTTATCTGTTGACCCAATGTACATACCAGGTCTTTTTCTAACGGCTTCAAGTCCTTCAAGAATTTTTATAGATGATTCATCATATTTAGCCATACCATCACCTTAAAATATTATAATGAAAAATTAAACTTTTGGCAATGATAGTTTACATATATTTACTATTTTATGTCAAATAAAAAGTACCTTTTGGTACTATTATTTATCATCCTTTAATTTAGGAAGTTCAATATTCATGGTTTCTTCAAAATCAAAATCATCATCGATAATTTTTTCTTCTTTTACTGGTTCTTCTTTTTTAGGAACATATACAGAGCTATAAATATTATTAACAACTTTTGTATTAGCAATATTATTTACTTCACTATTATTAAAAGGATTATTTACAGTTACATTTTGTTTCATATTTTCAAGTTCAGTTAAGTTTTTATCAATTGAAGAAGCAAGATTTTTTAGATTATCTACTTCATTATTATTTGCATGATATCCCTCATTAGAAACCTTATTTTCTACTTTTGGAGTTTCATTTGCTGTAATTATAGGTTTTATATCATTTTGAGTAGTATTAGTTTTAACAGGCTCAACCACAGGAGCAGCTTTAGGCATGCTACTTATAGTTTCAGTTATTACTGGTTTTACTTCATTTGGTTTAGTTTGATTTACTACAGGAGTGCTTGGTGTAACTTTTGGTGCTTGCTCTACCTTTGGCATAGTTATCGGAGTAACCGGAGCATTTTGAACTACATTAGTAACTTGGTTAGGTTGCACTAAAGTATTAGGTAGTGGCATACTTTGAGGTGATGCGGCTACTGTTTTTTCTACTGCCACATTAGGTGCTTTAACCACAGAGGGGTTTACAGTATGCATACTATTTACAGTATTATTTACATTTGCACTACTACTTTCACTTGCCTTTCTAATTGCTTCAGCATTTAATCTTTGAGTTTCTTCAATCTTCTTTTGATCTTTTTTTCCTAAAAAGAAAACAACAAAAAACGCAATAAGTAAAACTATAATTACTACTCCTAAATAAATAGGAAAATACTTATTTGCGTATAAATTTATAATAAAGTCTTTCACTATAAACACCTCTTTATTCTCTTTAATTTTAACATGTTAAAAATTAAATTGCAATATTTTAAATTAACATAATACTTGGAATGTAAATATCATTTTTCTTTTTGTAAATAGCTACTTCTTTATTATCATATAACAATATTAAATTTTCTTCGTTAAGATTAACTTTTATGTGATTACCATTTTTTACTTTTTGATACTCAACATCAGTTAAATTATAATTTTTATATTCTAAAATATCTTTAGCTTTTAAAACTTTAAAATTACCATTTTTTATTTCCTTTATAGTATAGCTTTCTGCTATATCGTAAATGCCTTGTCTAGTTCTAACTAAATCACTCATAGTACCAATAACATTTAAATCATCACATATTTTTTGAATCAAACTTCTTATATATGTACCCTTTGATACATTACATTTTATTTTAAATTCATCATTTTTATACTCTAAAAGTTCTAAATTATAAATATTAACTATATTTTCTGGAAGTACAACACTTTCATTATTTCTTGCATATTCATATAATTTTTTGCCATTAACCTTTTTTGCAGAGTAAATTGGTATCGTTTGTTTAACCTCTCCAATTAATGATTTAAGCTCATTTTTTAGTTTTTCTTTTTCTACTACACATTTGCGTTTTTCTAAAACATTTCCTGTAATATCTAAAGTATCAGTCTTAATACCTAATTTAATTGTAGCAATATATTCTTTTTCAAGGCTTACTAAAGTATTAACAAGCTTTGTATATTTTCCTATACATACCACTAAAACACCTGTAGCAATAGGATCCAAAGTTCCTGTATGACCTATTTTTTTTGTACCAAAAATATGGGTTAATTCATTAACTATATCTCTACTAGTTTTATTTTTATCTTTGTTTATTAATACGATTCCTTCCATAACCATCTATAAAAATAATGCCCTTCCTTTCCTTCTCACTTAAATTTTCTAATCTATCAATTATAATCTTTCTAAAAGTTGCTCCGTAATCTTTAAAATCATTAAGAAATAAAGTACTTTCTAACGTATCAGTTAAATAAGTAAAATCCACATCGATAATTGAGGGGCTTATATTTAAAGCTTCTTCATTTGCATATCTAAAAAATAAATTATAAATATTTCTTAAAACAACATTTGAACCTTCTTCGAAACCCTCGAAATTTCTTATTACAATATCTGACATTGATAACCCATTCTCATAAGAAAATATAGTAAATGCAATAATTCTACCATTTTCAGCGGATAGCAAAATAGGTGTTCCTTCTTTTAATTTTCTTTTTATATCACAAACAAAAAGATAATTAGGATCTAATCTTTTTAGTACGTAATTATCCTTTTCATACATAAGTTCTCTTTTAGAAAGACGAGTAAATATATTAGGCTTACAAAAATATGAACTATAATCATAAGCAATATTATATATTTGATGTAATGTACTTCTGTTTGCATTACCTTTTCCAAATAACATATAACCCCCACAAAAAAGTTAGTTTTCTTTACTATGAATTTTTTTAATTATATCATCAATTTTATTTCCATATTCAATTGATTCATCATAGGTAAATTTTAAAAATGGAATATTTCTTGCTTCAATTAAAGACGCAAGCTTTCCCCTTATAAATGGACTTGCTTCGTTAACTTCTTTTTCAATTTGCTTTTTATCTAAGTCAGATAAAGAAGTAAAATACACTTTACAAAAACTAAAGTCTTTAGCAAGCTTACAACCAGTAATTGTAACAGTTTTTAAAAGTTCATCATGACATTCTCTTTGTAATATAATTGGAATATATTTTTCAATATCACTTTCAACTCTTTTTACATTTAAACTAGGCACGTTTTACTTCCTCCATTACATATACTTCGAAAATATCATTTTCTTTAAAGTCATCATATTTTTCTAAAGTAATACCACATTCAAATCCTTTTTTAACTTCCTTAGCTTGGTCTTTTCCTCTTTGAATTGAGGCAATTTTTGTTTCAGTTAAAACTCTACCATCACGAATAACTCTGACATTAGCATTATTTTTTACAATTCCATCAGTTATATAAGTACCCGCAATATTACCAACTTTAGAAAATTTAAATATTTGTCTTACTTCAGCAGTTCCAATAATTTTTTCTTCGAATTTAGGATCAAGCATACCAGTTAATGCTGCTTCAACATCCTCCACTAATTTATAAATTATTGTATATAGTCTTATTTCAATACCATATTCTTTAGCCATAACTTTAGCATCGTTAGACGCAACAACATTAAAGCCAATAACTATAGCTTTACTTGCACTTGCTAAAACCACATCACTTTCTGATATTGGTCCAATACCACTACGGATAACTTTTACTTTAACATCTTCAACTTTAATATTTTCAAGAGCATTTTTAACTGCTTCTTCACTACCTCTTACATCAGTTTTTAAAACAACAGCAATTTCTTTTTGGCCAGCATTAATGCTATCAAAAAGTTCATCTAAAGAAAGATTTCTTTTTACATTACTCTTTTCTTTTTCAATATTTTTCCTTTTTATAGCAACATTTTTAGCTTCTTCAATAGTTTCAAAAGCCATAAATTTATCTCCAGCCTTAGGTGTATCATTAAGTCCTGTAATTTCTACTGGAGTTGAAGGTCCTGCTTCAACAATGCTTTCTCCACGATCATTTTTCATTGTTCTAATTTTTCCAAAAGTAGTACCTACTACAACTGGATCTCCTAAGCGAAGAGTACCATTTAAAATTAGGAATGAAGCAATACCTCCAACATTTTTATCAAGTTTTTCTTCAATAACAGCTCCAAGAGCATATCTTGATGGATTAGCCTTTAATTCTCTTACTTCGGCAATTGCAAGTATTGTTTCAAGAAGTTTATCAACGCCTTCTCCAGTTTTTGCAGAAATATTAATAAATGGATAATCTCCACCCCAACTTTCAGGTGTTATTCCTTCTTCTGTCATCTCTGTATAAACTCTTTCAATATTTGCATCTGGTTTATCTATTTTATTTACTGCAACAATGATTGGTACACCAGCACTTTTTGCATGGTCTATTGCTTCTTTTGTTTGAGGCATTACTCCATCATCTGCTCCAACAATAATAATTACAATGTCAGTAACACTTGCTCCTCTTGCACGCATTTGAGTAAATGCAGCATGACCTGGAGTATCAATAAATGTAATTTTATGACCATCTTTCTCAGTCTGATAAGCACCAATTGCTTGAGTTATTCCTCCAGCTTCTCCAGAGGCAATATTACTGTTTCTTATATAATCAAGTAAAGTAGTTTTACCATGATCAACATGACCCATAATTGTTACAATTGCAGGTCTTTCTTTTAAATCCTCAGGATTATCTACTACCTCATAATTATCAAAATCAGTTATATCTTGACTTTCTTTCTTCTTTAAAGTTTTATTATAATCAAGAGCTACGATTTCAGCATTTTCAAAATCAATTTGTGCATTAATTGATAGCATTAAACCTAAACTCATAAGTTTTTTAATAATATCGTTAGCAGATATACCTAAAGCATTAGCAAAATCACTAACTGTCATATTATTTTCATAAATAACAATATTATCTTCCTTACTATTACTCATAAGTTTAGACTTATTTTTATACATTTGCTTTTTTAAACTTTTAAATTCACTATTATCTTTACTATCTTTCTTTTTAAGTTTTTGTTTATTAGTTAAATTAAGTGAATTTGTTTTATCAATATTTTCACTTTGAAGTACTTTTTCAACAACATCATCAATTTGATCTTCTTCTTCATAAGTAGTTTCTTTATTAGTACTAATTAAATTAATAGTGTTATCAATCATAATGATATCATCATCTGATAAAACGCTATTACTATCTGCTTTAATACCTAACTCACTACACCTTCTAAGTACTTCCGCAACTGATAAGCCTACATCCTTTGCATAATCTTTAATATTCATGGTTAACCATCCTTTCTTTTATTTATCTTTTTCTTTCACTTTCTTCATCAGGCATTTTAATATAGCCTGTTTCAATTAATAATTCTTGAAGTGTTCTACCTTCATACTTAACAATCTGTATATCAGCATTCTTAGCAATTGTTTTTGATAAATTTGCATCATATGTGCTATTAAAAACAACTTTTTTAATTCCACTATTAATAATAGAGTTCATACAATCCTTACACGGAAATGTATTTACATAAATTGTTGCTCCAACAGTTAATATACCATGTCTTGCTGCAAAAGCAATAGCATTTTGCTCAGCATGAGAGGCAGGACATAATTCTAAATATTTTCCTGAAGCATAATCACTCATTGCTCTTCTTCGGCATCCACCTAAATCTTCACAATGAGTAACTCCTCTTGCAGGTCCATTAAATCCAAAACTAATTGGATTATCATCTTTAACAACAACTGCACCAACTTTTCTTGAAAGACATGTACTTCTCGTCGAAGCAAGTTCAGCTATTGCCATATAATATTCTTCTTTAGTTGGTCTCATTTGCCACCTTTATTAATTCATCGTAAATAGTATCATCTACTTTAACTTCTAATACTCTATCTAATATTTTAGTTTGTTTTGCTTTATTTATTACATTAATATCTTTTTTTAAATATGCTCCTTTGCCGTTACTTTTACCAGTTTTGTCATAAATAACAGTTTTCTCAGGAGTTCTTACAACCCTTAAAAGATCACGCTTTTCACATTTTTCTTTAGTTACAACACATGTTCTTAAAGGTATTTTTTTCATTATTTATTTCCTTCTTCGTTAACTTCTCTAAGAGTTTTAATTTCAAGATAATAATGTGTAAGACGAGAAGCAAGTTTTATATTACTTCCTTTCTTACCTATTGCAAGAGATAAATTATCATCATTTACAATTACTAAAGCTTTCTTTTCTTTTTCATCTAAAATATTAACAATTGCATCTTTAGCAGGAGTCATTGCATTTTTAATAAATACAGCAGGATCTTCATTATATAAAACTAAGTCAATTCTTTCATTACCAAGTTCTTTTAAAATGCCTGCAATTCTTGAGCCTTTTTCTCCAATACATGAGCCAATTGGATCAATTCTTTCATTCGTAGAATAAACTGCAACTTTACATCTAATACCAGGTTCACGAACAACAGCATATATTTCAATAGTTCCATTTATAATTTCAGGAATTTCTTGTTCAAATAATCTTTTAACAAAACCATAATGTTTTCTTGAAAGCATAATAACTGGTCCTTTAGCCCCTAAAGTAACTTTAGTTAAATATACTTTAATATTTGAACCCATAGTAATTTTTTCGTCAGGTATAATTTCAGTTTTAGGAAGCATACCACGAGTTCTACCAAGGTCAATGTAATAATTTTTTTGGTCTTCCATAGCAACCATTCCAACCATTACTTCACCTTCTTTATCAGCAAATTCATTAATAATACTTTCTTTTTCAGCTTCTCTAATTTTTTGAGTTAATACTTGTTTAGCAGTCCCAGCGGCAACGCGGCCAAAGTCTTTCGGAGTAACTTCTTTTTCAATTGTGTCACCAATTTTTGCTTTTGGATCAATTTTTTGAGCATCATCTAAAAGTATTTGAGCATCAATATTTATCTCTGGTGGAACATTTACTTCGTTTCCTTCTTCATCTACAGTTACAGAACCTTCATCAATTTCAGGCACAACTACTAAATAAGAAAATACTTTAATTTCACCAGTTTCACGATTTATTTTAACAATTACATTAGTTTTAGAATCAAAATTCTTCTTATATGCTGTAGTAAGTGCTAAAGTAAGTCCATCATATATAACATCTTCACTAATATTTTTTTCTTTAGTTACAAGCTTAATTGCTTTAATTAATTCATTACTATTCATTTTATCTAACCTCTTTCTTTACTTGATATATCTAATATATAGCTTTCTTCAATATCACAATATTTATCAACTACTTCATTAATTATATGAGTTGCTTTAACAATTTCATCTAAATCAATGCCACCAACTTTATCTAAAGTTACCTCTAAAAAATTATATTTGCCTTTCTTTTTATATTTAATATCACATGCAAATATTTCAAGATCCTTAACTGCAATATTGATTTTTTCCATTAAATTACTAAAATCCAAATATATCACCTTCTTAATTAATAATAAAAGTGGGATTGCAGGCCCACTTAAAATGTCATAAATATTTTAACATCATTTATTAGAATTGTCCACAAATAACGATAAATTTGTAAATATTATAAAAAAATCAATAAAAAAATGTAAAAATTCTTGTTGTTTAAAAAATTTTTACATTTATATTAAATTAAAATTATTCCACTACGAATGGATTTGTATATGAACCATCTCCTGAGGCATACACAGTGCCAGGCTTCAAGGAAATTACTGGGCGCACGCCCTCCGCATTGTAGGTGCCATAATAGCTCATGCTACCCGGGATGCCCACGAGCCGGCCATCAGCACTGGAGTGGTCTGAGTGGTAAGGGGAAGCAAGCCAGTACAAATTGCCGGTCTTCAAATAGTATGTATTATAACTGGCATTTCTATATGCTAGCCACACCTCCGGTGCGGACAATAACCCAACAGAATAATTAAGTCTTGCTTTACTATTACTCATACTGAATCTATCTGTTTCATTTGTGCATGCTAAGCTATAATTGGTTTTATAATTTTTAAAATATAAATTGGTTGAGGTACTTCCTCCAACTGGATTCCATCCACCTTTTGAATATATTGTTCTATCATTACAAAATACTGTATCTTCAAGTTTATCTGTATAACTTGTCATATTGTCTTTATACCATGAATCTATATATGCTTTTATTGAACTATCATTTTTATTTACATCATCTGCATATAACATTTCATTTAATGCATCGTCTACTGATTTTCCATTTGTGAGTGTTATATAATGTGCGGTACTCGAATTTGTATAATACACGTAATAAAGTGATGTACATGTTGTTCCTGTTGTAAAGCATGTATAATGATTACTATTGATTGTATTATAGCCACTTGACCATGTTGCCACTGTCTTTATATCACTTAAAGTATATGTTCCAGTTGCATACGTAAATTTATTTCCAAATACTATATTTGATTGTGATGACATACTTTTACTTGAAGTAGGATAAACTGTATTATACATGTATCCTACATATGCTGGTGAATTATATATGCTATTAAATGCTTTTGTACTTGCTAGTTGTGATGATGTTCCACTATTATTGCATGAACCATTTGTTTGCACTCCGTTATATATCATTTTTATTCCACCAGTATCTGTAGTTCTTACCATCTTCCAGCAAAAGCCTCCAAAAAGCATATTGTTATTTGTTACTGCTCCATTAAAATAATATACTGGATTTGCATAAGTACTTGCATCTGACTCACTATATAGTTTTACATATGTATCATTATTTTTATATCTATTTTTTACGAGTGAATAAATTGTTTTATCTTCAGATTTATCACATGATACATTTGCTACATAATATTTTCCTTTAAAAGATTTATTTGCTAATGCTGATTGATCTAAATTTAGATTATAAAATCTATTTACAAATTTCCATCTGTGAACTGTCGGCATTCCTGAAATTGAATTTATTATCTCTGCTCCACTTACTATTGTTTTTTTCCTACTTGTTAAATTAAAATTCTTTTCTTCAAAATAATCACTTGTTCCATTTGGACCACTTATCTGAAGGGTAAGCTCTTTATCTGCACCCGTAGTTACTGGTGTTGGACTTACTCCATATACATTTGATGATGAATCATATTCAAAAATAATATCATAACTACATTTAACACTCATTCCATCAAATGCTGGATTTACTGATACATCAAGTACTGCAGTATTTTCTGTAACATAATTATTTTTATTATCTTCTCCCATTAATGCAGGATCCACATCTAAAGCAAATGAGACATTATTTGTTACATTAAAATATGTATTATTAACATTTTGGGCTATAATATTTACATTTGTATTAGTTATTACTTTTTTAAAGCTTCCTAAAAATGCAAAAGATGCTGCTGAAATGGCTACCACTAATAATATTGATGAAATAACAATAATAAAACTTTTTTTATCTAACTTACTCATAATTAATATCCTATCTTCTATTAATTATGATAACACACTAAAATGATTTTTCCAAGGTATATTTTTCAATTTTCTTTATGTCACTTACCATGATACAAGAGTTTATATCATACGATTTTATTATGTGAATAAGTCTTTTGTAATTTTTCTTATTTGTTTCAATAATAAGCATTTGTTTTTTTACATTATCAAAACTATTTTTTAAATCAATAATTGATATTTCATATTCATTATCTCTTAAAATACTTACTAAATTGTTATTTTTCTTTGTAATAACAGTTACATTTATTTCTGTTTTTATATAATTATTAGAAATAAAAGAACCAAGTAAATTACCTGTAGCATAACCAAGAGCATAACTTATTGGTATCCATACTGAATTTAAATTTATATTTAATGCCTCTCTTGCCACTAAAAACCATACTAAAACCTCAAAAAAGGAAATAATCGTAGATATTGTAGATTTTCCTTTTAGCGTATAAAATGTTCTTATTGTATTTAATGTAACATCTAAAATTCTAGCAAAATATATTTGAATACATAACGCTATCATTTAATAAGTTTCCTTACTTTTACTAAAGCAGTTTTTTCAATTCTTGATACTTGGGCTTGAGAAATATTTAAATCATTTGCTATTTCTGTTTGGGTTTTACCAATAACATATCTTTCCATTAAAACAGATTTTTCTCTGTCTTTAATTTTCTTTAAAGCTTTATACATAGATATTAACATATCTTTATCGTAATTTGTACTTTTTGTATCCGCTAACTGATCTTCTAAAAAAATTGTATCTCCCCCATCATTATATATTGGAGCAAATATACTAACTGGTTCTTTTAATGCATCTAAAGCAAAGCTAACATCATATTCACTTATTCCTAAAGACTCAGCAATTTCACTAAAAAGTGGTTCCTTTCCATGAACACTAATATACTCTTCTTTAAATTTTAATATTTTATATGCATCATCTTTTATGCTTCTTGCAACACGCATTTGTGTATTATCTCTTAAATATTTTTTTATTTCTCCCGCAATTAATGGAACTGCATATGTAGAAAGTTTTAAATTATAGGATAAATCAAAATTATCGATTGCCTTTATTAATCCGATAACACCAACTTGAAATAAATCATCCTGATTAATTGATTTTTTATTAAATCCCTTTAATACAGATAGAACTAATTTTAAATTACCATTTACTAAATACTCTTTTGCCTTTAAATCTCCATTTTGAAGCATCTTAAATAATTTAACATTTTCTTCATGAGTTAGACATTTTAAAGTACTTGTATTTATTCCGGTTATATCAACTTTGTAATTACTCATTTTTCATCCTTTCACACATATTTTGATTAAAAATAAAGTTTTTTATTCAAACACAAAAAAAGTGTAGAAAATTTTTCCACACTATAAAAATATTTTGAATTAATACAAGTTTTAATTAATAGATGAATACAAATATGTAATTATATTTTGTAATAAATAACTGAATTTATTTTAATTTGCCTTCATTTTTTAAAACAGTTTTTATTTGTTTTAATTTTTCTTTTGTAATATTTGTACTTGAAACTATTTTTTCATCAGGAATATTATTTAAAATCATGTTTTTAACAATATTTTCTGTAGCAATTTCCATGCCTTGCTTTTCTCCTTGATTGTAGGATATTTCCTCTCTTTCAGCTTTTTCAAAAGCTTCACGATCATAATATAAAAATCCATCAAAATCTTTTATCATATCTTTCATAGTCCCAATCACCCTTTCCATTATTTTATTACCATTATAAAGTTTATCAAAATCATCTTTGTTTTCACTTGAAAATATAATTACTAATTTTTTTAAATCATCGTTAGGAAGTTTAAGCTTATCTTCATAACTTATAGTTTCTAAATAGTCTAAATTTATATCATAAATAGTTATATTTTCACTTCTTATTTCTAAAGTTTCGACATTTACAAGTTTAGTTATGTCTAAAAATCTTTTCACAGAAAATGGACTTCTTTTATTAATATTTATTTGAAATATTGGCTTAATTTTATAATAATCTCCTATTCTAATTTGCCTTAGATAAAGCTGACAAATATAAGCAGTATTTTTATCTTTAACCACTTTTGTCATGCTTCCATTAGCTTCGATGTTTATTATTATGCCAACACTTTCATATAATAAATCCGTTTGTTTATTTTTTACATTTAGATTATCACTTATTTTATTATCTAATATAACCAAATTATCATCAACTTCCTGATAAGAAATATTTAATACTTTAGATATAAACAAAACTAAAAATTCTCTATTTTCATTAAAAATTCTTTTAAAAGCTCCATCTTTTATAAAACCTGTACCAGCATTATAAAAATTGGTCATTTTCTCCTTACTAAAACTCTGACAATTATATAATAGCAAAAGGTTTTCAAATTGTAAACAAAAAAAGATTAGTTTTGCTAAAACAAAGTTCTATTAAAACTAATCTTTAAATGATCATAACTTTTATTTGTGGCAACCCTTCCACTTTTAGTTCTTTTTATAAAGCCTTCCTGAAGTAAAAATGGTTCAACGACATCTTCGATTGTCGAAACTTCCTCCCCAATTGAAGTTGCAATTGTTTCAACGCCTACTGGTCCACCATTAAACTTTTGAATTAAACTTTTTAAATATTCTATATCAATACTATCAAGTCCATAATCATCAACTTTAAGTCTTTTTAATGCGTCTTTAGTAATATCTAAAGTAATTTTACCATTACCTAAAACTAAAGCAAAATCACTAACTCTTTTAAAAAGTCTATTAGCAATTCTTGGAGTTTTTCTTGCTCTTTTGGCAAGTTCATACGCAGCATCATCATCGATTTCCATATTTAATACTTTACTTGTTCTTTTTATAATGCCCGCTAGTTCATCAAAAGAATAATATTCAAGTTTATTTACTATACCAAACCTATCTCTTAGTGGTGAAGTTAAGTCTCCTGCCCTTGTAGTAGCTCCAACCAATGTAAATGGTGGCAAATCAATTTTTATACTTTTACTTTTTCCTTCATTACCAATGACTAAATCAAGTTCAAAATCTTCCATTGCAGGATATAAAATTTCTTCAATAAAAGATGGAAGTCTATGTATTTCATCAATAAATAATACATCTCCAGGTTCAAGTGAAGATAAAACAGCTGCAAGATCACCAGGCTTTTCCATAGCAGGCCCTGACGTTGTTCTAATATTTGTTCCCATTTCATTTGCAATTATGTGAGCAAGTGTTGTTTTTCCAAGTCCCGGAGGACCATAAAGTAAAACATGATCTAATACTTCTCCACGCATTTTTGCAGCTTTAATAAAAACACGCATATTTTCTTTAATTTCCGTTTGGCCAACATATTCATCAAGAAGTTGAGGTCTTATATTTTGCTCAAATATTTCTTCATTTTGCTCATTTGCATCTACTATTCGTGGCATAAAACCTCCTTTTCAAAATATTCAATTACTTCTTGCCAATTTTTTACCTCATCTCCATACAAAAGCGCTTTTACACCATGATTTCTTACATCATTTACTACATCAATACTGTCATCAATAACATAATCTAATTCATGCTCTTTAGCTTCTTTCCCTTTGGGATAAACAGAAAAAATAATTTCATCAAAAGGTATATTGTTTTTTTCTATAAATTTTTTAGTTTCTTCGATAATTTCAGGATAGTGTCCTCCCCTTGCGGTAATAAGAACTACTTTTATATCATTCTTCTTAAAAAAATCTATAGCATTTAAAACATTATCAAAAAGAGTTAAATCTTTAGTTATATCATTAAAATAATGTTCTACAAAATACCATTCTTGTTCTTTTGGTAAGTCATGATAACTTTTTAAATTATTATCAGGTAAAAACTTATCTAAATATTTTTTAGATGTTTCAAAAGTATTTACAATTGTATTATCAAAATCTATTCCTATCTTCATATTACCTCAATAATAGTTTTAATGCTTCTTTTACCTGCATTTCAACACTTTGTTCTGAAGAAACATTTTTTACAACCTTATTAATTTCACTTGTTTTATAGCCAAGACTTTCAAGTACCTCATAAAGTTCATTACTTGTATCAGAAATATTACCCGTATCTACAGAATTTACTTTTCCTTTCAAATCAAGTATTATTTGTTTAGCAATCTTTTCCCCAATTTTAGGGAACTTAGTTAAATATAAAATATTTTCTCTATTAATAGCATCAATTATTCCATTTACACTACCTGTTGCAAAAAATCCATTAGCCATTTTAGGACCTAAACCTTTGACATTTATTAACTTTAAAAATAAATCAAGTTCCTCTTTTAGTTTAAATCCATATAAAGAGTTCTCATCTTCCTTTATATGATTATATAAATAAATTTTATATTCTTTATCTATTTCATAAGAATAAGGGTTTGATACATTTATTAAATAGCCAATATTATTACATTCTATTACAATAAAGTTTCCCTCTTGTTCTTTAACTTTTCCAATTATATAACGATACATTTTTAATCCTCCCTACTCATTATATAACAAAAAAACATTTTAATCTAGATAGCTAGGTTTTTATGTATAAAACTTGTATAAAAAATTGACTTTTCCCTTTAATTATGTTAAAGTTTAAAAGTAATGAAAAAGGAGGCAAATTAATGGCTACTAAAATAACTAATAAGAAACCTTTAACAGGAAATAATAGATCTCATGCATTAAATGCTACAAAAAGAGTTCAAAAGCCTAATCTTCAAAAGAAAACTATAAATGGAGAAAAAGTTATTATTTCTGCAAGAGAAGCAAAAACATTTAATAAAAAACAAAAATAAAAATACTTTAGTTTTAAATGCTAAAGTATTTTTTTATTTAAAGAATAATAAATAACTCATAAACGTTATATATATCAAAAGTAATATTACTCCATTAATTTTATCTTTTTTATTTTCAACTTCAGGAATACCTACTGCCATTGCAGCTAAATATCCACCGATAAGTCCTCCAATATGACAAGCATTATCAATATCAGTTACCATAAAGCCAATCAAAAGGTTTATTAATATAACAGGAACAATTCTTGTTTTAAGAGCATCTGATAAATATAATCTGAAATGAAAGCCAAAATATACAAGTGCTCCAAGAAGGCCAAATATTGCTCCACTTGCACCAATACTTATATTATTATTAAATATTGCACTAAGTAATCCTCCAGTTAAAGCACTTACTAAATAAATAAAAATAAATTTAAGTTTGCCATAATTATTTTCGATTTGACTTCCAATAATATAAAGTGAATACATATTGGCAATTAAGTGAACTAAACCACCATGTAAAAATGCATATGTAATAAGTCTATATATTTGCCCGCTTTTTACAAGAGCTTTTAAGTTTGCTCCCAAAAGAAGATAAGCTTTGTTACTTGCTCCCATGAAAACCACTAAAACATACATTAAAATACATATAAGCATTATTAAATATGTAACAATAAGTTTTTTCTTGGAAAATATTTTTTCAAACTTTTTATTATCAGTTTCAGTTTTATTATTTATATCTTTTGTAACATTTAAAAGTAAATCTAAACTATTTCCACTTTCATATAAATCTGATTTAATGCTTGGAAATACAGAAACAATTTCTTTATTTTGTTTAATATCCTCAAGTTCATGAACACTTACATTATCTATATCTTTATTAGGCTCTATTTTAACTCTATCAGAAACATTTAAATCAATATTTAATGTATTAATTGAAAATGACAAAGTTTTCTTTTTTATTTGTCTCATAACATTTTTAATTTTAAATTGCTCAAATGTATATTGTTCTTCATTATGAATATAATTATTGTTAATTCTAATTATTCTATATGGTCCGTCAACATTTTCAAGCCATATTTCATCTTTTACTCCTTGAACAAATATCGGAGAATAGCCCTCTTTTGTAACAAAATAATGTACTAAACTCATTAATATTTGATCTTGTTTTCTAACACTTACTTTATCCATTGCTTCTCCTTATTTTAAATTATCTATAAACTCTTTAAACTCATTTGGTAATGGTACTTCAAAATGAAGTTTTTTTCCTGTTATTGGATGGACAAAATCAATTTCTTTTGAATGTAAAAATTGTCCAAATGAAGTACATGCTTTATTACTATAAACTGGATCATTATATAAAGGGTATCCTAAATATGCTAAATGAACTCTTATCTGATGAGTTCTACCAGTTTCTAAGTTTAACGATAATAAAGTATAATTATTATATCTTTTTAGAACTTTAAAATGTGTTATTGCTTTTTTGCCATCTTCACAAGCCATCATCTTATCGAAATGCTTATCATCTCTTTTAATAGGAACATCGATTGTACCTTTGTTATAAGGGATAACCCCATTGGTTAAGGCAACATAAGTTCTTTTAATATCATGAGCCTTAAACATTTCTGATAATAGTTCATGAGCTTTATTATTTTTGACAACAACCATAAGTCCAGAGGTGTCTTTATCAAGTCTATGAACTATTCCAGGTCTTACATCACCATTAATATTACTTAAATTATTTGTATAATTAATAAGACCATTAACTAAAGTATTTTCATGATTTCCCGCTCCAGGATGAACAACAACCCCACTTGGTTTATTGATAATCATTAAATCATTATCTTCATAAATAATATCAAGACTCATTTCACTTGGCTTAATATCATTAGTTTTATCTAGGTTATCAGTTATTTCAATTTCATCATTTTCACAAACTTTATAACTTTCTATAGTAGAATTGCCGTTTACTAAAACTAAACCACTTTTTATAAGTTTTTCTACATAGCTTCTTGAATACTCTGTATTTTCACTTAAATATTTATCAATTCTTTTATTATTTTCCTTTACTACTAACTTCATTATCTTCCCCTAAATAAATACTATATATTAATAAACACACACCAATGCATATTGATGCATCTGCAATATTAAATATAGGATAATTATAATTAAAAATATAAAAATCTATAAAATCAATTACATATCCATGAATTATTCTATCAATTAAGTTACCTATTAGTCCACCATAAATACATGAAAAAGCAATTATATTACGCTTATTATTTTTAAATTTTTTCATATACAAACACAAGAAAATTAATATTAAGATGCTTATTAATATTATAAAAAATCTTTTACCTGTAAGCATACTAAAGCTTACTCCATCATTATAAACTTTTGTTATATATAAAAATCTATCAAAAATTTTTATACTTTTTCCAAGAACTAAAACTTTATCTAATACAATCTTACTTATTTGATCAATTAAAAAAATTAATGCACTATAAATAATAATTTTCTTTTTCATACTACTTATTATAAACAATTTTTTAAACTTTAACAAGTATTACATCTTTTCCAACTTTAACTATATCTAAATATGTAAATGTTACTTCATTATTACTAAGAGGTTTTTTAAAAATTTTTCGATTTTCTGCCACAAAAGAAATTATTTTACCCTCTTCATTTATTTCACAATCTACAATATGACCATAATTTAATCCAGTTTCAATTGAAATAATTTCTTTTTCTTGCATTTCAGATAAAAACATACTATTCATGATAAATAGTATGTTTTGTACTTATTATTTATTATATTTCAGAAAGGTTACCATTTACTTTTTTAGCATAGAAAGTAATATCACCAAGTTCATTTTTTACAAAAATATAATTCATTCCATTAGTGCCAAAATATGATGTTCCTCCACTATAATCATCCGGAATAGTAACAGAGGTACCACTAATCTCTTTCCAACTTGTAATATCAAATTTATCCATTGAACTTACAACCTTAAAACCAGATAATCCTTTTGCATCACTAAGTTTAAATCCTAAACCTCTTTTACTACCAGTGGTTCCATACCAATAAACATTTGAAATTGTCGGTGATGTTTCTGATTTTAAAGTAAAGGTTTTTTGTGTAGATGCATTATTTTTATCATACAAATATAAATAATACGTTCCATAATAATTTAATGTTTTATTAAATGAAAATCTCTTTTTATTAATCATATCTGCTGGATTTTGAACAGTTGGCGTTGCATATTGGTCGTATTCAAGTGCGTATCCATTAATGCCTGATGGGGCCGTAAATGTTGCAGAAATTGTTTCATTTGAAGTAGCCAAATTATTTATAGCTAAAGTTGTAGCGCTAATTGTAAATGCAGATGATACTGAAGAGTTACCAGCTAAATTTTTAACCCATAAATAATACGTTCCATTTTCCAAAGCGTCAGTTATAGTGACAGACGTTGTTGGCTCATCTAATGTATAATATGTTGTTGGCTCATCTGTATTACTAGTACCAAATCCATATTTTTCAATTCCCAAATTATCAGTAACTGTTGCAGTAACAGTAGAACCACTTACAGTTATATTACCAATAGTAGGAGATGCAGAATAAACCTCTTTATCTACATAAACAGTACAGTTTGTTTTTTGCGTTGTTTCTACTACTATATTTGCACCAGATATTGATACTGTAGCAGCAGGATTACAACTAGTTTTCGAAGTATTTATAACAAAACGATAACCCGTTTCTATTTCTGGTAATTTACCCATTTGATTGTAATTTTTATCATCTGTATTTCCAATAGTTTGTTGAACAAATAAATCAATAACATAATCTTCAGTATAACCATCTATAGCATCAAAATATACTTTACATTTACCTTTTTTCGTAGCATTAATTGAAAATACATTATTTTCAAAACCACTAATTGATACACCTGTATCACAAGTTGTTTTACTCGAATTATATGTATAAGTAGTTTCTCCAGGGACATAATATGAAAGTGAATATGTTCCAATGCCTACACCACTAGAATTACGATTTTCTCTATAAACATCAATTCTCACATCACTTGAATCAAGTGAGGCAATACCCGATATAATTAAATTTTTAGATCTATTTACATAAAAAGAATATGCAATAAGTGTTACACTTGACATAATTGCAAGAATTAAAATAACTAAAATAGTAATACTTTTTCTTTTGTTTTTATTAAAAGCATTTTTTAAATTATTAAATAACGTTTTTAGTTTACTTTTATTCATGTAAAAAACCTCTCTACTATTAATATTGTACTACTATTTTATAATATCATAAAATTAATTTAAATACCATAGTTTTTTACCATCTTTATATACGCTATCAATAAATCCACAACCAAGACACTCTTGTCCATCATATAATACGCATGCTTGACCTGGAGTAACACTTTTGGCCTTGCCTTTATATATTACCCTTATTTTGTTACCACTTAAATATTCTAAAGCAACTGGATGGTCATCTCCTCTATATCTAAATTTGCATGTGCAAAATGATGGTCTTTTACTCGAAATAAAATTTACATTATCAATAATGCACTCATCAGAATACAAATACTCTGAATCTCCATATGCAACATATAAAATATTTTTCTTAGTATCTTTTCCGCAAACATAATGTCTTTCTTCATCACCAGAAAGTCCAACATTTTTTCTTTGACCAATTGTATAATTCATAAGACCTGTATGGGTACCTATTTTTTCTAATGTTTCAACATTTATAATATCTCCAGGATTTGGTTTTAAATAATTTGACATAAATTTTTGAAAATTTCTTTCTCCAATAAAACATATACCCGTAGAATCTTTTTTATCGAAAACAGGAATTTGAGCTTTTTTAGCAATTTCTCTAATTTCAGGTTTTGTATAATCTCCCACTGGGAAAAGTACATCTTTAAAATTATTTACATTTACATCAGCTAAAAAATAAGTTTGATCTTTATTTAAATCTTTTGCCCTTAAAAGTCTATTTCCCTCAATTCTAGCATAATGACCCGTAGCAATAAAATCTGCACCAAGCCTTCTTGCTTCTTTAACAAACAAATCAAATTTTATATATTTATTGCAAAGCATGTCTGGATTTGGAGTTCTTCCCTTTTTAAGTTCTTCTAAAAAATAAGTAAATACGTAGTCCCAGTATTCCTTAATAAAGTCAATTCTATAAAGTTTAATTCCTAAATGCTCACAAACTTTTTTTGCATCATTATAATCTTTTTCCTGAGGACAAATATCATTTGTATCATTAGGATTTCCTAAAATATCATTATTTATATTACTATCCCAATTACGCATAAAAAGGCCTATTACTTCATAGCCCTCATTTTTTAGTAAATATGCTCCAACAGCACTATCTACTCCACCACTCATACCAATTACAACTTTTTTCATATAAATCACTAAAGTTATTTTAGCACAAATGAAATAAAAACACTATAACAAGTTTTTTAGGTAAGGAATAATAAAATTACTACTTATTAATAATACTATATTAAAAATAAAAAAGATAATTGACATCAAAACAATTTTTTTCATATATAGATGAAGATTATTAATATTTCTACGATATTTAGAAAATATATTTAAGTATATATGCTTAATTAATTTAAATGAATAAAATGAAAGTAAATATAAAATAAAGTAATTTATTAATTTAAATATAAGTGTAAATAATAAAATAAAAATAATTCCTTTATAACCAAAATTTTTAAAAAATAATATAATGATATATCCAAAGGAAAAACTTTCAAAAAGAAAAAACATTAAAGAAAAATTCATACTAAAAAAAGGAAGAACTATAAATAAAATTGCAAGAGCAAAAATATACAAAAATGCTTTAAAGGAAAAAATGTTTATTAAAAAATTATAATTAGAAATATCAAATGGATATACAAAAGAAAAAATAACACCTAAAATAAATGCTACGAAAATGCTATAATTTATAATTTTTTTCATATTAAAATATATGTTAATAAAGAAATTTAATGCTTAAAAAAAGGAATAATCAATATCCCTTTTTTTTATAATAATCATATAATTCTTTGAATCTATTAAAATGAATAATTTCTCTTTGTCTTAAAAATAATAATGGTCCAATAATATCTTCATCTTTAGTTTGATTAATTAATCCTTCGTAAGCTGCTCTTGCTTTTTCTTCTGCGGCCATATCTTCTGAAAGATTTGCAAGTACATCTCCAGTTACTGCAAAATAAGCACAGGTAAACGGATTACCAGTAGCATCTACCGGAAATATTCCTACACCATGTTCTGTATAATAACTTCCAAGACCTGCCTGTTCAAGTTCTTCAACTGTGGCATTTTTAGTAAGCTCATGAACCATAGTGCAAATCATTTCAACATGACCAAGTTCTTCAGTAGCAATATCATTAAGTAGCGCTCTTCCTTTATCATCTGGCATCGTAAACTTTTGAGAAAAATATCTCATTGAAGCTCCAAGTTCACCGTTTGGCCCGCCGAACTGAGTAATTAAATATTTTGCCATTTTTAAGTCTTTTTTAGAAATAGATATTGGATATGCAAGTTTTTTATCATATTTAAACATATTTTGCATCCTCTCTTTCCCATGGCCAAGGTCCTTCTATCCACTTATAAGTACTAAATTTATTACCTGTACTATCACAAAGTGGTCCGTATTTTTCTTCATATTTTTTTAACTGCATTTCTAGTTTTTCACACCATGATTTATATTTGCTTAAAATAGTTTCATCATTTGGATGTAAGTCAAGCCATAAAACATAATCATTAATGGCAAACGAACTTTCCATAATTTTTAATAAATCTTTATCTTTTTCTGTCTTAATTTTGGGCATAATATAAGTATAGTTTTTATAAGGTTTATATTCATTATCAAACATATTTCCCTTTAAAAAGCCTTCTTCAACTTGGGTATTTTCTTCATACTTTTTACCAAAATCAAATCCAGGAATATTATAAAGCATGTCACTATAGCTATTAAAATAGCCAGTATCATCAAATAACATTTTTTTTCTCCCTTCATAAGTAAAGTATGAATATAGGCAAATATAGTATAGTTTATTAGCCTAAAAAAAATAAGCCAAATGCTTAATTTTTTTATTTTTTCATTTTATCAATTGCACGTGCTAATTTCGGATGTGGATTTTCCCAGCCATCAGGTTTAATTACTTTTCCCATTTCATTATAGTGTGGTTTTCCATCTTCCCAAAGCTTACTCATATTAGCGTTTTGTACTATATCAAATAAGATTCCTGGATGAACCCCCATTTCTACTAAAGTGCCCAATGCAAAATATATCGTATCAATCATTGCATCTGCTTGCTCTACTATATCACCATTTTTCACAGCATCAAGAAATTCATTTATTTCTTCAAGCATCCATGCATATCTTTTACTTGCTCGTTCAGTTGTCATAGATACTGGAGTATCTGATGTTGGATGACCAAAGGCTGTATGAAATTTTTTTACTTCTTCATATTGATAATCTATACTATAATTTTCTTTTGCAGGATCAACTTCTAATGAAGTTTTCATTTCATCAATTGCTCCCGCTAATTTTGGATGTGGATTTTCCCAACCATCAGGTTTAATAACTTTTCCCATTTCGTTATAATGTGGTTTTCCATCTTCCCAAAGTTTACTCATATTAGCATTTTGGACTATTTCAAATAATTCATCTGGTTTTACTCCAAGTTCAACTAAAGTACCTAAGGCAAAATACATTGTATCAATCATAGCATCTGCTTGCTCCACTATATCACCACTTTTCACAGCATCAAGGAATTCATTTATTTCTTCGAGCATCCACGCATATCGTTTCATGGCCCTTTCATTTGCCATTGGTGTTGGTGCAGCTGCTGTTGGATGACCAAAGGCTATTTGAAAATCTTTTACTTCTTGAAATTCTTTGTTCATTATTTACCTCCATTTATTATTTAAATTTCAATTTTTTATAGTTTTTTCTTCATAAGCTTTAATTACATCTTTTGATATATCCTCAATTGAGCGTACTACTCCATCTTTAAAACAATCAATTTTAATGTAATTAAAAAGTTTAGAAAGTTCTAAATATGCTTTTTGACTTTTCTTTAGATATTCTTCATCCATTTCATTTTGATCAAGAGCCTCAGGTCTATTAGCTCTAAGTGCTTTTGCACCCTCAACTGGCATATATAAAAATATTACTTTATCTGCACGAGGAAGACCTAATAAATCAAATTCCAATGTAGCATTAAATTTATAAAGTTCTTGTCTTTTTTCTTTGTCACCCTCTTTTCCAGCTTGATGAGCCATATTTGAATATACATATCTATCAAGTATCACAATGTATCCTTCCTCTAACTTCTTTTGAATGATAGGAAGATTATAATATCTATCTGCAGCAAAATAAAGTGATGATACTTTTGGATCAACACTTGGTGCTCCTTCAGGAAAAAAGCCATCACAAATATACTTTTTTCCTAAAAATGGACCACCAATAATTTTTCCCGTAGGACTATCATAATTTGGAAAGGCCATGGTAAATACCTTTTCTTTTTTTTCTTTTAAATATTTTACTAACAAAGCTGTTTGAGTTTCTTTACCAGAGCAGTCAGTTCCTTCAATAACGATTAATTTTCCCTTCATTTATTCTCCTTTTTTAAGATTAATTTTAATCTGCCACATGATTCTTTTCCTTCACCACAATAATGTTTTGTTACACAATCAGGGCCTAAATTTTCTACATAATAAGTAGATTTTTCTTTTAATAATTCATGCATTTTAGTAACATTTTGTCTAATACACCATTGTGCCTTTGTACATTCTCTTAAACGGCAAATCCATCTAAAAGCTTCTCCATCAAAATTAATAATTACATTAACTTTATTACCACTTAAAGTAAAGTAAACTAAATCTTCATCACGAATACCTAATGCCTTAAATTCATCTTTTACTTTTACATTTTCTTCAAAAATTTCTTCATAAAAATCTTTAAATTCACTATTTGCAATTTTCGGAGGAATTTCATACTGACTTAAATCCACTAAAGGAGAAAAATCTGGTATTGATAAAGAAAGTCTTCTATGACGAGTATAATGAGTTAAAATGGAAAACGGAATAGATAATTGAAATCTAAAGTTTACTTGTCTTAAATCTTCATTATTTACTTCCTCAAAAATTGCTTTCATTAATCTATGCTTTAAATCTTCATCACTAGACAATACTGATTCATATATAATATTTGCTTCGTTTGCATTTTTACCAAATATACGGCAAATAGCATTAACAAATATAGTTTTATCAATATCATCAGTGGATGATAATAAAATTGGTTCTTCTAAAGGGGTATATTCTTTTTTAACTCCAGCATCACTTAAAATATTAAAAGCAAGACTTTCACTTTTTTCTTGTACTTTTTCTTGAAGTGTTTCAATGTAAGGTGCTCTTTGATTTGCTATCTTTTTTAGTTTTTCACCTAACTCTTTAAGTTCTGGAATATTTGCATATTTTGTTTTTGTAAGATTTGATATCATTCTATTTAAACTTGTTCCATCAAGTCCCATAATAATTTCTGAATGATATGAATAAGGTAATATAAAACGTGCATCTTCTTTTGAAATTCCCGATTTTTCTAAAATAGAATATTTTTCAAATAAAGAGTTCATATAGTTAATATATTTTTCTTTTAATTTATCATTATCTGAAGATACACTACCATCCTTCATACGAAAGTCTGGTACATAAAAACCAACATTTGAAAAATCAACTTCTCTTCGGGATTTAATTGTAAAGGAAGAAAATCTTTCTTCAATAATAGTTTGCTCTACTATAGGACTTACCTTGGATAAAGCAAACACCATATAGTCATGATCAATTGTAGATGTGTGTCCCATACCTATAACTCTATTAACAAATTTTAATGCTTTTGCTGGATCGTTCATTGAATAAACTGCATCAAAAACTGTTCCAGGCATTCTTGAAAGTTTTCCCGCAGCAGCACATATTTGAATTTGACTTTCAATAAACTTTTGATCCGTAGAACCTAATAATTTAACTTCCATTTTTCCTCCTTAATACCATAATGGATATTTATCAGTTATTTTCTTAACCTCTAATTTTAAATTTTTTAAAATTTTATCATCATCATGATTTTTTAAAGCCTTACTAATTATTAAACCAATATTTTTAAAATCTTCTTCATTAAGTCCCCTTGTGGTCATTGCAGCACTTCCAAGCCTTAGGCCACTTGTTATCGTAGACTTTTCACTATCATTTGGAATCATGTTTTTATTTACTGTAATATTTATTTTCTCGAGTATTTTTTCAGCCTCTTTTCCTGTTAAATTAACACTTTTTACATTTAATAATATTAAATGATTATCTGTACCGTTGGAAACAACTTTAAAACCTTCACTTTTTAAAGTTTCACATAAAGCTTTAGCATTTTTTATCACATTTTGAGCATAAATTTTAAAATCATCACCCATTGCTTCATAAAAGCATTCAGTTTTAGCGGCTATAACATGTTCTAAAGGTCCACCTTGAATTCCAGGGAAAACAGTTTTATTTATTTTTTTAATAAGTTCTTCACTATTTGTAAGAATTATGCCTCCTCTAGGTCCTCTTAAAGTTTTATGCGTTGTAGATGTGACAACATCCGCATATGGCACTGGTGATGGATGAACTTTACCAGCTACAAGGCCAGCAATATGAGCCATATCAACCATTAGATAAGCACCAACTTTATCCGCTATTTCTCTAAACCTTTTAAAATCAATTATTCTTGAGTAAGCTGATGCACCTGCAATAATAAGTTTAGGTTTAATTTCAGTAGCGAGCCGCTCAATTTCATCATAATCAAGCATTTCGGTTTCACTATTTAATGAATAAAAATATGCATCATAATCGATACCACTAAAGCTACTTTTGAAACCATGAGTTAAATGTCCACCATTATTTAAATCCATGCTAAGAATTTTATCCCCATGATTAATAAGTGTTCTTATCACAGCCATATTTGCACTTGAGCCAGAGTGAGGTTGAATATTTGCATATTTTGCTCCAAACAATGAGCAAGCATATGAAATTCCCAAACTTTCTATCTCATCAATATTTTCACAACCACCATAATATCTTTTACCAGGATATCCTTCAGCATACTTGTTTGTTAAAATACTTCCCTGAAGATGTAAAATATCATTTGAAACATAATTTTCTGAAGCAATTAACTCAATCGATCTTTCTTGTCTTTTTCTTTCTTTTTCTAAAGCATCAATTATTTTTTTATCCATTTACACTCTCCTTTTGCATATAATACGCTTTTATTAAATTATCTATAATCATTGAAATAGTCATAGGTCCTACGCCACCAGGATTCGGAGTTATATAAGTACATTTATCTTTTAAATTATCAAAGTCAACATCTCCAACAATTTTACCATCAATAACACTTATCCCTACATCTATAACAATAGCATCATCTTTTACCATGTTACTTTTTATCAATCTAGCACTTCCTACCGCACTAATAACAATATCCGCTCTTTTTGTAAATTCAGAAATATTTTTTGTGTGAGAATGACAAACTGTAACTGTAGCATTATTATTTAACATTTCAAAAATAAGAGGTTTTCCTACAATATCTCCCCTTCCAACAATACAAACATTTTTACCCGCTAAAGTAATATTATAATATTTTAAAAGCATAATAATGCCCTTCGAAGTACATGGAAAAAGACCAGGCTCATTATGAACTAATTTATAAAGATTTTCTTTAGTAAAACCATCAATATCTTTACATGGCTTTATAAAACTACTACATTTTGAAAAATCAATTTGTTTAGGCACTGGGCTTTGTAGGATAATTCCTGTAATATCATTTGAATCATTTAACTTTTCAATAAGTTCTATAACTTCTTTTTCTTTAGTTTTAGCACTCATTTCATATAAAATCACTTTTATGCCAACTTTTTCACAATATTTAATTTTATTTTTTATATAAATTTTGCTTGGTTCATCATCACCTATATAAATAATTGCTAGGCTTATTTTAAGACTTTCATTTTTTATTTTTTCTTCATAAAACGAAAGTAATTCATTTCTTACTTTTTTACCATCTAAAATCATAATTACCTCTCCATATTTATTGTAACTTATTTTATTTTTCTTAACAATTAAAACCCATAAAACTATACTTATTTTTACACAAAAAATAAGAGAAAGAATTTATTTTTATATAATTTAAATTTTTCTCTTGTTTTTATTATTTTATAAAATAACTATTTATGGATTATATACTGCTCCTGTAAACCAAATTTCTCCAGTTTCTGAATTTCTAATAAAGAAAATAAATGGCTTATCAAAAGTTAAATCAATTTCTTTTACTGGAACTTCATATAAATGTTCAAAACTACAACTTATTGCTCCTAATCCTCCTATCGAAGTTGCTGCGGAAGCCTTAATTCCTTCATTTGAAAACTCAATTGTGGCTTTATGAATAGCGGAATTAATTAGCTCTTTACTATCCGTTAAATTTGATAAGTCTGCATTTGTATCAAATACATCAGTAATACCAATATTTTTTAAATCATTTTCAAGATTAAGTTCATAATCAAATTTAAATAATGGAATGCTTCCTTTAATTTGTGTAATATATCCTTTTTCAAAATTATCTAATTTTATTTCTTTTAAATTATTAAATACATTAGTCACATCACTTACTTTTAAAGAATCTATATAATTAGTTAATTTTTCATTTTTAGGCATAATTCCAACATATTCTAAATTTAAACCATCATACTCTTTTAATGACTTAGCAAAAGCTTTAACATTCTCATCATCATAGAATTTAAAATCCGTAGAACTACCAATATCTTTATAATTTGAATCTAACTCTTTTATAAAATTATCAACAAATGTGCTAGTTTCCTCGTACTCATGAGTCTCACAATAATCATCACTAACCCATTTTTCATACTCTTTAGTAATTTCATTACGAATATTTTCTTTGCCTAAAACATTAACAATATCATAATTATTAATTGAAGCGCCAAATTTTAAAGAACTAACATCTTTATCGTTAAATTTCATTATAGGATACTCATCTGCCGCAATAGAGCTTATATACATTGAATTTAAATCCTCATGAAGATAATCAACATGCCATGCTGCTATATTAAAATGTTTTTTATCATAAACCTTTTTTTGAAAATCTGAGCTATTATTGTCTGTTAAAATAGGCTGAATTAAATAATTCCAATTCATATCAATTGCAAGAGCATTTATTAACATAAAATTATTATTTGAAACATCATCAAGTAAATTATTTATTAAATTAAATGTTTTATTTGAAACCCAAGAATTAATAGTATTTGCATTATTAAAGCCATCATAAATTACTTCACCATTATATTTATTTTTTATTAATTCTACATAGTTTTCTTTTACATTTTGTTTAAAACTATCCCTTATAAACATTGCATTAGCAAAAGAAATATTTTTACTATTAACATATTTTTGAGGACTATATTTACCCAAAACTGCATCAACCTGGCCCTTACTGTCACTAGATGCAGCATCTGAAAGCATTGCTAACGCATACTTAATTGAAATTGGACTATAAACAATATTGTCTTCCTCATTTTCTGCTTTTAAAAAATATAAATCTAATAATTGTAAATTGTTATCAAGCATTTTGTATTCAGAATCAAAATTTTTCACATCAGTATTAACCGTAGTTTTCTTTTTTAACTTGGTTGTCACTATAATTGTAATTCCTATAATTAAAACAAAAATTAAAACACTTATAATAGCTATTTTTTGGTTACTATTTTCCTTTTTCACTATAAACCTCTTTCCTATAATAAGGATAATATATTTTCATTAAATATTCAATTACAAAGTTTATTTTTTAAAGCAATAAAAAATGGTGTGATAATTGCACCATTTATTGAATATTTATACAGCCTTTACTTACGGCATATATTTTTCCAACAAAATTTTTATTTTCTAACCCAGCTTGACGTGCCTCTAAATTGTAAAATTTAAATTCAAAATTCCAATTAGAAACATTTTCAGTGCCTTCACTTGTGATTTTGGCATCACTTACTAAAATAATATTTGCACCCTTACTTGAAGTTGCACTCACCCATCCATTTGAAGTATTAAAATCAAAATTTGTCTCTTCGGCAAATTTGTTCGTTCCACTGTTACCTATAGCTTTCATTGTAAGTTCTTTTTCACCAGCAGTTGTAACTTTTTCATCACCAAGTCCATATACTTTGGATCCACTTTGATATTCAAAAACTATATCATAAGTACACTCCATTTTTATACTTGAAGATGCAGAATTCAATTTAACAGATAAATTAGCATTACTGCTTGCTGCTAAAGTCCCATTATTAAGTTGAGCCATTTTTGCAGGAGGTACAGTTAAGTTTAATATTGCCCCTCCAGTAGTAAATGTAGATGTAACACCATTTTCAGTAGTAATATTTACATGTAGTTTATTGTTTAAGTTCGTAGAGAAAGAACCAAAATATGCAAATGTTGCTGCAGATACTAATGTAATAAGTAGAAAAATAGCAATAAAAGTAATAATCACTTCATTTTTTGATAACTTTGGCTTTGTGTTCATCTTTCATACTCCTTACTATGATAAGTATAGCAAAAATGTATTAACATTGCAATTATTAAAAAACATAAAAAAAGTTATTTTATATCCATCTTGATATATAAATAACCCTTGTACTACTTTCTTTATAACTATTAAATATTGAAATTATTTTATCAACAAAAAATTTCAATATATCCTTACAATCATTTTTAACTTTAACAAGTAAAATTTGCTTTTTTAATTCTTTTCTAAAAATATAATCATCAATGTATTTAGATAAAGCTTCATCTAATCTTTTTATCTCGAACACATTTTCTTCATTATTAATATCTACTTTAAAAATATATTCTTTATACATTCTGATAAGCTTATCAGTTATTTCATCACTTGTTATAGGTTTAAATTCTATTATTTTATAAAAATTCGGGCAATATATTAAAACTTTTTTATTATCACTCATTATCTTCACTACCTTAAATAAATGATATAACATATTTTTTAAATTGTAAACAAATTTTTATAATTTTTGGCTAAATTCTTTATTTAATTCTAAATTACTTTCAAATCTATCAAAATAAATATTCTTTAAATCTATTTCGTTAAACATTAAATCAAGTAATATATCTCTTTTATCACATAATGGAATATCACTACTTAATGACATAATTTTTTGTAATGTTTTTTCATCAAGGCTTTCTAAAGGTAAGTTTTTAGCTATATAAATAAGTCTTGTAATAAATATTATATTATAATTAAGTTCATCAAAATCAATTTCAGCATTAGGAATTCTAAACTCAATCGTATTTTTTTGAGGTGATAAAGCATTATCCAAATTTACTGATGTATATCTATCATGTTGAAGTTCTTTCATTTGAGATACGAATTGTGTTATTGATAAATGAGTAAAGGACATGTATTTTCCATAAGCATTTATCATCATATCTTTTATAGGTCTTGCATTTGTTAAAGCACATGTTCTTATTTTAGAACCACACCTATTAATCATTAATGATATAGCATCTTCACAGTGAACATATAAATAATAAAATAACTGAAGGTCTGTTATATCTTCAAAATAATCAAATCCTATATGAATATGGCCTCCACAGCTTTCATTAACTGCAAAATTATTCCTTTGTAAAAATAAGCAAACATATTTTAACTCTTTCAATGATTTTAAATTATAATTTAAAACCGGAGATGTAATTTCAACCCCATTTATAACAGTGGCTTCTTCTTTAATATCCCACTTAGATAAAAGTTTTTTAATTGCAATATATGCATCATTATAACTATTTGTACATTCAATTTCTATTCCTATAGTTATTCTTTCATCAACAAAAGCAGTCTGTGAAAATTCTATGTCATTTGTAAGAATTTTAGGATTTTTATCATTACTTTTTATAGCCTCAATGATTCCTTTATCTGCAATTAAATCTTTGATTTTTTTTCTAATTTCCGAATCAGTTACAGTACTATATAAATATAAAAGAACCTCGATATAATGATTTTCTAAATTCATAACTTGAAAAAGTCCAAATTTTATATTATCGTTTTTTACTTTTTGCAAAACTATAAGTTGTTTATCATAATCTTTTAACCTTAAAAAATAAGAAAATAATTTATTTAAATCATTTAATGATGGAATAATAAATTCTGGATAAAAACCTTCTTCAATAAACTTACACTTAACTGTATCATCTTTAGTAAATATAAATTTTAGTTGTTCTGATAAGCTTAATTCATCAAAATGAGCTTTTTTATATTCCTCTGAATGTAATTTAGATATAAGAAAGGATTTATGACTAGAATTAAATAAATTAAGAAAAGAAATAATATGTTCATCTTCGGAAAATTTTGAAACTATACTAAATAAATATACTTCGGAAAATTTATGACTTTTTAAATACGAAAATACGAAATCTTCATCTTTTACACCTCTTAAAATAATGGCTCTTTTTTCTTCATCAGGAAACATTTTAAGAAGTATTTTATAACTTTCTAAACTAGAAAATCCTAAATCAAGTTTTTTATAACTTAAAAAGTGTTTTTTGAAAAAGAACTTTTGTATATGAGTAAGATTAAGTAAAGTTATTTTTTCTTCATCATTAAGTAAATAAAAAAAATCTAGTAAATCAACCATTCTAATATATTGAGTAACACTTTCAAGTGAAAGAATTTTCAATAAATATTTAAAATCTATATTTTTTAAATTTTCAATTATATATTTACAAAATATTTCATCATCAAAAAGAAAATATAGATTATTTGAAAAAACATGCTCTATTAATATATTAAGTGGTAAATTAAAAATATGTAATTTTTCATACTTTTTATTTAGTACCTTTAGCATAGTTCCCCCTTAAAGTTGCTTTGTATTATAACACTCAATATATTTTAAGTCAAACAACACCAAAAAAGAAGAATTTTTATTTTCTTCTTTTAGTTTTTGATTTAAATTCATTAATATTTTCTTTAGTATAACCTACTAAAATATTTGGATTTTTTTGACTAATAGTGTTCATTATTTCTTCGAATTGTTCAGTTTTTGCTTTTGTACTAAGACTCATTGAGGCAATGCTATAAGATTTATTAAACATATCTTTTAAAATAATGGATTCGTTTGTTTTAATTCCATTTGTCCTTTGTACATGTTTATACATCCATAAAATATCAGCATATTTAATAACGCAAAATGGAAGACTAATGCTTACAATATAATTTTCTGTTAAATATACTTTTGCATAATTATAATAAAATGATTTAGGATTATTTAGTTCATCATTAATATGTTTAAGTTCTACTCTAGAAAGTTTTTTTATATTTTTATTATAACTAATCTTCTTTGCAATGTTTATTATTAAACATATTATACTAACAAGAAGAAGCATAAATCCAATAACATTTATAATGTTATAACCTGAACTATATTCTTTAGTTGTATCAATATAAATATCCCCGAAATAAGCATCGTAATCCGCAGTAGTAAGTTCTGCTTCAAAAAGTTCATTATATGTATCAATAGCTAGTTTTTTAACATCAGAGGATGGAATTTCAGTTACTCCCTCAATTTTAATTGTTCCATCATAATCATTTTCATCATTAACTTTATTGTAGTCATCTACGCTCATATAAGCTACATATAGATAGTTTCCATCTGTCAAAATATAATACGCATCCGTAGTATCACTTGATACAGCAAATTTATAAGGATTTTTCTTAACAGTAATATATGTATGAAGTGCTTCTTTATTTTCATCTTTACTTGTAATTATAGTTTCTAAATCTTTAGCTTTATTTTTGGCTTTACCATTTAGATAATCCCCTAAAATAAATAAGCCAAAACTTGCAAAGATAATTAATAGCCATATAAAAATTTTCTTAGTAATTCCCTTCTGCTCTTTTAAAACATTTTCATTTGTAATCATGTCATCACACTCCAATTTAATTATCTCATAAAAATAAAAAAATAGATACAAAAATTATTTATATCTATTCATTTGACTCATAACTTGTTTTATTTGCTTTTGACTAGGTTTTCTACCCATTCCACTCATCATAGCTTCAATCATCTTCTCATTAATAGGTGGATTTTTTTCAAGTAATTTTTTCGTAGTAATACGAGCAATTAAAAAACCTATTACTATTCCTACAACAAGACCTATCAAGCCCCAAGCAATTTGTGCGCCCATTATTTATCACTCCCAGAATTATTTTACTAAATATATTTTATTTTGTCTATAATTAACAGCAAATCTCATCTAACCAAAAATAATCTTTATTTTCAAAATCACAAACGAAAAAATTATAATTAATTAAAGATTTAAGTAAAACTAGATTATTACTATTTCCCACTGAAGATAAAAAAGAATTTTTTACTGTTAACTGTTCTTCTTCACCTTTATACTTATTATAATAATGATGTACGTTTCCCACTAAATAATAAAATTGATTATCTTTATTTGCTGCATAAATTTTTTGATTTATTACATTTTGATTTATTCTCATAGCCATTTGTTCATACAAATTTTGTGCCATATTTAAATCTTTTTTATTACTATTATAAATGGTTTCAAAACTTTTATATAGCATATACGGACTATCTTTTGCAAGTACACTCATTTCTTTATTAATATTAAAAACATAAAACTTTCTCATCATATCCCTCATTTCATGTTAATATTAACAAACTAAATAAAAAAAATATGTCGAATTAACTACTTTTCGAGCATATTTTTAATCTTCATAATTAGTGCATTATAATCAAATCCCAAAAATTTTAAAACATCATTTTTCTTTCCTGAAGCACCAAATGTATCTATTCCTAAAGCACATTTAGGGTTCGATGCAAAACGATGCCATAGCAACGTAGAACCAGCCTCTAAAGTAAATGTCATAACATCTTTAGGTAAAAGTTTTTCTTCATAAACAGGATTTTGTTTTAAGAATAATTCAATCGAAGGCATAGATACAATTCTTAAATCAATACCTTCATTAAATAATTCTTCGGCAATTTTTAAAGCTGTAGTCACTTCATATCCTGTAGCAACAATTATTCCATCTAAATGATATTTTTCTTTTCTAACTATATAGGCACCATATTTTACATATTTACCATTGGTATGTTTCAAAATACTAGTATTATCTTTATTTATTACTAAAGATACTGTAGTTTTATTCTTTAATATATATTCCCACGCTCCAATTATTTCATTAATATCCGCGGGTCTAAATGTTACCATACCTGGAATAGTTCTAAGCATTGAAAGTTGTTCAATAGGTTCGTGAGTTGGACCATCACCACCAATACTAACACTATCATGAGAAAAAATATAAGTAACTGGTAAATTCATCATACTACTCATTCTCATTGCCGGTTTTAAATAATCTGCGAAAGCTAAATAAGTAGATCCAAAACATCTTAATCCAGAAAGAGCCATTCCATTAAGAATTGCACCCATAGCATGTTCTCTTACACCAAACTCAATATTTCTTCCTAAAGGATCTATATCAGACATTAAAGTATCTTTTGTTAGTAAACATCTAGTTGATTTAAATAAATCAGCACTTCCTCCTAAAAAGAATTTAGTTTTTGGAGCAATAAAATTCATAACTTTTTGATTAGATAATCTTCCCTCTTCAGAATATTTATCATTAATTTGATAATTAGTAGAGTCAAAATCTACAATAAATTCTCCTTTTTCAAGTAAATTTATCATGCTTACTAAACTATTATCTCTACTTTGAAGTGCTATATCGTAGATAATTTTCCATTTATCAAAAGTTTTTTCCATTCTACTTACAATATTATTAATTACAATATTTCGATATTTTTCATCATAACTAAATGGTTCTAATGATATATTATATTTTTGCTTTAATGAAATTATTTCTTCATTGTCCACTATACCAGAATGAACTTTGCTTGTACCAGCATCATTTAGCCCATCTCCTAAAACAGTATTAACAATAACAAGTGATGGCATATCACTTTTTTTAGCTTCTTTTAATGCATCAGTTATGTTAGAAATATTACTACCATTTTTTACATTAATTATATTAAAATCTAAAGCATCAAATCTTGATTCGATATCTTCAGTAAAAGTTTTAGAAATATCACCATCGATGCTTACTTTATTTGCATCATAAATAACGATTAATTTATTTAACTTTTGAGTACTAGCAAAAGATAATGCTTCATAACTTATGCCTTCTTCTAAATCACCATCAGAACATATTACATAAGTATAGTAGTCAACTAAACTTAATTTATTATTTACATTTCTTGCCAAAGACTCAAAATATCTTTCAGCAAGTGCCATTCCAACAGCATTTGCAATTCCTTGACCTAAAAGTCCAGTACTACATTCAATGCCCATTAGTGGATTAAGTTCAGGATGGCCTGGAGCATAAGAGTCTATATCTCTAAACCTTTTTAAATCCTCAATAGAATAATCATAGCCAGCATAATAAAGCATGGCATATAATGCTGCACTTGCATGACCACAAGATACAACTAACCTATCACGATTCATCCAATTAGGTTTACTCGGAATAATATTCATTACATTATTATATAATGCATATAATATTGGCATACTACTCATTACTACACCAGGATGTCCACTTCCTGCATCATTTATCATATCAAGAGCAAGCATTTTAATATTATTAACTATATCATTAGGTTTTACTGCCATCATTTCACTTCCTATTTTATAGTTTATCATAATTTTCTTATAAAATAAACTTTAATTATTAACCACATAAGAAATATTTTGGATATTACGTGAATTTAAAATAGAGTATCTTGCATTTAATAAAAATACACACAATACTAAAAATAAATAAAATAGTAAAATAACTCCATAATTTTTAAATAATCTTTTTAACATAATCATCGCCTCTTTCATTTTTGATTTTAATACAAATAATTGTTCGTGTCAATTAAAATAAAAACATTTGTTTGACATTTTACAACATATATTGTAAAATTAAAATATCAAAAGGAGAAAGATAAAAAGTGGATAAAAAATTAACTAAAAGACAAAATGACATTTTAGAATATATAAAAAAATATAATGCAAAATATGGATATTCCCCTACTATAAGAGAAATTTGTGAAGGCGTTAACCTTTCTAGTCCTGCCACTGTATTTGTTCATATAAAAAATTTAGAAAATAAAGGTTTTATAACTTCAACGAATAATAAATTCAGAACTATATCATTGCTCGTAGAAAATGAATACGATGAAAGAAACGAAGATGTTGTAAAAGTACCGCTTCTTGGGAAAATTACCGCAGGCTCTCCTATTACAGCAATAGAAACACCAAATGAATTTTTTGATTTACCAGCAAGTCTAATTCCAAAAAATGAAGAAGTATTTACTTTACATGTTTCTGGGGAAAGTATGATTAATGCGGGTATTTATGACAATGACTACGTAATAATAAAGAAAACTAATAGTGCCCACAATGGACAAATTGTTGTTGCTATGACACTCGAAAATGAAGTTACTCTAAAAAGATTTTATAAAGAAAACGGACATATAAGGCTGCAGCCAGAAAATGATACAATGTCTCCTATTATTTTACCTGATTGTAAAATACTTGGTATAGCAATCGGACTTTATAGAAAATTATAAAAAAAATATAATAATTAACTTACAATTTTAGAATAATGACAAATAGGCAAATTTTTACTTATTTGTCTTTTATTTTGAAAAAAGAAAAAAGCTACAATTTCTTGTAACTTTATGATATTAGTCTGTCTATATTTTCATCATAATTATCACTATTTGTAATATATGAACCGCTTATTAATAAATCTAAATTTTTATCTTTTATAAGACTAATTGTATTACTATTAATACCACCATCAATTGCCATATCAAAATGATACTTATTTTTAATTAAATTTAAACTATCAATTGTTTTTAATACACTTTCCATAAATTTTTGTCCACCCTTACCAGGCATAACACTCATTACAAGAACTTCATCAACAATTGGATAATATTTTTCAAAATCTTTTAATTCTTCATTTGGATTAATAGCAATACCACATTTAATACCAAGTGATTTAATATAGTTTAATATACTACCAGCATTATTTACATTATGAATAGTTATAACATCAACATTTAAATCTTTAAGTTTGTCTATATAATCTAAAGGATTACGTACCATTAAATGAATATTTAATTTTTTTTGAGTATTACTTAAAAGATTTAAAATTTGGTTCATATCAATATTATTAGTTTCAACATAATTTCCATCACAAATATCAACATGAATAAAATCAGCTTTGCTATTTTCTATTTGCTCTATACACTTTTTATAATCATTACTACTTAAATAACTTACTGCTACTTTCATTTAACTCCTTTATAAAATTTACATAATTATCGTATCTACTTAAAAGTATCTTTTCATTATTTTCAACTTGACATCCTTCGGTATTAATATGATTGCAATCTCTATATTTACAATTATAATCACTAAATTCTATGAACCCATTACGAATGTCCTCTTTGGTAAAAGATTCAAGTGAAATGCTACTAAAGCCCGGACTATCGCAAATAAAATATCCACCTTCATCATAAAGTGACACCATTCTTGTAGTATGAACGCCTCTTCCAAGCGCTTTACTTATTTCATTTGTATCAAGTTTTAAACTCGGATCTATTTTATTTATAAATGTTGATTTTCCCGCTCCTGTTTGTCCGCATAAAATAGTAGTTTTTCCTTGAACAATTTTCTCAAATTTTTCTAGTTCAGTATTATCAATAACATCATAATACTTGCTATAATATGCTCTTATTTTCGAAAAATCTTCATTTTCTTTACTATTTAGTAAATCTACTTTAGTAAAACAAATAACCGGTTTTATATTATTTAAATAAATTACCATTAATAATTTATCTAATAAATTTAAATCTAAATTTGGCTCTTTTACACTTGTAACTATTAACGCAATGTCTACATTTGCAACCATTGGTCTATTTAGAAAGTTTTTTCGAGGTAAAATTGTTTTCATTTGCAAAGAGTTTTCATCAAACTCAACATAATCACCCACTAAAGGGGTAATTTTATCATTTCTAAATTTACCCCTTGCGGTGCATATATATTCCTTTTTATTTGCTAAAACCTTATACCTATTTGAATTAATATTTATTATTTGCCCTTTTAACATAAACCGCCGTCACAAGTTTTATTTTCACTATCATTGTTTTTTTCAGAAACATCAATTTTAATAATTAGTTGAGCTCCTTCAGTAACCTTTGTTCCAGCTTTTCTATTTTGAGAAATAATTTTATAATCGCTATATTCATTTGCATTGCTATCATTAATTGATAAAGTTTTTCCATCTTTATCTAAATATTTTACATTTAATTTGTATTCTCTTACAAAATCTATTACATCTACGATTGTATAAATACCATCAGTAAAATCTGGATATAAGTTTTTAATTAATGGAATTGAAAGTTCAATTCTATCTCCACTTGTTAAATACTCGCCTTTTTTAACAGATTGTTCCATAATCATATTTGTTTCATATTCATCCTCAGAATCAGCTTCAATTTCAACTTCTTTAATTTCAACTATAATTCCATAAGCTTCAAGCTTTCCTTTAATTTCTAGATAATTCTTACCTGTATAATCTTCAACTTCTAAA
The DNA here is from genome assembly GCA_934096985.1 of uncultured Bacilli bacterium. GTDB lineage: Bacteria > Bacillota_I > Bacilli_A > RF39 > UBA660 > UBA6448. The sequence goes on along the minus strand of CAKONC010000001.1, from coordinate 271,048 downwards.
GACTTATTTCCTGTTGAAACTTTCAATGTAATTTCATAACCTTTTTTATGCTTTGTTCCCGGAGATGGCACAGTAGTTATGACATTACCTTTTTCAACTTTTACATCTTCTTCCTCAATTTGTTCTGGTGATACAGTAAAACCTTCTTTTTCTAATAATTCACTTGCTTTTGCAACAGTCATATTAGAAACATCTGGAACTGTAACTTGTGCTTTTTTAGTAATTTTTGGAAGAAGTACTACAATACTTGTTATTAATACTACAATTCCCGTAAATATTGATATTAAAACAACTAATGTTTTATTTTGTTTACGCATATCATTTTGGGTTATTTTCTTTGCTATAATCTCATCACTTTCCTTTTTTGTAAGATTTTCTTTTTCATTTTTTATTTTTAGCATTTTTCCATCATCTAAATCTATTTCTGGATATTTATAACTAATTCTTATTTCATTTTTTCTTGATTCATCCAAACATGTTGCCAAATCATCATGCATTTCTCTTGCATCTGCATATCTGTTCTTAGGATTTTTTGCGGTAGCTCTTAAAATAATATTTTCAATAGATTGAGGAATATCTGGAATTTCTTTTCTAATACTTGGAATATTTTCTTTTAAATGTTTTAAAGCAATTTCTACAGCATTTTCTCCTCTAAAAGGTAATTTTCCAGTAAGAAGTTCATACATAAGTATTCCTAATGAATAAATATCACTTTGAAGTGTTGCTCCCTTACCACTTGCCTGCTCTGGAGGTAAATAATGAACTGAGCCCATAACCGAATTTGTTTGGGTAAGCTGAGTTGAATTCATTGCAAGCGCTATACCAAAATCAGTTAGTTTTACAAGGCCATTATCTAAAATCATAATATTTTGAGGTTTGATATCTCGATGAATTATGTAACTATCATGGGCAACAGATAAACCACTTGTTACCTGAAGCATTATATCTACAACCTCAGTTATGGTAAGTTTGCCACGCTTTTTAAGTAAATTTTTTAAATGTTTACCTTCAACATATTCCATTACAATGTAGTATTCGCCATTATCTTCTCCTACATCATATACTTCAACTATATTAGGATGTGACAAACTTGATGCTTGTAAAGCCTCTCTTTGAAATCTACGGACAAATTTTTCATCATTTGCAAGATCTCCTCTTAAAACTTTAACAGCAACATTTCTTTCTAAAATGGTATCATAGGCAAGATAAACGTTTGCCATGCCACCTTCACCGATTGACTTTATTATTTGATAGCGGTCAGAAATTTTTTGACCTTTAGCAATCACTTATTATCAGCCTCCTTTTTCTCTAAATATGCTATCGAAACATTATCAAATCCGCCTCTAGCATTACACTTTTGAATAAGCTTAATTACTTTTTCATTTGTATCAAGCTCATCATCATTTAAAACCCTTTCTATTTGATCATCTGAAAGCATCGTAGTAAGTCCATCAGAACATAACATTATGCCTTCATTATTCATGTCAACATCAAATATATCCATTTCGACTTTTTCAGTAGCTCCAAGTGCTCTCATTAATACATTTTTCTTTGGATGATATTTAGCTTCCTCTTCAGTTAAATTACCAGCTTCTACCAAAAGATTTACCAAAGTGTGATCCTTTGTAACTTTATGAAGTTTTTTATTTTTAACTACATATCCCGAAGAGTCTCCTATATTTCCAAAAATTAAATAATCTTTTGTTTGAATTGCTACTACAAGTGTTGAGCCCATTCCTGTAGAATCTTCATGCTCACTTGCATAGTCAAGTATATTTTTATTTATTTCATTTACATTATCATTAAGCCAATTAACCGCATCATATTTTGTACCAACACTTGCTATATCAGTAAATCTTTTACCTAAATGAGTAAGTGCTATAGAGGATGCTACTTCACCTTTTCTATGACCACCCATTCCATCAGCAACCATTAAAAGATATTCACCACTTTGATTTTTCAGTATTGTTACACTATCCTCATTATGACTACGTACTTTTCCAGCATCAGTTAAATAAAATGCTTTCATTTCATCACCTATCTTCTTTGTCATTATATCATTATTTTTTTTATTTTACTATACTTCTTTACTACGAAGCTGTCCACATGCTGCCGAAATTTTATTACCAAATTTACGACGAACAGTAACATCTATATTATTTTTTTTCAAAACATCGTAAAATTCATCAATAGTGCTTTTTGGACTTTCTTTGAAATCGATATTTTTAGTCTCATTATATGCAATTAAATTTACATACGCATTTTTACCTTTAATAAGATTAGCTAGCATTTGCGCACACTCTTTAGAATCATTTACACCTTTTAGCATAACATATTCAAAAGTAATTCTTCGATTTGTTTTTTCATAATAATAATCTAGTGCCTCCATAAGCTCTTTAATACTATATGCTTTACTTATTGGCATTATTTTATTTCTAATTTCATCATTTGGAGCATGAAGACTAATTGCTAAGTTTACTTGCAAAGGTAAAAGTGCAAACTCTTTTATTTTAGGAACAATTCCACATGTTGACACAGTTATATGTCTTGCTCCAATGTTTAAGGCCTTTGGATCATTTATTATTTTTAAAAAGTTAATTACATTATCATAGTTATCAAAAGGCTCTCCAATACCCATAATAACGCAGCTATCAATTCTACCCTTTATGTAATCAGAAATTAAAATTATTTGCTCTAACATTTCATATGTTTCTAAATTACGTACTTTTTTAAGCCTACCACTTTCACAAAACTTACATCCCATATTGCATCCAACTTGGGAAGAAATGCATACACTTAATCCATAATCATGAACCATTAAAACAGATTCAATTTTTTCTCCATCCTTAAGTTTAAATAAGAATTTTTTTACTAAAGTATCTTCCTCAACTTTTTCCATTTCAATAAAATCAAAACTAAAATTTTTTTTAATATACTCTATATTTTCTTTTTTTATATTAGAAAACATATCTGGATTATAAACTTTTTTATCATAAATCCAATCAAAAATTTGTGATGCCATAAACTTTTTATATCCATCACTTACAAGTTTTTCTTCTAAAAGGATTTTTGAATAATTAAAAATATTTTTCATAGGAAAATTATATCATATTTTGTCACAAAAAAAGAGTATTTTTACTTTACTCTTTCATTATTTTTTATACTTTTACGAATCTCCCTTAATCCTTGAGAATCTTTATATTTTTCATAAAATTCATTATTTAGCCACAAAGTACAAAAATTAGCAAATCTATTTTTTATGGATGTTTTAGGTTTTAATTTAATATCTACTTTCGGAGCGTGATGTTCTTCTTTAAAATTATAAGTTTTTAAGAATTTTAAATACGAATATAATGTTAAAATTTGAAAAATATAAAGTGGAATAAATAAAATGAAATATAATGTGTCAGGATTTATGGATACTATATAATTTATAAATTTATCTCCTAAAAAAGAAAGCTTTTTAATATCCGTAATTAAATAAATTAAAATTACCGTAATACTCATTATAATAGTTTTAATTTTTCCAAGTTTCGAAGATTGAATATTAACATTTTTTTGGTATTTAACAAGTTGTACAAGCACAATTGCTATTTCAAAAATAATAGATATAATTGAGTAGCTTGTTACCTTAAATAAAATTATTAAATTACTACATGAAAAAAGTTTATCGGCAACGCCATCAAACATACTGCCAAAAAATGTTGCAACATGATATTTTCTTGCTAAGAAGCCATCTATACAATCAGTTAAATAACATGCTACTGATAAAATTGCAGCACTAACTCCCCCATATGTAAAAAATATAGGGACAATCATAAAAACACCAATTATTCTTACCATCGTAAGTAAATTAACAAATACTAACATAAACTTTTTCATACAATCACCATTATTATAAAACATTACTAAATTCTAAAAAATAACTATCATTGCCTTTTAAAATATCAATAGACTCAATATTTTCTGAATTAATCTTAATTTTAATATTTAATTCATCATTACTATAATATAAACTTTCTGTAACTTCATCAATTTCCTTATTCATATTTTCAAGTAAAGCAAATACATAATTTAAATCAATAAAATTTTTATCTATATCTTCATATAAATTATTAACTTCAACTTTTGTATTCATTATAAGTTGATACTCTTTCTCATTTTCAATAACATACCTTATTATCTTATCATTTTCTTCTTTATATCCAGAATCGTTTAATCCATTTTTAACTCCATAGTACAAAATATTTTTACCACTTAAGTATAAAGTATATTTATATTCAAACTTATTATGTAAAAGTTTTTCCTTCATTTCATCAAATGTAATAATTTTTTCTTCTTCATTTATATTATTATCATTCGAAGGAGTTTTCACATTTTTTTCAAAACTTCCTAAAATAAGGAATACAAAAGCAATAAATATAGCCCATAGTATTAAGCAAATTAATGCATGTAATCTTTTATTTTCCCAAGCTTTAATAAACATGCTGTCAGGTTTTTTCTTTTTAATATAATTAATGATTAACATAAACTTTATCCTTATCTATTCCATTTAAAAATGATTTAATATTCATTTCATTTTTACCAAATGGTTTAACTATTTCAAGATTTATAATTCCATCAGCGCAAGTTATAGCAAGTGATGACTTGGTTACCTCTACTTCATAAGGTGCTTTAACTTTTGTAGGAGTAAATGAAGCCTTAACAATTTTAATTTCTTTATCATTTAAAGTAAAGTTTGCGTAAGGAGATGGAGAAAACGCTCTTATTTGATTAATTATATCCATTCCAGGTCTATTAAAGTCAATTTTTTCATCTTCCCTAGTAATAAGCCTAGTATAACTAGCTTTTTCATTATCTTGACAAACTCTTTTATTTTCACCTTTTAAAATACTCGGTAAAGTTTCTTTCAATAAATCTGTTCCTAAAATAGAGAGTTTATTACTTAAACTTAAATAATTATCTAAAGGATCTATATATATTTCCTTCATAGAAATTATATCTCCAGTATCCATTCCCTTATCCATATACATGATTGTAACACCAGTTTTTTCATCACCATTTAATATTGCAGTTTGTATCGGAGAAGCACCACGATATTTTGGTAATAATGAAGCATGCACATTAATGGAACCATGTTTAGGAATATTTAAAATACTTTCTGGAACTATTTTTCCATATGCACAAGTAATTATAATATCAGGGTTAATTTCACCAATTATTTCCTCAACGTCTTTTATTTTATCTGGAGTAATAACATCAATATTATTTTCTAAAGCTACTTTTTTTACTGGAGAAAATGTAAGTACTCTTTTTCTTCCTTCAAAAGTATCTTTTTTTGTAACTACTAAAACGACATTTGTATTTTTAGTTAAATATTTTAAAACAGGAACAGCAAAATCCGGAGTTCCCATGAAAATAACTTTTGCATCTTTCACTATTACCACCTATAGAGATTATACAATAAATTAAAGTAAAATAAAAGAAAAACAGGCATAAAAAAAATTCCTTTCGGAATTATTTTTTAAATGGTGTCCTGTTGGAGATTCGAACTCCAGACCCTTTGATTAAAAGTCAAATGCTCTACCGACTGAGCTAACAGGACGTATTTGAAATGGCTGCCTCGGATGGATTCGAACCATCGGAATGTCAGAGTCAAAGTCTGATGCCTTGCCACTTGGCTACGAGGCAATATTTGAAATGGTGGAAGGAGATGGATTTGAACCATCGAACCCGAAGGAACAGATTTACAGTCTGCCGCGTTTGGCCACTTCGCTATCCTTCCAAACACTAAGAAAGTTTCCTTTCCCTAAAGACATAATAGATTTTATCATAAAAAATTATGTTTGTGAACACTTTTTTAGCATTTTTTTAATTTTTTTTGCAACTTTTTAATCTTTATTACCTTTTTTATGGTTTTTATTAATCAAATTCATATATAAATTATATACTTCATCAACTGTTTTATCCCAAGTTTTATATAAATCAATATAGGCATTTTCACTTACTTTATTGTATAATTGTTTATCTGTCATAACTTCAATGATTTTATCTGAAAAAGCTCCTACTGTTGATTCGCTAATAAAACCATTAACATTATTTGTTACTGTTGCACTTGTTGCAGTATTTTCTAAAAATATTGTTGGCGTTTTTTGAGACGCAGATTCTATTTGAACTATCGAAGATGCATCATAAACTGATGGAAATAAAAATAAGTCTGCTCTTGCATAGTAACAAGCAAGTTCTTTTCTATCTGTAATTTTTCCAACCATTATTACATCTTTTTCAATTTCAAGTTCATGAATATAACTTACAAGTTTTTCTTCATCTTGACCAGTTCCAACGAAAAGCATTTTAAATTTAAATTTAACATTTTTTAAGGTTAAAGCTTTTATTGCATCTGCTATAAAAAATATATTTTTTAATTTATTTATTCTACCAACAAATAAAAATACTTTCTCACTTGAATGAATATGATGTTTTTTATTAATATAATCACATGCTTTTTTATAATTTTCTACAGGTACCATTTCTGTAGCATTATTCATTACTCTAGGCATAGTTTTATAGTGATAATCTTCATAATATATTCTTGCTACCTCTTTATTTACAGCCCAGCATTCATCACATTTATTAAATGTTTTAATTAAATTGCCAGTTAATTTATCTGCAAATTTTTCGGATTTTACCGCTCTTAAAAAATCAAGTTTAAACTGTGAATGCATCGTGGCAATACAAGGAATATGATGTTTTTTAGCATAAGCAAGGCCAGCCTTACCCATTGTAAATGGTGAATGAATATGGACTATATCAAGTTTATACTTATTAAGTTCTCTTGAAAATTTAGGATCTATTTTAGGGACAGAGACTGAATAGTCTAAAAACGGCACTTTAACAGAATGACATCTAACAACTTTATATGGAAAAACGCTATCATCATACTTTTTTGTTAAATACTCTGGAACAAATACTATAACATTTGCATATTGACATAATCTTCTAGCATAATTATCCATAACCATAATAACTCCATCAGCCATTGGAAAAAATGAGTCATTAAATAGTCCTATCGTAATTTTTTTATCCACCTTATCACCTTTTCTTAAAATGATTATAACATAAAAATTATATTTTTAAAAATAAATAATATTGCTTCCTTTTATAGTTTTAACATAATTTAATAAAAATAATGTGAAATATAAAATTGCTATTAAAGGAAGACCTATATAAAATCCTTTTAAAATATAAACAATAATGAATAGCAAGAATAAAATTATTTTTAAAATATTAATTTTAGAAAAAGAACTAAAAATAAGAAAATAAATTAGCTCTATAATAGTTAATATGTAAAATAAGTCGGAAATTACTAATATGAAATTTACACTATCATTATAGTGATATACGCTTTTTAAAATTATATAAAGAGCAAAGGATGCAAGTTTAAAAATTATTATAGATATAGTTAAAAATAAATTTTTATATAAAAACCAGTCCCTTTTTTGCATTCTTAAAAAAAGATATTCCTTTGCCCTATTTAAATCTGAAACTATAAAATAATAACCAATATAAATTGCCAAAAAACTTTTTACTGTTTTCTGTAACAAAAATAATAAATCAGTTTCAGCAATATTTCCATAAAATAAATTAGCACTTGAATAGTCAGAATTTTTATAATTAGATAATATAAAAATTAATAATATTATATATGAAATAAGCATTGGTAATATAATTTTAATTTTCTTCTTAATAGAATAAAAAGATTTTAAAAAGATGAATTTTATTTTTCCAACAATAAAAGTTTTATTTAAACTTAAACTTTTGTATATCAAATAAATAAGCACTTCAAAAACTAGTATATTTCCAACTGTATAAGTTAAATCCATAAAAAAGTTATCATATAAAAAACCATTTAAAAAATAAGGGAAAAATAATTTATTACTACTACAAAAAAATTGAAATAAACTTATCACAATGTAAATTGCAAATGTTATATTTGGTCCTACTAAAAAATAACACATATAAATAAAAAAAGAAAACAACATTAAAAAGATAAAAAATCTTAATATTACATACACTAAATAAAAAGAAATATTTAAATCGTAAACAAATTTAAATGTATGTGGTAAAGGCCCATTTTTGATTATCAAAAGTGAAAATATTAATAATAAAAAAATTAGGAATATACTACTGCAAATAATGAAAAATGGAAAAATCAATTTTTTAATAAATGTAGATTTATTCCTATGCCTAATCATAAGTGAATATTTATTACTATATTTTTTGCAAAAATCAAGTGTCACAATAGTAAATACAAAACTTAAAACCAAAAATACCCAACTATTTATAAAACTATAATAAGTTTCTAAAAATATATTAGATTTAAAAACAGAACTCGTACAGTAAATTGAAAGAATTAAAATTATCAAAAAATATAATTTAAATCTATAATCATTCAAACTATTTAAAATAAAAATTTTATTTCTTTTAAATTCATTTATTCTCTTCATAAGATATCTTACCATTTTCAAACTTATAAACTGTATCACATAAAAGATTTATATCGTCTTTAATATGTGAAGCCACAATAATAAGCTTACCAGCCTTTTTTTGCTCTATAAAAAATTTTCGTAATTTTATAGCGGTATCACTTTCAATTCCGTTTAATGGTTCATCAAAAATCATAACTTCAGGGTCTTCCATAATTACCTGAGCTATACCTAACTTTTGTTTCATTCCAAGAGAATATTTACTATATTTTTTATCTTTCTCATCAAATAAATTAACAACTTTAAGTGCCTCAAAAATTTGAGTATCCCCAATCTTATTTTGAATATCCGCAAGAAGTTTTAAATTTTCATAGCCAGTTAATTCAGGAATAAAATCAGGATTTTCAATTAAAGCGCGAGTATTTTTAGGGAAATCATTTTTAACATCTAATTTATCATCATTATAATAAATACTTCCACTCGTAGGAAAATAAAAACCGCAAAGCATTTTTAAAAATACACTTTTTCCTGAACCATTTTTTCCTATTAATCCATAAATATTTCCACTTTCAAAAGTAGTAGAAACATCTCTTATTATTTCAATACCTTTAAATGATTTTGTAACATGTTCTAGTTTAATCTTCATAATATTCCTTTCCACCTCTCAACTCTTCACAATTAATTACCATTTTTTCTTTATTTCTGTACATAAAATAAACTACTATAAAAGAAATAAGTGCATAAACAATACTAACAAGTAAATATAAATAGTCATTATATACTTCGAAATACGCTAAACAATCAAGAATATTGATTATGCCACTATTTAAATCAATATGAAGAATTTTTTTAAAAATTAACCCTACTATAATTGTTTCATTAAAAATTCCTATTATAAAAAAAGTTATTATTGCCTCAAGAGCACCCACGATAACGCTTTTATTCTTCTTAGCAAAAATTAAAGCTAAGTTAGCGTAAAAAATACTAAAAAAAAGTTTATTTAAAACAAATCCCGTATAAAAGGAAGGAAATCTTTCTAAATAATTAACCTGCCATCCATTATTATTAATTGGATAATTAAAATTGCCAGAAAGTATTACACATAATATAAAAAGTAAAATCATTACCGTAGGATATATCCATATTCCTGCATATGCTTTTTTTATTAAATGCTTAAAATAATCTTTATAAGATTTTCTCATTGTATAATTTTTAACAAATGATGACCTAATTTCTTTAGACACTACCCATATTGCAGATACAATTATTGGTATTTGAAAAAAATATACTAATTCAGATCCACCATTTAATGAACTATAAAGTAAAGTGTAAACATCTATAACTTTTCTTTCTTCACCTACGACTTTACTACAAACATATTCTGAATATGTATTATTCTCACTTTTACACTCAAGTGCAACCTTATCATATAGTTTTTTTATCTTAACATCGTTAATATACGCCGAAAAACAGTTATAAAAACATATTGATAATATAATTATAAATGATATTAAAATTGTTTTATTTTTCATATTTATTTCCTACTTATCTTACTATACTTATAACATAAAAAAATATAATAAACAACAATTTTATCAATAAAAAAAAAACTCAATTTCTTGAGTTAATTTTAAATGGTGCCGACAGAGGGAGTCGAACCCCCAACCTACTGATTACAAGTCAGTTGCGCTACCAGTTACGCTATGTCGGCACTAATGGTGGGCGATATAGGACTCGAACCTATGACCCCCTGCTTGTAAGGCAGGTGCTCTAACCAACTGAGCTAATCGCCCATCAGTGCTTTGCTTTCCGCTAACAAATATGATTATACTATATAAAACCTACTCTTGCAAGACTAAAAATTAAATTTTTTGAAAGTTTTTAGTAAAGTAAGCCTTCAGAAATTGCAAAAGGAATAAAATGGTCTCTTATTGCAGAAGACAAATTGTACTTACTTTCCCCTATTTTATAAAAATGATATGCTATTATTTCTTGATTAGTAAAAAATGCTTTATCAATTTTTTTACTACATAAAAACATAGTCATTATTATATCAAGTTCTGGGTCACTTGCGGCACTTTCTTTAAAACACATCAAAGGTTTTAAATCTTCTTCTTGAATTTCAAAGCCATTATGAAATTCTTCTCTAACTTCTCTTATAGCGGCCTCAACTTCTGATTCACCACTTTCAACGCCTCCACCAATCAAAGTCCAAACATTACTTTTACTACTACGGACACTTTTTACAATTAAAAGTTTTCCATCTTCAATAAATGCTACGCCAATCACATTTTTTACTTTTCTCATAAATTACACCTACTATTTAAGTATACTATTTTCTAAATAATTATTAAATATTAAAAGTTATATCTTTACACACCTTTTATTATTTGTTATACTTTTCGTGCATGATATGAGGAAAGGTCCTTATGTCAAATAACTTAGATGAATTTCAATTAAAAGTAGTTTTTTCAACTGATAACACTTTAGTTATTGCTGGTCCCGGAAGCGGTAAAAGTACCACTATTGCGCAAAAGGTTCGTTATTTAATAAATGATTTAAAAGTTTTAGAAAGTGAAATTTTACTTATATCTTTTACAAATAAAAGCGTTGATGATTTAAAAAAGAAACTTGGCAATGATTTATTTATCACGACTTTTCATAGACTTGCTATAGATATACTTAAATATAATGATATAGAATACCAAATAACGGATAGTAATTTGCTTGATTATATTATCGATGAATATTTAATAACAATTAAAAATAAAGATAAATTATGTAGATACTTAAATATTTTAAAACTTGATAAATACTCTATTGAATATATTTCTTTCAAAAAACTTATTAAAACATTTATAAACTTATATAAAACTAATAATCACTCAATTAATGATTTGAGAAATATTGTAAAAAATACAAATGATAAATATTTAATTAAAATAATACTTGATATATTTTATTTATATGAAGAAGAAAAAAATAGTACTCGTTCTCTTGATTTTGATGATATGATTTTACTTGCAACGAAAATTTTGCAGAAAAAATATAATTACAAAAATTTTAAATATATTATTATCGATGAATTTCAAGATACTTCACTTATAAGATTTAACTTAATTAAAGTCATACTTGAAAACACAAAAGCCATTTTTACAGCAGTCGGAGATGATGCTCAAAGTATTTATCATTTTTCCGGTTGTGATTTATTTATATTTTTAAATTTATCAAAGTACATTGATAATTTAAAGGTTTTAAAACTTGCTAATACCTATAGATTTAGTCAAGAACTTATCGACATAAGTGCAAAGTTTATTAACAAAAACAAAAATCAACTTGATAAAAGTATGCATGGATTTTTTAATGAAAAAAAGCCTTTAGAATTAGTTTATTATTTAAATCCTAAAAAAAAGTTTAAAGAATTATTAAATATGTTAAATGAAAAAAATATTTTAATTTTGGGAAGAAATCAAAAAGACATTTATGAATATATTGATGATGATTTTAAAATTGAAAATGATAATATAACTTATAAAGATAAATTTTATAAATATTTAACTATCCATAGTGCTAAAGGACTTGAGGCTGACTATGTAATTATTTTAAATGTTTCAAATAAAACTTATGGCATTCCAAATAAAATAGAAAATCATCCGATCTTATCGTATGTAAGCAGTAAAGTGGATGACTTTCCATATGCTGAAGAAAGACGTGTTTTTTTCGTTGCAATAACTAGATGTAAAATAAGGTCTTACTTATTAATACCTAAAAATAATCCTTCAGTTTTTATAAAGGAAATCAAAAAAATCACATAAAAAAAGGCTTTTTAAGCCAATTCTTTGCTAGATTCAAGAATATTTAAATAAAACTTAGTAAATGTTACTGACATATATGGGTAAATCCAAATATATGCAATGCCTAAAGTTAAAGTCCCTACAAAAGTCCACCCTATAAATGACAAACTCAAAACAAATGCATCAAGTTTATGACCATTCATAAGTGTTCTACTAAGTTTTAAAGTTTCAATTATGCCAAGATCCTCTCTTTTTACTAAAAGAATTGGAACAAGTGAATAACTAAGTGTTAAAATAATACCAGGTATTACTAAAAATATACTTGCAATAGTTATTAAAACAGCAGATAGTAAAAGTGTTCCTACAATTTTTACAAACGATTTAAAGTAATTAAATATATCTTTTGAATCAAAGTTTTTATCTTCTACAAAATTTACTAAAAAACTTGTTACGCCAATAGTAAGTGGCAACAAAATAATTTCTCCAATAAGTGATACTGTAGTGGCATCTTCACCAAATAAGATAGTAATTAAAAATCCAAAGCCAAAAAATATACCATAAGTCATTAAAACTATTTTCCAAATATCCCATAAATGGCCTTGAATTTTTTTCTTAGCAAATTCCTTTATTTCTACTCTATTCATTTTGCACCCTCCTATTTAAATAATATCATAAAAGCTATCTTTTTAGTAGTTATTTTTAGATAGTTCAATTATCTTATCAAAATTATCATCTTTTGCCATAATATTTTTATGAAGTGATCCACATTTTTCACATTTATAAATAATTTTATAGGTATCTTTAAATTTTTCTATACCAATAGGTTTTAAAATGCCTTGGCACTTATTTTCTCTATCACCTGGGAATATATCAACATGTTTACTACTAAGGCAATATGGGCAGTGATCTCTTGCAGTGTAGCCAAGTTTATTAACATTTTTCTTACAAACATCACATATAAAATTTTCATCTATCATAGTAAATTTCTTTTTCATAAGAATAGTTTATCAAAAATATATTTAATTAGGAAGTGAAATATGTTTTTTAATTTATTAAATATTATAAAGGACTTGCTTTTTTTTACAGGAAGTTATTCAAATAATGTTTTTTTAGAACCTTTATCAAATGAGGAAGAAGAAAAATATGTAAAATTAATGCTTGATGGTGATAATAATGCAAGAAACAAATTAATTGAACATAATTTAAGACTAGTGGCTCACATAGTAAAAAAATTTGATTGTAAAGAAAATATGACTGATGACTTAATATCAATTGGAACAATTGGTTTAATTAAAGGAATAGATACTTATAAAGATAATAAAAAGACAAAAATTACGACATATGCTGCAAGATGTATCCAAAATGAAATATTAATGTATTTTAGAGGAAATAAAAAAAGTAATAATGATGTTTATTTATCTGATTCAATTGGTTTTGATAAAGAAGGAAATGATGTAAATTTAATTGATGTTCTTGAAGATAAAAGTATTGATTTAATTGAACATATCACAAAAAAAGATAACATTGAATATTTAAAAATATATTTAAAAAAACTATCTCCACGAGAAAAAGATATTATTATAAAAAGGTATGGATTAAATAATGAAAAAGAAAAAACACAAAAAGAAATTGCCAAAGAGCTAAAGATTTCAAGAAGTTACGTTTCTAGAATAGAAAAACGTGCTCTTACTAAAATGCTTAAAGAATTTATTAAAAATAAAAAGACTTTATAATTGATTTAAAAAGTAAAAAATGCTATACTCTTTATAGTAGGAGATAATATTTATGGAAACAATAATTTATGATACTAAAACAGGAAGAATTATTCCTTTAGGAGAAGCTCAAGCACTATTTCAAGGACAAACAGATGCAAGAAGTTCTCTAGGAATTGTTAATAAAAGACAATTTTTAGATATTAAAGACGGTAAAATTACTAACATTCAAGACCTTGACGGATTTGCTAGTGTTATTCCACAAGATAAAGTTGTTGATGTATTTACTGAAATAGTACAAAGACATCATTATGAAGTAAAAAATGGAATAAAGCCTCGTACTGTTGTGCCAAAAGAAGAACTTGACAACATTGTTAAAGAATTTTCTTTAAAACAATTTGGCAAATATGAAACTAGTTCTGATGTAATAATTGATAAAAGTGCTAAAGAAAGAGAGACAAAACAAAGACAAGAAAAAATTTCCAAGTTAGTGAAAAGACGTAAAAGAATTATAAAAGCAGTTAAAAAGATTACTATTGCTACATTAACAACTGCAATGGTTGCTGGTGCAACACTTGGTTATACTTATTGTGAAAAACTACAAAAAAAAGCTAAAGAGGCTTATGATAAATTAAAAGAATCACATTGCTTTATAAAAAACGAACCAGAAGAAGGTAAAACTTTAGTTGCACTTTATGATGATACTCAATTATATGGAGAACCAAATCCAAATTATAGTCCAATTACTCAAGACAGTTACGATTCTCTTTATAATGAGCTTTTACTACAAGGATATAATGATAAAAGTTCAGTTATTTGTTTATCTAGTTTGACTCCATATTTTAATGGTGAAGATTATACCGATGATGTAAGTTTTAAAGATAAAATTGATTATGTATTTGATTTAGATAAGTTGGATCTTAATAGATAAGGAGAATTATATGGTAGATTTAAATATTGTAGAAATAGATGGAAAAGATTATTTTGAAATAGAAAGTATTCAAGGCAAAAAAAATTTATATTATTATTATGGAAATGAAAATGATCCTGAAGACTTTAAGATTTTCAAATTAGAAAAAGAAAATAATGAAGAATATTTAGCGGATTTAAGCTATGCTGAAATTGACGAAGCTTTTAAATTATTTAATGAAAAACATTGCAAATAAAACAAATAAAAAATACTTTGACTAAAAAGTATTTTTTTTTGTTAAAATGAATCTATATTTACTTTAACTTTTGGCATTTTATTTAAAAATGCGTATGCTTGAATTATAGTTCTTAAAGAAGTAGCTATTTTTCCACCCTTACCAATAACTGCTCCAAAATCATCATGATGAACAATTATTTCTAATATAGGGTCTTCACCTTCAGTTTCAAATATTTCTACTTTAACCATGTCTGGATTTTTTACAATACTTTTAACTAAAAACGAAGTATACTCTTTTATATCCATAATTAATCCTTCTTAACTTTTTCTGTTTTTTTCTTAGAAGATTTGCTTTCAGCATACTTTTTCATAACACCATGATTACTTAAAATGCTTCTTACTGTATCAGTAGGAATTGCACCTTTTGAAAGCCAAGCTAAAGCTTTTTCTTCATCGATAGTAACAACTTCTTTTCCTTTAATAGGATTATAAGTACCTACTGTTTCAATGAAACGACCATCTCTTGGACTACGGCTGTCTGCAGCCACAATACGATAAAATGGTTTTTGTTTACTACCCATTCTTTTTAATCTTAATTTTACTGCCATAATTACTCCTTTCAATTACACAACTAATATATCATATTAAAATTTTACTGTCAACTATTATTAGTTGACTCTTCTAAATAATCATCATTTAAATCGTCAACATTTATATTTAATTCATCATTATTTTCATTATCATATACTTCTTCATAATCATCATAGTCATCTTCTACCTGAACTTTTACAGTAGCATTACCTACTACTTCAATTCCAAGTTCTTTTTCAATTTTTAAATTTACTAAATCATTTTTTATCTTAACATCTGTTACTGTAGGTTGTTTTAATGCATTTACTATAATATCACAATCATTATTTAACTTACTATTATCTTTTAAAGGTACATTAATTACGTCCGAATAATTAAATTTTCTTGTACAAACTGCAGTTTTTGTATCATTATCATATGAATACCAAACATTAACATCAAAATTTCCAGTTACATTAACTTTTCCTAAATTATTTACACCTCTAAATGAATGATTAATTACCCAACAACCTAAAATAGTATTTGGCTTTTCTTCACACTCAATTTCATAATTACTTGTAAGACGTTTTTTACATTTGCCGATAATTGCTTTAGTAACGATTTCTTTAAAGTTAGACATCTTATCACCTTCCTATTTTAATTTATGCAAATATAGGCAAAAGTTTCAAAAAAAAAGTTACTTTTTAAAAGCAACTATTTTTCTTCTTTATCATCCTTTAAGCCATCTTTAATGCCTTTAGTAATGTTTTCTGCAACTGAACCAGCAATTGTTCCAGCACTTTTTGCCACAGTAGGAGTTGTTTTTTCAATACCCTCTTCTACTATCGGTCTAAATTGTTGTGCTTTATAAGCTACTAATTCACGTTGTTTTGTTTGCATATAAAGTGCTGCTGAAATAGCTAAAGAAATAAATATTACAAATATACCAGCAACTGTATACATTGAACTTTGCATAGCCCTTTGTTTACTACTTTGTTCTTTAACAGTATCTTTTGCAGTATTAAATATATCACTAAATCCTGATTTATTAATAACATCACCAGTATCAGCTAACATTTTTTCTTTTTCTAAATCAAATAATTCATTATTATATTTTTCAATTTCTTTATCTTTTTCGTCTATTTCATTTTGTTTTTCATAATAACGATCACTAAAATTCATATCTTCTTGAAAAATCTGATTTTGTTCTTCCTTTAACTTTTTCTTTTCATCATTAATAGCACTAATCTTTTTTTCTAAATCATCCATTTCTTTTTGAATTTCTTCTTTTGACTTACTAGTTTGATTAGTAACATTATTTACGGTATTGCTTATACCATCAACTAAGTTATTTACGTTTTCATTACCTTTTTTAGCTTTACTAATTCCTACACATATAAGTGTAACACCAATTATAAGACCGATTATTAAAACAAGTAATGAAGCTGTCTTAATTTTCTTTTGCCAATTTTCATAATGCTCTTCAGTTAAATATTCTTTTTTTTCCATTTTCTACCTCTTTCTCATTTATATTATATCATATACTATTTATTAAATAAATTCTATATTACTTTTTTGTTTATCTATTACCTTTTTATTCTTAATTATTTTAACAAGTAAAAAAATAGTTGCACCAATAATAACTAAAATTACTGCTATAAATACACATGTTAATGTAATACTTTGCTTCTGTTTTTGAACTTTTTCAATATTAATTATGTAACTTACACTTTCATCATTTGATTTTACTTTGATTTCAATAACACTTCCATTTTTTAAATTTTCATTACCAATTATTTCATAAATATTATTATCATTTGTTTCAACATTAATATCAAGTTTATTTTCATCTGTAATTTTTAAAGTATATTTAAAATTATTTTTATAAAAATTCAAATAATAATCTTTTATTGTAATATTTTTTAATACTAAACCATCATCACATGTGGGCTCTTTACGATTTACAATTATTTTATATTCTTTATTACTTCCATCCTCGGCAGTAACTTTAATTATAACCTCATTATCACCATATTTAAAATCACTATTACCATAAACATCATAAATTGAATTATTGTCACTTAAAGTTATATTGATATCAAGTTTAGAGATTTTGCTATCTACACTTAAATTATAACTTGTTACATCACTTTTAAATGTAAAGTCTTTTACATTTTTTATTTCTATATTTTTAATGTTATTATCACTACTTTTAGATTGAGTTGGTGTTGTTGGTTGAGGGTTTGATGGTTTTGGACTAGGTGTCGGTGTCGGCTCTGGTGTCGGCGTTGGTGTAGGATCTGGTGTTGGAGCTGGTTTATTAGTTACATTTACTGAAGCTGTACCAGAAACATTTACGGCATTTCCATCATTTGCACTTGTTACATCTCCCGAAAGTGTAATTGTTATTGTTCCAGTTCCTGTTGAAATGCATGTTACAGGAAATGACTTATTTGTATCAAGTGCATCTAGTGTGGCATCGGCAATATCTAATTTACAGCCACTTACAGGCCCTGATGCAGCAACATGTAGGTTCCATGCAGCTGCACCATACATATTAACGTACGCCGTAAAACTATCTCCTGAATAAACGTTATTTGAACTAACTGATAAACTAGCACTAGCAGCATTTGATTCTAAACAAATTATTAAAAATGCTAATATTCCAGTAAAAATTAATTTGATTTTTTTCATTATTTTTTCCTTTCTATCCTATTAATTTAGTACCTATTAAATGTTGTCTTATCCTTAGTAAATCCGCTGAGTTTACTATACTATCATAATTTATGTCAGATGATGTAAAATATATTCCTTCAAGTGGCTTTACACCAATTAAGTGTTGCCTTATTTTAAGTAAATCTGCGGAATTTATTATACCATCACCATTAATATCTCCAATAACAATATTCGTATATTCTTTAACTAGTTCATTTGAATTATATATTTTAGTTTTACCACCAGTATATAATAAACTATTTTTTGTATCTACAATCACGCTATAATTAATACCTAGGTTAATGTGATTTCTAAAATCATCTTCAGTTGTTCCAACAATTATTTTACTAATTACTTTACTATTTTCATCAACGAAATAATCTTTTATAGAATATGTAAAACTTTCTCTAAATATTGGATATAATATTAAATTACTTTCTAGTATTATTTCATCACCAACATTATATGTTTGACCAGTACCATCTATTTTTGTATTCCATGAAGTAAAATCATATCCAACCATTTCAATAGTGCAATCTTGAATTTTAACACTTTGACCTATCTCATATTCTATTTCATCTTTATTTGTGCAATTCTTATCTAAACAATATGTAATTTTAGCTGTAGTTTTTGTCCATTGTGCATATAAAGTTAATACATTATTTTCAGAATAATCGGCAAAATCATCTATATTAAGACTTCCATCCGCTAAATAACTTTTTCCTGTACCATCAGCCTTGGTATTCCAACCAATAAATTTATAATTATCTCTTGTAAACTTATTATATGAAATTGCAATTGCATGGCTATAGCCAAATGTTACATCATCAAATCCAGTCATCTGTCCAATTCCACCATTGCCGTCATATTTTAATGCATAATGGATTGCTTCCCACTGAGCATATAACCTTAAGTTTTCATCTATGCCATCATTTATTTTTTCACCAGCTTTAAAGCTTATTCCTTGACCATTTGCAAGAGTATTCCATTCTTTAAATGTATAACCTTTTATTGTAAAAATAGCATCTTTTATATTAAATGATGTTAATTTATTAAGTGCTTCAGAATAACTCTCATTATTATAATTACTATAATATGTGATTACTGGATTATCCTCTTTATCAGCAGTAACATTTACTAAAATATCTTTTTCAAAACCATCATAATTACTCTTAAAATGAATTTTAGCAGTTCCCTTATTTATAGCGGTAATTTTGTATTCATCATAATAAAGATCTTTATCTGTATCTATCCAATCTAAATTAATAATATTATCATTCTCAGTAATTTCTATAGTACTATTATTTTTAATTTGAGCTTTATCAATATTATTAAAAACATAGTATTCGTCATATAATTTTATATTTATATCATCGATAGATGTATATTCAAAGTCACTACCCTTTAAAACAGGGATTCTAGGTATTCCATCTATAGTTTTTAATTCCCAGTTATCATCAAAGTCAGTCCAATTCAAATAAATAGTTTTGTCAAGTATTTTATCTGCTGTAGTGGATATTTGTTTAATATAATAATCATCTGATGAATACTGTTCAGTTAAATAATATCCATTTTTAATTTGAATATAACGGTTTGTTGTGTAACCTATTAATCCATATAATTTATTATATTCTTTATAATTTGAAAAATATTTTTGATCATTAAATGAACTATTTATAATAAAATTTTCTATACTAAGATTTGCATTATTATTAATATAACCAATTACAGGAGAAAAGCCCTTGTTTTCATTATATTCAAATTCATTTTCTTTTACATTTATTATACCAGAATTTTGAATGTTGGTCATTGCTATTTGTAACATTATTCTCGTTCCACTTACATAACCATCATTTACATAGCCAATAAGTCCTCCGGAATTATAACCAATTATTTCTGCTGAAGAAAAAACCTTATTAATATTTAAATATGGAGTTTCATATGACATTGGAACTATATCTACATTAGCAGCAATAACTCCAGCATCACTTGTTTTAGATTTTACACTGCCACCTTTAAAATAAACATTATCAATAGTAAATTTCGAAGCCTCTATATTCATCATTGACTTAAATTCTCCACTTTCCTTTACATAAGAAGAATCATATAAAAGCATACCAATTAATATTCCTGAAGGTCCATTATTTATAATATTAGCATTACTGAAATTAATATTTTTTACATAACTTTTTTCTCTATATGATTTATAATTTACATTTTCATCATAATAATTAAAATTAAATTTAGGATTATAATAACCAATAAACCCTACTGCTAATGAGGAATCACTATCAATATTTAAATTGTATATAGTATGATTTTCACCATCTATTGCACCTTTAAATGGATTATTTTTACTTCCAATTGGTTCCCAATTTTTCGTTAAAGTTATATCATTTTTTATTACAAAATATTTATCTAATAAATAGTGCATTTGGTTTAAATCTTCTTCTGTATATATTTGATAAGGATCAGATTCTGTGCCACTTCCAAGAAGTGATTTAATTAAAGGAACGGATATTGACGTTTCAAAGGAATAATTATCATATGAAATTTTTAATGTATAATTTCCAACTGGAATATCATTACTTAAAATTAATGATGTATTAACATTATTTTCAGCAACTATATTATTTTCTAATTTAGCTATATAATTACTATAATCTGTATTATCTTTTAATAATTTATAATCGATTATTTCATTTGAGGCAATATTTTTCGTTTCAGAATATATAAAATATTTATAATTTCCATCACTCATTTTTACAATTTCACTTACATCAACACTTTTTGTTTTTATAATTGGCATTTTATCAATATTTGATGTAAATACAGAAATTGAATCTTTTAATAAATATACGTTGTTAGTACTTTTTATAGAAATGGTAAACTTCTCATCTGTGAGAATAATATTTTCATTACTTAAATCTATTGTATATATTCCTGGTAAATCAGTTGTAATTTCTTTATTATACGTATAATCCAAATTATCTGATTTTATATTTAAAGTATACTTACCATTTTGTCCTATTGTATAAAACTTAATTTTTTCTATTTTTTCATCGGTATTTATTTTTTTTAGATATGTCGACTCTACTGATAAAAGGCTATCACTTCCTGTAGTTTTCCATAAATTACTATGATAATTATTATCCCAATTTCTTTCAGACATTTTAGAAATTTTCGTAGCAAAATTTACACCTATATTTTGAGAATCAAAAGTTAAGTATACATATTGAAATTCTTTTATACTATCATCGGTTCCCCAAGAATTTCTAAGTAACCATGCTCCTGTACCACTTACTAAACTATAGTTATCTGGGCAACTATCAGAATATGGCATATGATTCGAACCATTTGAGCAAAATGAATATTTATACTCATCATCCCAGCCAATAATTTGCATTGCATGGGCACCATAGTTTGTATTAGTTGCACAACTGTCATTTCTTATTACATAATTATTTTCATCATTATTATATGTTCCACATGAACCTTGAGGAGAACCCGTTGCAACATAAGCACTTCCATATTTTAAAATATATGATTTTATTGTTTTTATATAATTTTCTTTATCTTTATCTGTAGAACTAGAATTAATTATTGGAACATCTATTGTTTCATTTACTTCATAAAGTGAATTTCCATAATTTAATACTTCATAAAGTTCTTTTTTTTCAGTACTCAAATTAAATGGCATCTTTTCATCACTTACAATAGTAATTCCATTAGACATAGCTAATGATGACATATAATAGTTTCCACCATTTGTTAAATCCCTATAGCCATTTTCATTTGTGTAATTTTTAATACCATTTAATGAAGTAGCATAGTCCATTTGTCTTATTGAAAAAATTTCACTAGTTTCATCATAAGGTTTATTTTGAGTAAACATTAAATAGCTTTCAATCTGTTCTAAACTTGCAAAAGCCCAACATAGTCCTGTACTATATTGATTTTTCATCTCTGATATATAATTTTTACCATTATAATCTCTAGCATCAAATTTTGTGGGTAATTCGTCAGTAATTTGAGTGTCGTTAGATATGAAATCCACTACCTCTAAGCTTGGTATAACGCTTTCATTGTTTTTTTCCTCTTCTGTTAATGTTAAATAAGCAATAAATGTAGGACTTAAATAAGGCGTATTTTCTTTTTTATTTTTTTCAGTAAGTAAAATCTTTCCTGTTTTATTATATACATCCTCAATATATTTTTTTGCCTCTAAAGGTAAATAGTTATAGCTTTCTGATTTTAAAACTCTTTCTATTTTATTTGAATTAAGATACTTAAACAAAGTAAATGCTCCCACAATTAAAACTATACAAAAAATTAAAGTTATTTTTTTAACACGACTTCTCACAAACTACCTACTTTCTTCTACTATCAAAATGGTATCATAAAAAACGCCAAAAATCTACAATTGTAAATGAATATTTTAAATGTTATAATGTTTATAGAATAGAGGTTGACTATGATAGGAACAATTGAACAAATTATAAATAACACAATATATGTTAAACTTGCAATTGATGTAAAAAAAACACCTAATTTAATTAACTTATATGTTCTAATTAAAGATAATCAAAAATCTTTTGTTGGTGAGATAGTAGAACTTTCTTTAACAAATTGTAAAGTTAATATATTAGGAAAAATTATTAATAATGAATTTATTTATGGATTTGATGAAAAACCTGCCTTTTCATCAGTAATTTATTTACTTAATTATGATTATGTTCAAAACATAGTAGGATTCAGACAAAATGCTCTACTTATGGGTAAAAGTCCATTTTATGAAAATGTTAATATAACTGCTGATATAAATAATTTATTTGGTGCTCATTTTGCAATTTTTGGTTCTTCAGGAAGTGGTAAGAGTTGTGCTTTTACAAGAATTATTCAAAATTTAATGGCCACTAAAAATATAAATTCATCTCCAAATATTGTTATCTTTGATGCATATGGAGAATATGAAAGTGCATTTGATTACTTAAATAAGGAATTTAATTTTAGCTATAGAACTTTTACAACTGATTTAAATAGTCCTATCGAAAAGCTTTTATTGCCACCATGGCTTTTAGGAATTGATGAATATGCACTTCTTCTTGAGGCAACAGAAAAATCTCAATTAAGTTTAATTGAAAAAGCATTAAGATACGTTAATTTATTCATAAATAATGATGCCAAAATTCAAAGCTATAAAAATACAATTTTAGCAAAAGCACTACTAGACATTTTAATAAGTGGAAGACCAAGCTCACAAATAAGAGACCAATTTGTTGGTTTACTTACAAAAACTAATACTCCACAAATTAATCTTGAAAGTCAAATTAATGAACCAGGTTATTACCGTACCTTAAGACAATGTATGAGAGTTGATGATCATAATAAAATTAATGCTATTGAACAAGTAACTGACTTTTTACAAAAGTTTATTGCAGATGAAGTTACTTTTGCTTTACCGGATGGTAGCGTTCCATTTTCACTACAAGATGTAGCAAATGCTTTGGATTTTGCTTTAATTGATGAAGGCATTTGGAAAAATGATAGTGTTTTTAATACTATGAATATTTTGAAAGTAAGATTGGATTCTATTTTAAATAGTGATAGCAAAGAATATTTTGATTGTAAGGAATATATTAGCCTTGAAAAATATATTGATAAAATAACTCATACTGCTAAAGGTCAAAAAGCTCAAGTAATTAACTTTAATATAAATTATGTTACTGAAAGATTTGGTAAAGCACTAGTTAAAATCTATTCCAAATTAATCTTTAATTATGTGACTTCTTTAAAAGACCGTGGTTCAGTGCCTTTTAATATTATAATTGAAGAAGCACACAGATATGTTCAAAGTGATATTGATAATGGCATTTTAGGTTATAATATATTTGAAAGAATTGCTAAAGAAGGCAGAAAATATGGTATTTTACTAGGATTAATATCTCAAAGGCCTTCCGAAATATCCGAAACAACGCTTAGTCAATGTAATAACTTTTTAATATTTAAAATGACTCATCCAACAGATATTAATTATATAAAAAATGTTGTTCCTTTTATAACAAGTGAAGTAATTGAAAAAATGAAATCAATCATTCCTGGTAATGGAATTGCTTTTGGAACTGCATTTAAAATGCCACTTTTAATTAAATTTGAATACCCTAACCCAGCTCCTAAGAGTGAGAATGTTGATTTGTCTAGAGTTTGGTTTAATTAAATGATATACTATTTATGAGGTGAAATAATGAATTGTTTATTTTGTAAAATTGCTGAAAATAAAAATGAAAGATTAACTATTTATGAAGATGATATGGTAGTAGTAGTAATGGATAAATTCCCTATTTGTAATGGGCACTTACTCGTAATACCTAAAAATCATTATGAAACTATTATGGACGTTCCAAATGATGTATTGACCCATATGTTTGATGCAGCAAAAAAATACGCTTTAAGAGTTATGAAAGCATTAAATGAAACGGGATGCTCATTTTCTATAAATTATGGTACAAAACAAGAAATCAAGCATTTACATCTTCATGTAATGCCAAATTATAACGTTAAACCTTCTAAAAATGTAGAAGAAGTATATAAATTAATAATGGAAGGTCTAAATGAAGAAGAAAAGAAAATTTAAAAGAAAAATAAAGATTATTTTTTCTTTACTATTAATTATAACAGCAATAGTATTTGGATATAAATATTATAAATCTAATACTAATAAAGATATTTTAAATATTAATAAAACTATTAATGAAAACAAAGTTACATACCCTATTACTAAAAAAATTTCTTTAGTAGCAACAGGTGATGCACTTCTTCATAATTCTCTTTATTTAGATGCTTATAATAGTAAAACTGATTCATTTGATTTTAACGATGACTTATCCATGGTTAAAGATATAATTAAAAGTTATGATTTAGCCTATTATAATCAAGAAACTGTTTTCGGAGGAAGACTTACAAATAGATTTAACTTAGGAACTTGTAAAACTGCATTTTTAGGTTATTGTTCTTATCCATATTTTAACTCCCCTTCAGAATTCGGAGATGCTATGGTTGATGCTGGTTTTAATATTGTATCTCTTGCTTCGAATCATAGTGCAGATTGTACATTTGAAAGTGATACTTGTTTAACTAACTCATACAATTATTGGAAAACTAAAAACGTTGTCTTCGATGGATTTAATGAAGATGAAACTAAAGAAAATAAATATAATACTGGAGAAGTTAATGGTATAAGGTATGGTTTTTTAAATTATACAAATACATTAAATGGTTTAGACAACTCCGTAAAAAATATTTCTTATAAAATAGATTTATATGACAAGGAAACCGTTAAAAAGGAAGTTGAAGAACTTAAAAAGAAAGTTGATGTTGTAATTGTGGCAATGCATTGGCATAAATCATCAAGTGAATATGAAACTGTTCCTACTGCCGCGAATAAAGAAATTGCCAATTATCTAGCTTCTTTAGGAGTTGATATTATCCTTGGAACATATTCTCACTGTCTTCAACCATTTGACATAATTGATAATACAGTTGTTTTCTACTCTCTTGGTAATTTCATATCAAATCAAGGAGATTTAATTAATAGTATTGGCTATAAAGGTATTGTGGGAGTTCTTGCATCAATGGATATAACTAAAACTACATATGAAGATGGCCATAGTGAAATAAAAATTGATAATCTCGGAGCTGATTTAACATATACATATAATAAAAATCACAAAAACTATGAGGTTATACCATTTAGTAAAATGAGTGAAAAATATAACCCAGATTATTTAAAGATATATGAAGATTACAGAAAGATTCTTACATCACTAAATGACAATATAAATGTTAAAAGTCCACAATAAAAAAGAAAAAGTTTTACCTTTTTCCCTTTAGATTATTGGTCCTATAATTATAGCAAGTAAGATATAAAGAATTAGTACGATAAAGAAATAATTATTAAATCCATTTGAGCAAGATGCTTCAGGTGGATTTTTTTTATTACAGCAACTCATTTTTACCTCCTATATATAGGCACCAACTATGATTATTAAAAGTATAAATAATACTAATATAATCGCAGCTCCAAGGTTGCCTGAACAACAATGATTCATATAAATTCCTCCTTTTTGTCTTTTCATAATATTAAATGCTAAATCTTTAATTTTGCTACTTTTCAAAAATAATTGTATTTTAGTTTCTAAATTGCTATAATATCGTTATGGAGGTAAAGATGAAAAAGAAAATAATTGGTCTCATGGCATTTGCCCTACTTCTTACAGGTTGTGGTAAAGTACCAAAATTAGAAAATGGAAAGGATGCAGTAGTAAGCTTTAATAATGGTGAAAAAATAAGTGTTGATGACTTATATAACAAAATTAAAGAAAAATATGCCCTATCAGTATTAATAAATATGGTTGATAAAAAAGTATTAGAAAAAACTTTCCCAGATAATATTGATAAAGCAAAAAAATCTAGTGAAAGTTACATGAAAGCTTTAAAAGGAAATTATAAAAGTGATGATGAACTTTTACAAACTATTCAACAATATTATGGATTTGCAACTTTAGATGAGTATCAAGATCAAATATACTTAAATTATATGCAATCTTATGCAATGAGTGAATATGCAAAAAGTCAAATTTCTGATAAAGATATAGAAAAATATTATAAATCTATGGATAGTGATATTGAAATTAGTCATATTCTTATTACTCCTGAAGTTACTGATAAAATGACTGATGATGAAAAGAAAAAAGCTGAAGAAGACGCTGAAAAGAAAGCAAATGATATTATTACTGAATTAAAAAATGAAATTAATAATGGTAAATCAGTTGCTGATGCATTTTCAGGACTTGCTAAAAAGTATTCTCAAGATGAATCTACGAAAGAAAAAGGTGGTTCTTTAGGAGAAGTAAGTAAAACTTCTTTAGGAGACAAATATACTGAATTAGTAAATGCAGCTTATACTTTAAAAGATAATTCTTATTATACAAAAGTTGTTAAAACAGAACTTGGTTATCATGTAATTATGCGTAATAAAACTTATGATAAAAAAGAATTAAAAGATGTTAAAGCTGAGATTATCGAAACATTAGCAAATGAAAAAATAAAAAATGATAGTACAATTTCAGTAAATGCGCTACAACATTATCGTAAACAAATGGGTATGGAAATCGAAGATAGCACACTTGCTACACAATATTCAAACTATATTGCTAATACTCTTGCTTCATTAACACAGCAAAATAATTCAAAATAAAATATCGGTGAAAAAACCGATATTTTTTTTATTTACTAAAACCTTTTAAATATAACTTTTGTTTAGTTAATAATTTTGCTTTATCTTCAGGATACTTTTTTATTAGTTTATTATAAATTTTATTATATTCCCTTTCATAGATAGAATCATCATCAAATGAAATATTATTTAAAAACGTATTATACAAATCTTTTGAATAACCTAAATTAGTTAATTCATTAGATAATTTTTGAATTAACATTTTCTTTGAATAATTTTTATTAATCTTAACTTTCTTATCAATTATCTTGCCTATTCTTTCTTTCCAAAATTCACTACCAAAATTCAAATATTTTAAAATAATTGCTTCATCAAAACCATTTTTTAAAAGATAATTTTTAATTTTAAAAGGTCCTTCATAAGATAAATTAATTTTATCATTAATATAAGATTTTACATACACTTCATCATTTAAATATCCTTGTTTTTTTATAAGTTCAATAATACTATTTTGCTCTTTTTTTAATACATTTAAAGAATTTAATTTTTTTCTTATTTCATTTTCACTTCGAAGTTTTATATTAATAAATTTTATAATTTTATAATAGTTTTCATAAAAAAGATTGTCTTCTTTTACTTGACTTAATAATTTTTCATCTATATCTTTTTTTGAAAAAAGTAAGTACTTTATAACTACTTCCTGATATAATTTACACTTTTCATTATTAATAGTTACTTCATACTTACCATTTTTATTTAGTTTAATATTTTCTATCTTCATTATGCTTCTTCTTTAGCAAGATACTTTTTTGCCTCTTCATCTAAATCTTTAATTAATAATTTAACATCCTCTTTTTTAGATATTCTAGCACCTGATGCGAATTTATGACCACCACCATTATATTTACTTGCAATTTCATTTATTACAGGTCCACGTGAACGAATGTTAACTTTATATAATTCATTTCTTTCATCATAGGTAATAAAACACCATAAATTTAATTCTTCGATAAAATTAAAATTATTAATTAGTACAGATGCCGCTGAAGTATCAACTTTATATTCTTCAATAATTTTGTTATCTATTAAAATATAACCAAATTTATTTTCTGTAATAGTTAGATTATTTATTATATAAGCTTCAAACTTACATTCATTAAAACTTTTTTGATATAAGTTTGCATATAGTGATGTAAAATCCAGATTAAAATCTTTTATTAATCTTGCAGCCATTTCAAACGTTCCAACAGTAGTATTTTTAAATAAAAATCTTTCACTGTCAGAAACTATACCTAAAAACAATTTTTCTGCTACATCTTTATCAATCATAAGTTTTGTTTCATAAATTAAATACGAAACCATCTCACAAGTTGAAGAAAAATCACTTGATGTAAAATCTACAGTTCCTTCAATATCCTCTTTAGGATGATGATCTATTTTGATAATTTCTTTATAATCTAAATCATCGATGCCATCAATTCTATAAAAATTTGGAACATCTAAAACAATTAATAAAGCATTAGTTAAACTATTGAAATCAGGTTTATCTAAAGAACCTAAATATCTAAACTTGCTTACTCCTGCTCCCACTGCATAAACCCTTTTATTAGGAAAAGTCAAACGAATTGAATCTCTCAAAGCAATTTGGCTTGCTACAGCATCAGGGTCAGGACCAATATGTCTTGCTAAAACTATTTCATCATATTTTTTTATTAATTTAAAGATCTTCTTATAGATATCTTTATTTATTTTAATCACCCATTTCAATTTTTAATTTCATTGTATCTTGAGCAATTAATAATTCTTCATTTGTAGGTAAAATATAAACAGGAATACTTGAATCTTCAGTAGAAATTTTACGATATTCACCTCTAACATTATTTAAGTTATCATCAATTTTTACTCCTAAAGATTTAACTCTATCGATAACCATTTTTCTCATTCTAGCACTATTTTCACCTACACCAGCAGTAAATACTATAGCATCTGCTCCACCAAGCATATTATTATATACAGCAATATAATTAGCAATTTTTTGAGCATACATACTTTCTGCTAAAACAGCCATCTTATTTCCTTCCATTGCAGCATTTTCTACATCTCTAGCGTCTGAAGAAATTCCAGATACACCTAAGAAACCACTTTTTTTATTTAGATCATTTGTAATTTCAGAAATAGTTTTTCCAGTTTTATTACATACATACTCTAATATAGATGGATCAATATCACCACTACGAGTTCCCATCATAACGCCTGCAAGTGGAGTAAATCCCATTGAAGTATCAACTACTTTACCTTCATCAATTGCACATAGTGATGCACCATTTCCAATATGACAAGTAATTACTTTTAATTCTTCATTTTCAAGTTTTTTACAAAGTTCTCCATAAACAAATCTATGACTAGTTCCATGGAAACCATATTTTCTAACACCATATTTTTCATACCATTCATAAGGTACAGGATATAAGAAATGTTCTTCGTCCATAGTTTGATGGAATCCAGTATCAAATACACCTACATTAATAACACCAGGAAGTGCTTTCATAAATGCCTCAACTCCAAGTAAATTTGCAGGATTATGAAGTGGTCCTAATTCATTATATTTGCTAATTCTTGCAACAACATCTTCGTTTAATACAACTGGATGAGTAAATTCTGCTCCACCATGAAGTATTCTATGACCAATTCCTTCAATTTCGTTTAAAGAAGATACAATATGCATATCAACTAAATCTTTAATTAAACAGTCAACTGCTACTGAATGATCTTTTAAATAAGTTTCCTTTCTTGTTTTTTCACCATCATATTTGATTGTATAAAAGCTATCTTTAAGGCCAATTTTTTCAAAAACACCACTTGCAATAGCTTCAGTTTTTGGTAATTCAAATAATGTAAATTTTAAAGATGAACTACCTGCGTTTATTGATAATATTTTCACTCTTTCACCTCAAACTTATTATACAAGATATTTTTACTTTTTACTACCTTTTTTCGTAATAAAAAAAGATAACTATTTTTTCAAGTTATCTTTAGAAAATTTACAACTACCGGTTTTTTTATAAATATCATAATTATTAACAACATTTTTTCTCGAAGAAGATAAATTATATCCGTACTCATTAAAATGCTCAGTTAATTTACTAATTCTATCGTTATTAAAAATTTCACTAGTTTTATAATATCCATTTCTTATCATATTATTATTTTGAGCAAATTTTTAATAATTATAACAAGTCTTCGTATTCTTTTGTACTTTCATTTATATTTATTATATTATCATTTTTAATTGCTTCATACATTAAGTCTTTATCAATTAATGCTTCATATTCCTTAGCAAGTTTTAAATCTGGATGAATAACTGGATGTTTAGGAACAAATATTGTACAGCAATCTTCATAAGGTCTAATACTTATATCATATGTACCAATTTTTTTTGCTAAATCAATTATTTCAAGTTTATCAAAACAGCATACTGGTCTTAAAACTGGTTTTCTAATTGATTCATTTATTACTTCCATACTTTTAAGTGTTTGACTAGCAACTTGTCCTACACTTTCACCATTAATAATAACGTGAGCATTTACCCTATTTGCAATGATGCTTGCAATTTGATACATAAATCTTCTCATAATAGTTATTAAGTAATAATTAGGAACTTTTTTAATAATTTCTTCCTGAATACGAGTAAAATTAATTACATGTATTTTAACATTACCATTATATTTTGAAAGAACTTTAGCTAGGTCTTTTACTTTTTGTCTTGCCATATCAGATGTATGAGGTGGTGAGTCAAAATATATTGCCTCAAGTCTTATTCCTCTTTTATTAGCAAGGTAACCTGCAACTGGAGAATCAATTCCTCCAGAGAGCATTAATAATCCTTTTCCTAAAGTAGATACCGGATATCCTCCAAGGCCTTTATAACCATCAAAATATATTAGTGTTTCATTAATTCTAATTTCAACAAAAACTTCCAAGTCTGCATTTTCCATTTTAACAACTTTTCCAGGGACATTTTTTAAAATATAACCACCAACAAGTTTAGAAAATTCCACACTAGATATTTCGTAATGTTTATCACTTCTTTTAGTGGTAACTCTAAAACTTGAAAATTCCTTATCCTTTATTAAAGAAACGATATTTTCTTCGATTACATTAATATTTTTATCTTTTAAAATGTAACCGATCATTATTTCATGAATTCCAAATACATCATGAAGTTTATCCATCACGCTAGAAATATCTGGTGTATAAATAATCATTCTGCCAATATCTGATTTAACCTCAAAGTCTAAACCATTTAATTTATTTTCAATATTATGTTTTAATGTCTTAATAAAAAAATTTATATTATCACTTTTCGTTGATAGTTCTGCATACTTAATAATAATAACTTTTTCCATGTTAATCCTTCTTTACTAAACTATTAAGTGAAGCAAATTCTTTATCAAATACTTTAATAAATTTGTCAATTTCTTCACTTGTAGTCATGCTAGACAAACTAATCCTAATTGTATGAGACGCCC
The DNA here is from genome assembly GCA_934096985.1 of uncultured Bacilli bacterium. Lineage (GTDB taxonomy): Bacteria > Bacillota_I > Bacilli_A > RF39 > UBA660 > UBA6448. The sequence continues at coordinate 238,860 of CAKONC010000001.1, read as the reverse complement.
TTTTTATGTCATTATATAATACCATAACACTACTTGATACATCACCTGATGAACATGCTGTATTTGTTGAAACATAAATCTCTTCTTTATCAAGAGCATGTATGAAGGTTTCTGGTTTAATATTCATAAGTGAAATATTTAAAATATGTGGTATTGAATATTTTGTATTATTAATTAAAATATCTTCATATTTATTAAAATGTTTACATAGTCTTTCATTTAATAAACTTATATATTTTTCTTTTTTTTCAATGTCTTGAAGTGATAGTCTTAATGCTTTAGCAAAACCCACTATTAAAGGTAATGCCGGAGTTCCTGGCTTTAAATCATTAGATTTTCCACTTCCATAGATTATTGGGGTAACCCTTACATTGCTACTTTTATAAAGCATTGCAATACCTTTAGGTCCGTATATTTTATGAGATGATATAGTAGCAAGGTCTACATCATGAATAGAAAGAGGAATTTTGCCAACAGCTTGAGTCATATCACTATGAAGTAAAACACTTGGATTTTCCTTTTTAATTATTTGTCTAATCATTTTAAGTGGTTGCCTTATACCAAGTTCACTATTAACAGCAGCAATACTAACTAAAATAGTATCTGGTCTAATTAAGCTTCTAAGTTCATCAAAATCTACAAGACCATCTGCGTTACAATTTACATAACTAATTTCAAAGCCAATAGAATTTAAATAATTACATATTTCATAAACATCTGAGTGTTCAAGCTTTGAAACGATAATATGTTTTCCTTTTTTAAAATATGCTAATGACACACCAATAATTGCAAGATTATTACTTTCAGTTGAAGATGATGTATAAGTAATTTCACTTTCTAAAATACTTAATTCATCAGCAATTTGCTTTGTAGCACTATTTAATAAATTACGAGATTTAATACCAAGTCCATTAATTGAATTAGCATTTCCAATAAATTCTCTAGTAACCCTATTCATAGTATCTTGAACTTCAAGAGAAACTGGCGTTGTTGCACTATAATCTAAATATATCATTTTTTCACCTTAATCTTTAAAATTTTCCAATAATTTTTTATGTATGCCAGGTTCAACTACATTTATTGCACTTATTGCCTGTTCCAAAGAAATTTTATAATTACCTTTATAAAATGAATTTTCTGACTTAATTAATCCTAAATCAACTTCTTTATTTACTGTACGATACCTGTTTCCATAAACAATAGCCATTTCTGCCATTTTTGCAGTTTTTGTAGTCTCATTAATAGTATTATAAACTTTTAAAACTAAGTCTCTTGCAGTATCTACTCTCATATTTAACACTTTTATAGATATAGGTCTTTTTTCAAGTTCATTAATCATTTCTCTTATTGCTAAAGTAGCTTCCGCAAATTCAACATAATAATTTTTAGGTATAACTGGTAAACTATATTCCTTTGTCTTGTTTTTACTATTTTTTAATATTTGCTCAATTTCAGTTAATTGCTCTCTGGCCCTTATTTCATCATCTTTAAAACTACTTAGCATTTGTAAAGTATGATTTAACTTTTCTTCATCTTTTAAAAGTTTCCCATTTAATATTTCCATTTCACCAGCAAGTTTAGAATACGCCAAAGACTTATTTCTAAATAATTCCATGATATGATCATAACTATTATGTATGTCAATTATTTCATCTTTAATTTCGGTAATAACAGCAACTTCTTCATCAGATAAATCATAACTATACTTAAATTCACCAATTTTTTTATAAAGTTCATTTACAATTTTTTCAAGTTTAGATAATTTTAAAGCTATAGAACGTGTATAATCATCAAAAATGCGTTTGCTCATTTTTTCTTTGTCAAAATCCAAATATAATGAATCAAAATAATCATGCATCGTTTTTAATTCAAAAATTGAATCCTCAATATCAAGAACATTTAATCTTTGAAAAATATCAACAATTTTTTTATTTGCCTCATCAATATTATACTCAATATTTAAATAATCTAAATTATAACCATTTTGAATCATTTTTTTATATATTTGACATATGTCCTCAATCTTTTTAGGAATAAGATTTTCTCCATATAAACAAATAGTACGAGTCTCCTTTATAATCTCCTTTAAATTTGATACAATATCATCTATTGCTTTAACAATTTTGCCAACTTCTGTATAGGCATTTTTATCCATTGCAGTTTCAAAACTTGCAAATAACTTATCCACATTTTCAAATTGTAATTCAATCGGTACTTTAATTTTAATAAACCCTTCTTGATCTTCATTATATGTATTAATTACTTCACGATATTCGGCTTTTAATTTTGTAATTTTTTCACGATTTCTTTCCTCACTAAGAGTAATTTCTTTTATTTCATCAAGTAAATAAGAAGATTTAGTCTGTAAATAATTTAAATCCATCTCGGTTCTTATTATCGAAGTTTTTAAATTTCCATAGTCTTTATCTTCAAAATACTTTTGAACTTCATTTATTAAATCAGTTATTTTAGGTATATCTGTATTTTTTATTTCATTAAATCTATTTTGCCAATTGTTATATTTTTTTCTTAAATCATCATTGTTTATTAAAGATTCAACTTTATTAAGTTCAGTCAATATATTTGCGGAAATTATTAAATTTTTTTGTCTCTCTAGTTCATTTATTTGTTTAAGATATTTTTTTCTAGTTTTATTATTTATGACAATTAAAACAATCACAATGATAATCATTGCAAAAAAATAGTAACCAACAGCAAATAGCATAAACATTGATCTAGTCATCCATCTTTTTCCTTTGCATATTAATTTTACCATAAATAAAATAAAAAAAGAATATGATTTTATTGATTTTTAAAAAGTTTTATATTATAATTAACTTGCTTTTTATAAAAGTTTTAATTTTGCGCCCATAGCTCAACTGGATAGAGCGTTGGTCTACGGAACCAAAGGTTAGGGGTTCAAATCCCTTTGGGCGCACCATTTCATTTTACAATTATACACAGTTATTTTTTACAAGCATAATGCATTTTATATTTGAAATATAAAAATATTGTGGTATAATATATTTGTTTTCGAGAAGTAGCACAGTTTGGTAGTGCACTACGCTTGGGACGTAGGGGTCGCAGGTTCAAATCCTGTCTTCTCGACCATTTGAACTTAACTAGGAATAATCCTAGTTTTTTTATGCAAACCCCTACCCTAATAATGATTTGAAGTTAAACCAATTCAGTTAAAATTTTTTCTATAAAAAACTATACTCCAATATGAACATTTTTCTTTTTCAAAATTTTTTTTCTAATATAATCTACTGGAAAAATACTTAATGAAATAATAAATACAAATAATAACTCTTTAAATGTTAATCCATAAGTTCTGAATAAATCTCCACCAAAATAAATAATATAAATTTGAACTACAAAAATAACGATATTTATAATTAAAAATACTTTATTTTTTAAAATATGAGCAAAAATATTTAATCGGTGAGTTCTTGAAGCAAATGAATTACATATACCCATAAATATAAAAAGGGCAAAATACGCAGTATAAAGATATTTATCTTTAGAGCTTAATCTTATAAAATGTTTTATTATTGGAAGTTTTAGAAAAAGGAGACATATTATAGCACTATATGCGCCATTAACTAATATTTGATTAAACATATATCTATTCATAATTGGTTCATTTTTACTTTTCGGAGGCTCTTTTAAATATTCTTTTAATGGTGGTTCATAAGAAAAAGCGAGCCCAGCAAAGGTATCCATGATCATATTTAACCAAAGCATTTGAATAATTGTTATTGGTGTAGAAATACCCACTAAAACACCAATTATAGAAAGAAATAAAGCGCAAATGTTCACAGTTAATTGGTATATAATAAATTTTCGAATACTCTTAAAAATTGTTCGACCATACAAAATTGCTTTACATATTGAAAAAATATTATCATCTAAAATCACAATATCACTTGCGTCTTTTGCTACCTCAGAACCACTACCAAGGGCAAAACCAACATCACTTTTTTTAAGTGCCAAAGCATCATTTACTCCATCACCTGTCATGCCAACAACTAAGCCATAGTTTTGAAAAATAGAAACTAATCTACTCTTATCCTGAGGAAGAGCTCTTGCAATTACTGATAAAGATGGATATATTTTCATAACTTGGTCATCACTTAAAGTAGCAAGTTCATCATGAGTTAATGCAATTGTTTTTTCATTAGAAAGACCAAGTTCTTTGGCAATATTAACAGCAGTTGGTTTTGCATCACCTGTAATCATAATCGTCTTAATTCCAGCATTACTAATCAAATCTATACTTTCTTTTGCCTCGGGCCTTATAGTATCTGCAATTACAATTAGATTTATAAATACTAAATTTTTTAAGTCATCATCACCATAGGCGTTTACCAAAACTCTATAACCCTTACTAGTAAATGACCTAATTAAACTTTCTAAATTATTGCAGCTATTTAAAGCCTCTTCATTTCCATTTATATTTAAATACTTACTACATTTTTTTAATAAAACTTCACTTGCACCTTTATAATAACATTTATCATTTGTTTTAACCATGCTATACTTTGTTTCTGATGTAAATAACTTTTTGTTAATAATTTTTTCTTTATAATTAATGGCGCCAATAAACTTTTTAATTGCTTGATCTGTTGTGTTTCCACCAATAAAATTGCCATTTGAATAAATAGTTTCATTATTATAATATAAAGATTTAGTTAATACCTCATTATATTTTTTATATAACTCAACTTCTTTTTTAGATTTAAAACATCGATTATCTTTTGTAACAATATACTTAACACTTAGCTTTCCTAAAGTTAAAGTTCCAGTTTTGTCACATAATAAAACGTTTAATGAGCCACTTGTTTCTATACCAATAAGTTTTCTTACTAAAACATTATCTTTAAGCATCTTTTTCATATTCGAAGAAAGAACTAAAGTTATCATCATAGGAAGTCCTTCAGGAACTGCCACTATTATAATAGTGACAGTTAATGTTAAAACGTAAAAAAGATAATTTAACATTAAAGGAATATTTTTTAAAGTTAAAATTATTAAATCCAATTTAAAATTATTTTTTACAATAATTTGCATAAATAAATAAGATACACTTGCTAAAAATGCCCCTGCATAGCCAAGTTTACTTATACTTTTAGCAAGTACTCTAAGTCTTCCTTTTAAAGGGCTTTCACTCTTTTCTTCTTGAATTCCCGAAGATATGCCCCCAATAAAAGAATTATCTCCAACTTTTGTCACAACAATTTTTGCACTACCTTTATAAATAGTACTTCCACTATAAACAGTATTATCTTTGTCTAAATACTTTTTATTTACTTCCTTTGATTCACCCGTAATAAATGATTCATTAATTGAAAGTTCTCCTTCTTTTATGTAACCATCCGCAGGAACCTTGTCACCAGATTCCAAAATAAGTAAATCGCCAACAACAATTTCTCTCGATGGAAGTTTAATAAGTTTTCCACTACGAATAACTTTAGCATAAGTTCTAAGACTTTCTTCTTGCAGTCTTTCAAAAGCTTTATTTGAACCATACTCACTTATCGAAGAGATAAATGAAGCCAAAAAAATAGCAATCATAATGCCTAAAGTCTCATACCAATCAAAATTTCTAAATAAAAAAACAATTTTTATAGCAAGTGCTATTAAAAGAATCTTAATAATTGGGTCAGATAAAGATTCAAATAAAATTTTTATAAATTTACTACTCTTTTTCCTTGTTATTTCGTTACTACCATATTTTTTTCTTGATAATTCTACTTCTTTTTCAGATAGTCCCAAAGTAAATACCTCCAATAAAATATATTTTTAGAAGCATTTTATAATACAAAATTCAAGATATTTTTTATTGATTTTACATGAACTTTACAAATACGTTTTTTTATGATATAATTACTGTATCTAGGGGGGATATTATGAAAAAGAAAAATTATATATTTTTAGTAGCAATTATTGCTATCATGATATGTTTAGTTTCAGGTGTTATCTACGTTTTTGGTAAAAATTTAGATACTACTCAAAATCATTATTTAAACAAAATTAATGCAAATGAAATTAAAACTATAAACATGAATAAAGAAATTGTAGCTATGAAAAAAAATTAATACGTGTAGGTGTTTATTATGAAAAAGAAAGTACTTATTAATTCTATATTACTTATATGTATTTCTACTTTAATTGGTGTAACATATTATTATATCTCATCAAATAATTTATTAGTTACTATAGAGCATAATGAAAAAAACAATATTTCTAATTTTGGTAATTATAATAAAAAAGATAAACAAACTATTTTTTATGTTGATGAAGAAGAAAATAATGTTTCAGCTAATATAACTTATTTTGAAAATCAAAATAATAAAACTAATGATAGCATATTTAATACTGAGTTTCCGGTTACCGAAGAAAGTATAATTAATGACAACAATACATCTAATACTACTGAAACATCAATTGAAAATAATAGTGCAAATTATGATAATGAAAGTGTAAGTCAAGATAAAGAAAATAATAATCAAAAAGATGAGTCAAATAAAAATGCTTTAGACAAAATAAATATTAAAGATTTAAATCAAAATTTAATTAATGTTCTACATAAAAATGTAAATGGTAAAGAAATAACTATCGAAGATACTTCTAAAGGTGATCTTGCTCAAGCAATTGAATATTATTACAAAGATTATTATTTCAATTGTATTAAAAGTCAGTATGTTATTGTTACTGTAAATAATAAAAAATATAATATAAAAGAAGCATTAAATAATAATATTGTCACAATGAATGAATTAATCGAAGTAGGTTTTAAACCTATGAAGAAAAATAATTTAGTTACAAAATAGTATACGCAAGTAAGAAAATCTTACTTGTTTTTTTATAAAAAAAAGACTATTTCTAGCCTTTACACACTCGTTTTCTCAAAATAAATTGCTTCATCACAATAATTATTACTTAAAAATCCTATATTTTTCTCTTTTAAAGTATAAATAATAATTGCACTATTAAAAGATATATATTCATTATTGTACTCCACTAAATTATTTTCTTTAGCTTTTTTAATTAAATTATTAAAATTATAATTGTCATTGTTATTAATTACAAACATAGTACTAGGATTATATTTTAGTTTGTTTATAAGTTTTTCCATATTATCCCCAACTTTAACTATATCATAATTTAACTTATCAGCAAGATCATTTATGATATTTTTATAATCACCAATAAATGTTAAAATGCTTATTTTATTATTATTTAATTTATCAGTTATTTTTTTGATAATATTTTTATCATATTGATTTTTAAAAGAATGATTTATAATTTTAATCATTTTATTCTTATTAATTATATTATTTTTAAGTTCAAGTACATTTAATATATCGTTTTTCTTTACATAAATATTTTTACCACTTTTTAAAAGTATTATATCTTTTTTTAAATTATTTTCTTCTTTACTAGTAATTAAGGCTTCTTTAAAATTATCATTTTCTAAATTATGTAATTTTTTATTAGTGATTTGTTTTAGTTTAAACTCCTTTTCTTTAATCATATTACTAGTTTCATTTAATTTCACATAGCTTAAAACACTATCAAGTAATTCTATTGCCTTATCAGGATTTTTTTTATTTGGAAAATACACATTTGCAAGATGAACAATTAATTCTATATTTTCATCAGATATATTAACTTTATGATAATTAGTATATTCCTTTTTAATATTTTTTAAAATATTTATAGTATCATTTTCATTGGGTTCTTTAACAAAGATAGTTTCAAATCTTCGTGATAAAGCTTTATCTTTTAATATATATTTTTCATATTCTTCCCTTGTTGTAGCACCTATACATTTGATGTCCCCTCTTGCAAGAAATGGCTTTAAAATATCTCCAGCACTAATAGCTCCCTCAGCCGCACCAGCACTAGCCATTGTATGGACTTCATCTATAAATAATATAATTTCAGGGTGCTCTTTTATTTCTAAAATTATTTTATTTAGTCTATCCTCAAATTCACCTCGATATTTTGTACCTGATATAAGGGATGCCATAGAAAGCTCTACAATTACTTTATCAAGAAATTCTTCATAAATATTTCCACTAACAATTTTTCTTGTAATTTCCTCTACTATAGCACTTTTTCCTACTCCAGCCTCTCCTATTAAAAGGGGATTATTTTTCTTTTTTCGAAGAAGAGTTTCAAGTATCAAATTTATTTCTTTGTCTCTTCCAACAACATGTTCCTTGTAGTCAACACATTTGTTTAAAACCTTACCATATTTATATATTATCAAATCTTCGTAAGAATTAGAGTTTTTTAGATAATTATAAATTGCATCTACATCTATATTCATATTAATAAGAAGTCTTATGGCAACGCCTTCACTTGCGTCAAGCATATTAAAAAGTAGCTTATCTTCACTTATATCATCCGAAGAAAATAAAATTATTTTTTTTAATAATGGTGTATAAATATTATCTTTAATAATGTTATCTTCACAAGGCATATTATTTTTCAAAAAATTCTTAAAATTATTATAAGTTAAGTTATGTCTTTTTAAGTATTTATTTATTTTAGCATCACTATTTAAAATAGCTAGTAATAAATGCTCAGTACCAACATATTCATGATTTAAGCTTTCACGCTCTTTTTCAGCACTTCTAAATAATTTACAAATCTTTTCATTATAAATATTTTCCATACAATATAATTATGTTTATCAAATTAAAAAAATATTCAAAATGGTAAATAAAAACTTATAACTATCACTTTTTATAATCATAAAAAAGAAGGAAAAATTAATCGTTCCTTCTTTTTTAGAATATTACTTCTTGATATCGTTAGCTTTAATATGCTAGATTGATATTAAGAAAATTATATATGTACTAAGTAATATCTGTGTACATATTTTTAATATTTACTTTTTTTCATTATTTATGTTAACATTATTTTCCAAATTTTCATTTTCTCTTTGATAATTAAGGGCCATTCCAATAACAAATACGTAAGCAAGAAAATAAAACCAAATCATCAAAATACAGATATTTGCAAGTCCACCATAAAATGAAGAATATGAAGCATAATGTAAAACATATACTGAATAAATTTCTGTAACTAAAGTCCATATAACTGTGGTAAAAAGTGCTCCATAGTTTGTATTATGTGATTTAATTTTTTTATCTGGAGCAAGCGTATAAATGATTTTTATTAAGAAAAACAAAAGTATAATCATCATCGGACTTCTTAAATATTCAAATACCTTTAATATAATATTTGTTATATTATCATTTAAATTAACCTTAGTTATAAGTGAAACTATAGCACTACCGAAAACTGGCACAAGAAGTAAAAATGTAAGTAATAATACTAAAATAATTGATAGTACTATTGCTTTAAAACGTCTTTTAAACCAACCATGATTTTCAATATTATATATTGTATTAGAACATAAAATTACTGAATCCATACCATTACTAGACAAATAATAACATGTAAGAATTATAATAGTAAGTTTAAGTCCTGAATTTGATACTGTAGATGTACTAAGAAGAAGATTTGCTACATCCTTTGAAAAAGCTTTTTGTAAAAAAGTATAAATAAAATCCATTGAAAGATTTAATACCGAAGCAAGATATGTAAGAAGTGATAAGGTAGGAACTAATGCAAGTACCATAAAAAATGCAAGCTGTCCTGGTAGTAATTTCATATCACTTCTTCTTAAAACCTTAAAAAATCTTTTAAAGAATCTTTTAATCCTCTTCTTCATTTTCTTCCTTTTGTTTTTTTAGTATCTTTGTTGCTTCATTTAGTGCATCCTCAATTGTTTTAATATCATCAATAATCATTGAATAACCAAATTCAGCACCATATTCATAAGGTAATTTTTTAAATTCTTTATTTAATTTGTGAATATAATTAGTTACTTGTTTTTGGTTATATCCGACTAAATAAACAACAAATTCATTTCCATCACTACGAATAATATCAGAATTATCAAGTTGCGTTTTAATTAATACATTTGCAGCGGCCTTAATTTGTTTGTCACCTTCTTCATATCCTTTTGTATCATTAATAATTTGAACGTGATTTAAGTCAATAACTAAAATAGTCTGAGGATATATTGTATTGTTATTCCATACTTTAATATTTTCACTTAAATAATTACGATTTTTAAGAAGTGTTAATTGATCAATAAAACGCATTTTGTCATCCTTCTTAATTTTCTTAGCTATAGTAATTTTTTTAGTTTTTCTAATAACAAGATATGCAATAATTACAAATGCAAGTAATAAATAAATAAAATATTTAGCAAATAAACTAATAACTTTTCCATACTTAACAGTTTCAGTGTGATTATTAATTCCTTCATTTAATATTTTTCTACTATCAAGAATAGATATGTACTTATTTAATAATTTATATAAAGCATTATTGTTTTTTACTCTAAAACTATATATTTCTTTTATACTGCCACTTGTTCTAATTGTATAGTTTTCAAGACCATGGCTTTTATAATATTCATAAATATTACTATCAATTAAAATTATTGTATCTTTTTTATTTAATTTTGTAAGCTCCGAAGAATTTTTATATGTTTTAACTTTTACATCACTAATATTATTTAAATAAGTATGAAGTATTGAATTTTTTTGTACATATACTTCTTTGACACTTAAAGCATTTAAGTTATTTACTACAACATCATTTTTCATGTTTGCACAAATAACATAATTTACATCAATTCCATTTTGAGTTTTAAAATAACTATTATCAAAATTTAAATATCCAAAATAAACATCAATATCTTTATTAGTTAAAGCATTATTAAATTTTGCATCATTACTATATTTTTTAAACGTAAAATCAACATCCGCAAAAGACATAAATCTTTTTAAATATACGGCAACGATTCCACCATAATTGCCACCAGAAATAACTTCGTATGGTGAATTATTAACATATCCATATTTATAACTAATAGAACGCATTGCATCTATTTCAGTATCAGTTAAATTTAAACTTTTAGAAACTAAACTAAATAAACTATCATCATAACTTTCTTCGAAGTTTTCTTTCCAAGAATTATAATATTTTCTAAGTATTGAACCAAATTCATCATTTGATAATGATAATGTATAATATGAATTTATGTCTCCGAAATGATAAATAACTTCTTTATTATTACTTAATATATTCGTTAAATAAAGATGAAGTGGTAATATTGCATATTTATTTTCTGACATAGAGTTCATTAAATTATCAATAGTATCATATGTTTTAAATGTTAAATTATAACTATTTAAATATTTTGATACATATGATAAGTCATTTGCCAATATTGCTATATTTTTTCCCTGTAAATTTAACGGACTTGTAATTATTTCTGTACTATTTCCAATTAGCACAAAATGATCAGTATACATTACTTCATCGTTTTCAGATAAAATATTTTTAACTGTTAATAAATTTCCGGAATTATTTACTCCATAATTAAAAGTAATTTTATTAATATTTAGTTTATAATCTTGAGCAAAATCATTTAAAAAGTCAAAGAATATGCCTTCTCCATTACTACCAAAAACTGACGCATTATTTAGTACATTAATACTTATTAATGTAGATTTTGAACTATTTTCATCAATCCATCTTTTTTCAGATACAGTTAATTTATTTGAAGTTAAGTAAAAATATAATCCTAAAAATGTAGCACATACTACTGCAATACATATAACGATATAAATAAAGAGCTTACTTTTCTTTTTCATCAGTATTTTCCTTCTCTTTTATTGGAGTATTATTATTCCAAGATACTACTTCAGAAGCAGCATTTTTTGAGCCCATCATAGTAAAATTATCACTTTTTAAAATAAACTGTATATCATAATAACTAGTTATATTTTCATCAAACACATCCAAAGAACTAGTAACTAATTTTTTTGCTTTTTCAAGGTCAATTTTTTCATCAAATGTAGCAGTTATATAAATAATTCTTCCTTTTATATCGATATTTACAGTTTTAACACTTTCATTTTCTAATAAGCCATCTTTATAACTTGATTTAATTTCATTAGAAATTGGATGTTTATCAATGTCCACAAGCCTATTTCCATAAGTTGATGTATCTTTTGAATAAAAGAATGTTAGGGCAACGGAAACAATTGCAATAAAACATATGATTAAAATAATCACAAGAACAAAAACCACCCTATTATTCTTCCATAATTTTTTCATTTTCCACCTCAAATGTAAATTAATTATACTACATTATATGCAACAAATCAAATTACAAAAAATAATGGGTTATTTTCCCATTATTCTTTTAATCTCTTCTTCATTAATTATTTTTATATTAAGTTTTAATGCTTTATCATACTTACTTCCCGGGTCAGTTCCCACGATTACTGCATCAGTATTTTTAGAAACAGAGCCAGTAACTGTGCCTCCGTTATTTTCAATAAATAATTTTATTTCATCTCTTGGAATATTTTCAATTGTACCAGTTATAACAAATTTTTTATCTGTAATATCTTCATTATATACTTCTTTTTCTCCCAAATAGTTCATATTAATATTAAGTTTTTTTAATCTATTAATAAGGTCCATATTTTTGCTAAAATAATCTACAATCGATTTTGCTATAATACTGCCTATGTCTTTTATATTCGTTAAAACTTCTTCATCTGCAGCAATTAATGCATCCATTGTTTGAAACTTTTTAGCAAGTATCTTAGCAGTTTTACTACCAACATTTGAAATTCCTAAACCAAAAAGAAGTCTTTCTAAACTATTATCTTTAGAGTTTTCAATTGATAAAAGCAGTTTTTCTACACTTTTTTCTCCATAACCCTCAAGAAGTTTTAAGTCTTCTTTATACTTTTCTAAATGATAAAAGTCATCAATATTAAGTACATATTTCATATTATATAAATCTTCAACAACTCTATCACCAAAGCCATCTATATTCATTGCATTTTTGGAAGCAAAATGAATAAGTAGTTCAATGTTTCTTTTAGGGCAATCATTATTTACACAAAAATAATCTATATTTTCACCTTTTTTTACTAACTTACTTCCACAAATAGGACAATTTTTTATCATTTCAAAATTTTTTTCCTTGCCAGTTCTTCTTTCGGGAAGAGCACGAATAACTTCCGGAATAACATCACCGGCTTTATGAACTGCTACAATATCACCAATCTTAAGACCTAAAGAAATAACATTATCTTCATTGTGAAGTGTTGCTCTTGAAATAGTTGACCCCATAATAATAACTGGATCAAGAACTGCATTCGGGGTTATTTGGCCAGTTCTACCAACGGTAAAAATAATATCATTAAGTTTGGTATAAACTTCGTCGTTAGGAAATTTATATGCAATAGCCCATCTTGGATATTTTGCGGTATATCCTAAATTTTTTTGGGCTGTTAATTCATCAACTTTTATTACTACACCATCTATATCGTATGAAAGACTTTCTCTTTTACTACCTAAATTATTTATATAATCTTCGATTTCTGTAAGAGAACTTACAAGTTTATTCCACTCAGTATTAACTTTAAATCCTAATTTTTTCATAAATTCTAAAGCTTCATGATGAGTTTTTAAATTATAATCTTCGGGATTAGGTAAATGGTATATAAATACATCAAGATTTCTTTTTGCCGCAACTGAGGAATCGAGTTGTCTAATAGATCCCGCAGCAGCATTTCGACAATTTTGAAGCAAAGGAAGACCTTCTTTCTTTCTTTCTTCATTTAATGATTTTAAAGTATCTTTATGCATAAATATTTCCCCACGCACTTCAATATCAATTTTTTCTGGTAATGAAAGTGGCACATTTCTAATGGTTTTAACATTATGAGTTATATTTTCTCCAACTGTTCCATCACCTCTTGTGGCAGCAGATACTAAAACTCCATTTTTATAAACTAAAGAAACAGATAAACCATCTATTTTTTGTTCACAAACAAAGTGTGGAGATATACCAGCATTTTTAATTTTATTATAGAAATTTTCAATTTCCTCGATATTAAAAACATCTGGAAGTGAAAGCATCGGCTTTTCATGAACAACTTTTTCAAATTTAGAAATTACTTTTCCACCAACTCTTTGCGTCGGTGAATCAGCCATTTTATATTCTGGATATTTTTCTTCAAGAAGTTCAAGTTCTCTTAAATATTTGTCATACTCTTGGTCTGTTATACTTGGATTATCAAGTGTGTAATATTCATAACCTGCTTTATTTAAAAGTTTAACTAAATATTCAATTCTTTCTTTCATAAATTAATTCCATAAATTACTTGGATAAATTCCTTTTTCTATGTAATCTAAAATTTCTTTTTTTACGTTATCTAAGTCTTCTTTATAAGTCATGCCAATCCATTTAGCAGGAGTATTTATAACGTCAACTTTTCCCTCTTTTACATAAACATCTACAACATCTGGAAGTAAAAATTCTCCTTTTGTTAAATCTGCAGTATTTAAAAAATTTTCAAGCATTGAGGTAATTCTATCAAAAATATTTGTATTAAATCCATACATAAGCATAGAGCACGGATTAGTAAGTGGACAAGTAAATGACTCATCACTAGTTAGTGGTGTGCATATTGCTTTATCACCAGATTTTTTTACTTTACATTCAGTTATGGCATTAATAACTCCATTATTTGATAAAACAATACCTCTTTTTACCTCTCCCTCATCAGATAAAGTAGAGCCTACCTCGTATCCTACAACGCAAATTCCATCTTCTTTATCTAAATATTTACTTAAGATTTCAAAACTTTCTTTACCATAAAAGTCATCTGCAGATATAAGACCAAATGGTCCATTTATAGCGCCTTTTGCACAATAAAGAGCATGAGCAGTTCCTAATGGTTTTACTCTATCAATCTTTATATCAATTGGTAAATTTTCCATTTCTTGATAAGCATACTCAATTTTTATGCCTTTAATCCTTTTTGATACAGTTTCCTCAAATAAACTTTGATTTTCCCTTTTTATAACAAATACAATTTTGTTAAATCCAGCCTTCATTGCATCATAGATAGAATAATCTATTAAAAATTCTCCAGATGGTCCAACTGGCTCAATTTGTTTAAGTCCTCCAAATCTTGACCCCATTCCTGCGGCTAAAATTACTAAAGTTTTTTCTTTCATTTAATTCACCTTCCTTATACCTTTATAATTTTTCAAAAACTTTCTTGTTCCAACTTTATGATTAAATGCTATAGTTATAAATTTTTCATCTATATCTATTATAACACCTTTTCCATATGTTATATGCATAATTATATCACCTTTTTTAAGTTCATTATTTGTGCTATCATCATCACCATATAATAATTTAGATTTTACAGAGTTAATTACATCTTGTTTTCTTTCCTCTTTTTCAAGTAAGTTTTCTCTTATTTCACTTATAAACCTACTCGGAGGATTCATTTGAATATTTCCATAAAGCATTCTTTTACCAGCATTTAATAAATATAATCTTTCTTTAGCTCTTGTTATAGCAACATACATAAGTCTGCGTTCTTCCTCAAGTTCCTCTTCATCGTATAATGCTTTACTTATTGGCATGATATTTTCTTCAAGCCCTACAATAAATACAACCTTAAACTCAAGACCTTTAGCACTATGAATAGTCATTAAAGTAACTGCATCAGAATCCTCACTATATTCAGTAGCATCAGCAACTAGGCTTACCTCTGCTAAGAAATCACTCAAATTTACATTACCTGTAACTTTTTCGTAGTTTTCACTTACACTTCGAAATTCCATTAAGTTTTCTATTCTTATATCACTTTCCAAAGATTTATCTTTTTCGTAAGTCTCTTTCATTTTAGAAAGTTCTAAAGTTTTATCAATTAACTCAGTTATCGAAGAATTTTTACTAAATTCAATTAACTTCAAAATAAGTTCTTTAAATTCTAACTCTTTTCCACTTTCAATTGCTTCAAACATAGAAATATTTTCAATATTGGCTTTTCTTTCTAAATTTTCTATAGTCTTATCACCAATTTTTCTTTTTGGTTCATTAATAACTCTTTTTAATGATATATCATCTTTATAATTTGCTATAAGTTTTAAATAAGCAAGTAAATCTTTAATTTCCTTTCTTTTATAAAAGTAATAACTTCCAAAGACTTTATATGGAATATTTTCTTTTACCATTTTATCTTCGACTGCACGTGATTGAGCATTAGTACGATAAAAAATTGCTATATCTTTTCTTTGATAACCATTATTAAGTAAATTTTTTATTTCATCAATAACTCTTAAAACTTCGGCTTCATCATTATAAGAACGAATATATTTAATTTTAAGTCCTTCTCCCAAATCAGAAAACAAATCAATATCTTTTCTTTGCCTATTATGTTTTATTACATCATTTGCGGCATCCAAAATAGTTTGTGTACTTCGATAATTTTGAGGAAGTTTAATTACTTTGCAATTATTAAAGTCTTTTTCAAAATTTAGTATATTTTGATAATTTGCTCCTCTAAAAGCATAAATTGATTGAGATGGGTCTCCAACAACAAATATATTTTGATATTTTTTAGATAATAACTTAACCATTTTGTATTGAACTTCATTTGTATCTTGGTATTCATCAATTAAAATATATTTAAATCTATCTTGATACTTTTCTAAAATATCTTGATTATGAATAAAAAGTTCTACTGGTTTTTTTAAAAGATCATCAAAATCAAGTGTATTATTTCGTGATAATATTTTTTCATATTCATAATAAACTTTAACTGCAATTTTTTCGTTTTCGGCAATTAAAAAGTTTGTTATTTCACTATCATTTAATAAATTATTTTTTATAAAAGATATTTTACTTCTTATAAAAGATGGTGTAACCATTTTATCTAAAATATTTTGATCTTTCATAATTTTTTTAATAATACTATTTTGATCTTCAGTATCTATAATTGTAAATGTATTAGTTAATCCCAAAAGTTCATAATTTTCTCTAATAACTCTTAATCCAAAAGAATGGAACGTGCCTATAAAGGCATATACTTTACCAATTAAATTTTCTACCCTTGTACGCATTTCATTTGCGGCTTTATTTGTAAACGTTATTGCTAATATATTATTTGATGAAACACCACTTTCAATTAAACTAGCAATTCTTGTAGTAAGCACTTTTGTTTTACCCGAACCTGCACCTGCAATTACTAGGCATGCACCATCTTTAAAAGATGCAGCTTCCTTCTGTTTTTCGTTTAATCCATTTAAGTAATCCATATTTACTTTATTCTCCTTACAATTTTCATTATAACAAAATAAAGTTATTTAAAAAAGTAACTATACTTAAACTAGACAGTAAAAAAAGTATTTTGTATAATTAGTTTGGTGATGTTATGAAAAAGAAAAGTATATTTATTGTAATGATACTAATTTGTTTATCATTATGTGGGTGTGGTAAAAAAATGCCTAAAGAAAATCCTATAGTAACTATGAATATTAAAAATTATGGACAAATAAAAATTGAACTTTATCCTAATGAAGCTTATAATACAGTTGCTAATTTTGTTAATCTTGTAGAATCTGGCTTTTATAATAACAATACAATTCATAGAGTACAAAAGGGTTTTGTAATTCAAGGTGGAGATCCTACAGGAACTGGAACTGGAGGACCTGGTTACTCTATTAAAGGTGAATTTAGTCAAAATGGTTATAGAAATAATTTATCACATACAAAAGGAGTTATTTCAATGGCAAGAAGCTCTGATAAAAACTCTGCAGGTAGTCAATTTTTTATAGTTTTAAGTGATAGTGCAAGCTCATCATTAGATGGAATGTATGCTGCATTTGGTAAAGTTATCGAAGGAATGGATATTATTGATAAAATTGCAAATGATGATCATGAAATTACAAATGAAGATTACGGCATTTTAAAAAATTTAATAATTATAGAAAGTGCTAGTGTTGATACAAAAGGATATACTTATAAGGTAACTAAAAATTAGTTATCTTTTTTCATATTTATTGTAAAAAAATGATAAATTAGATATAATTAATATGGTGAATAAAGATGGCAAAAAGGAAAAAAAGTAAAGAAAAAGAATCAAGTCCAAAATATAGTGTCGAGCTTACTGGCTTAATTTTAATATTAATTGGTATTATAGGTATGGGTTTTGGATATATAGGTGCATTCATAAAAGAATTTATGATGTTTTTAGCTGGAGAATTTTGGTTTGTAATTTTGTTTGCAATTTTATTTTTAGGCGTATCTATGTTATTTAAAAGAAAACTTCCAAATTTCTTTTCCACAAGACTTATTGGACTATATATATTATTTTTAATAATCTTAGTTTTGGGACATTTTGAATTATTAAAAAAGACCGCAGGATTTTCTGACTTATTAAACGTTACTTATAATAATTATATGAATAGAATTTCTTCGATAAGTAAAACTGATTCTCTTTTATCAAGTGGTTCTAGTTCAATTGTTATTGGTGGTGGTTTTATCGGAGCAATATGCTCAGGTGGACTTAATGCAGCATTTAGCTTAAATGGAACTAAAATTGTTTTAGTGGTATTAGGAATCTTTTCGTTTATTTTAATATTTAATATAACAATGTCGGACATAATAGAAAAAATTAAAAGTATATTTAAATCAAATAAATCTAATGACGAAGAAAATGTTAAAGATAAAAAAGAATACGTTGTTGAGGGTGATGAACTCGTAGGAATCAAAGATACCACTAAAGTTGAGGAAAAAGAAAAACCTAAAGAGAAAATTGTTATTACAAGTATTGATGATTTAAAAAGTATTAATGTGCCTGAAGTTAAAGAAAGTTTTGAACCTACAACTATAGAAAATGATGAAAGTGCAAGTAATCCAGATATTTATAGACTTCCAAAATTTGATTTACTTACACCTACCCCTAAAAACAAGAAAAATGGTGAAGAAGCATTCATTAAGTCAAATCAAGAAAAACTTGAACGTGTATTAAATGACTTTGAAATAAAAGGAAAAGTTGTTGAAATTCATATTGGACCTGCTGTAACAGAATATGAAATAACTGTTCCAAGTGGAACTAAAGTTAGTCGTATAGTTGGTATAAATAAAGAAATTGCTCTTGCTATGGCTGCTAAAGAAGTTCGTATACAAGCCCCTATTCCTGGCAAAAATACTATTGGTATTGAAATTCCAAATAAAGAAATATCTTCTGTTGGATTCAGAGAAGTTCTTGAAGCAACATGGCAAACTAATGGTGCAAATAAAATATTAGTTGCCTTAGGTAAAGATATTATGGGTAAATCTATTCTTGCAGATTTATCAAAGATGCCACACCTTTTAGTTGCTGGTTCTACTGGCTCTGGTAAATCAGTATGCATCAACACTATTATTTGTTCAATTTTAATGCGCTATAAACCAAATGAAGTAAAACTTGTTTTAGTAGATCCTAAAAAAGTTGAACTTACAAATTATAATGGTATACCTCATTTATTGTGTCCGGTTGTATCAGATCCTAAAAAAGCCTCTGTAGTGCTTCAAAGAGTTGTTGCTGAAATGGAAAAACGTTATGACTTATTTGCAGAAAAAGAATTTAAAAATATTGCTGGTTACAATGAATGGGTTGATAAAGAAAATAAGAAAAATCCTGATAATAAAATTACAAAAATGCCATATATTGTAGTAATAATAGATGAACTTGCTGACCTTATGCTTGTAGCATCAAAAGAAGTTCAAGACTCTATTATGAGAATAACTCAAATGGCAAGAGCCGCAGGTATTCATTTAATCGTAGCAACTCAAAGACCTTCAACTGATATTATTACTGGTGTTATTAAAAATAATATTCCATCAAGAATTGCTTTCTCTGTATCATCTGCAATCGATTCTAGAACGATACTTGATTCTTCAGGAGCAGAAAGTCTTCTTGGTAAAGGTGACATGCTTTATCTTCCAATGGGAGAAAGTCATACAACACGTATCCAAGGATGCTTTATATCAGATAATGAAATTAGTAAATTAATTGAATATTGTAAAACTCAAAGCAATGTAAAATATGATGAAACATTTACAAATACCGAGATAGCCCACTCTTCTTCATCTGGAAGTTCAAATTCAGATGCTGATGGTGACGATCCTATGTATAATGAAGTTGTTGAATTTGCAATTGAGACAGGTAAAATAAGTGCTTCACTAATTCAAAGAAGATTTAGATTTGGTTATAATCGTGCTGCAAGAATGATTGACCTTCTTGAAGCAAGAGGTATCGTAGGTTCTCAAAATGGTTCTAAACCACGTGAAGTTTTAGTAAAACTAGAGAAAGATAATACTGACTAAGTTTACTTTAAAATAAATATTTGTTAAAATAAGGATGGTGATTTTATGGCAAAGAAGAAAAGTAAAAAAGACATTCGTTCTTGGAAAAATATTGTTTACTCTATACTAATTGGAATAATTATTATACTTCTTATATGGTATGCATATTCTTGGCATGTTGTAAAAAATCAAGAAAAATATATTAATAGTTATTTAATATCATCAAATACTATTAATCTTGAAATAAATGATATTTCTGAAATAGTTCAAGTTTTAAGAGAATCACCAAGTGAGTATTTTGTTTTAGTAAGTTACACTGGTGATGAAAAAGTATTTAATTTAGAAAAAAAATTAAAAACCATAATTGATAATTATAACTTAAAAGATGAAATATACTATGTAAATATAACGAGTATTAAAGATGATGATAATTTTTATGAAGAAATAAATGAAGCGTTTAATACTAAGTTAATTAGTTCTGTACCTACTATATTATATTTTAAAAATAATGAACTTGAAAAAGTTATACCAAGTAATGGTAATGCTAAAATGATTAATGAATTTGAAAAAGTATTAAGAACTAATGGGTTTGAGGTAAGTAAATAAAAAATGATAAATATTGTATTATTTGAGCCAGAAATACCTCAAAATACAGGTAATATTATGCGTACCTGTGTTGCTACAAACTCCACTTTACATTTAATTAAACCTTTTGGTTTCATCTTAGATGATGTTCATATAAAAAGATCTGGCGTTAATTATATAGATAAATGTAAATATTATATTTATGAAAATATTGAAGAATTTTATGAAAAAAATAAAGGTACATTTTATTACCTAACTAGATATGGTCATAAATCACAAGATAAATTTGATTATTCTGACCCATCAGAAAATATATATTTTGTATTTGGTAAAGAATCAACAGGTATTCCTCCTAAATACTTAAAACCACATATTGAAAATTGCATAAGAATACCAATGACTGACAATGTACGAGCTTTAAACCTATCTAATACTGTAGCAATTATGACCTATGAAGCATTAAGGCAACAAGGATATCCAAACTTACTAAGTGATGAACCACATAAAAGTAAAAATTTTATCGAAGAATCCGAGGACTAATAAGTCCTTTTTTTAATTAAAAAAAGATATAGATTAATCTATACCTTTTGATTTTAAGAATTTAATTAGTTCTTCTTCATCTTTATATCCAATAAATCCTGCTTCTTGTTTATTTGATTTAGAAACAATAATTGTTGGTGTAAAACCATAATTATCTAAGAAATAGCCATAAGTTTCTGTAAGCGTGCCACCATCATCGGTTTCATTTAATGTTTGTGTTGACTTCATTGTAAGAAGACTTATAAATTCCTTCCATTCAGAGGAAGAACGATCAACTTTAGTAATATCAATATATTGAGTTACATAATTGAGTTTTTGACTAGCATTTTTAAAATATGGTAACATTTTTTCACAAACAGTACAAGAACTTCTGCCTACATATATTACATGATAATTATCACTTTTGAATATTTCTAAAGCTTCCTTTATAGTTATTTCATTCATAAATGAAGTATCATACTTATCATTACCCTTTTTAATCATAATAAATGATAAAATAAATATAATAGTGACAAGAATTACAACAATAAACAAAAGTATTTTAGAAAGCCTATTCATTAAATTTGCATTAACTCACTTTCTTTATTCTTAATTTCCTCATCAATTAATTTATTATATTTTTCTACAAGTTCTTGAAGATCTTCTAAATAAAGTTTTTCTTCATCTTCGGGATATTTTGTCTTTGTTATTTCATCTTTAGCATCTTGTCTTATATTTCTTAAAGCAACTTTTCCTTCTTCGCCAATATTTTTAGCCATTTTAACATACTCTTTTCTTCTATCTTGAGTAAGTTCAGGAATAGTTAAAATAACCATTTCTCCATTGTTTGTAGGATTAATTCCTATATTTGCTTCGTTAATTGCTTTTTCAATATCTTTTATAGCATTTCTATCAAATGGCTTAATTAATAGCTGTCTTGCTTCAGGAGCCATTATATTAGCTATACTTTGTATTGGAGTCATACTTCCATAATAAGAAACCATTATACCATTTAAAAGTGCTGGGTTTGCTCTTCCTGCTCTAATGTTTAAAAGTCTATTTTTAACATTTTCTAAAGCATTTTTCATTTTATTTTCTGTGTCCATATATTTTCCTTTCTAACTAAGAACTATAACATCATTATAATCATTTTGTTCTGCTTTTACAAGTATTGTTATAACTAGTCTTCCAAGTTTATCAACATAAAGTTCATAATTTGAAATATTATTTATAGTTTCTTCAACCTTAATAGGATTTTCTTTATTTATTAAATTTTGATCATTTAAGTATGTTGTTAATTTTGTTTTAATATCGTCTTTGCTTACATTAAATTTACTTAAAAGTTCATCATTATTATAAAGCTTACCTGTTTTTTTATCAAATACATAAGTACTACTTCCTAAATAGGAAATAATTGTTTCGTAATTAAAACTAAATTTATTTTCAATTATTGAAATGTAATCTGAGTAATAAATAATATCATATTTTGCAAATTTTGCACTTATTAAATGATTATAATTAGCTTTTTCATTTGTTTCATCATAAACAAGTGTTTTACTCATTTCTTCATTTTCTTTATTTAAGATATTTTGAATGCCCTCTTTATCTTCGAAATTTATATTAATATCTTTATATTCAATATCAAGCTCACCCTCAACAACATTAACATTTGTATAATAAATATATTCTTTTGTAGGATCTGTTCTTATATCCGTAGATTTAACTTCCGTAACAGTTTGATTAACCTCATTTTTTAAATGTTCACTTTGTTTCATTAAATAGAACCCACCAAAGATAAAAATGAAAATAATTATTATAAAAATATATACTTTAATTTGATTACTTTTCATAATTTATAAAATCCTCCAATGCTTTTTTTAAAGTAATTTTCTTTAAATTTGTACGATAGTTATCAAAGTATTCTTCTGCACTGTTATAACCATGAACAAAAGCATCTTCATCATCAAAAAGTCTAATAACACCCGCTCTTTTAATTAAAAATGTTGGAGCATAAATATTTTGACTACCATCGTCTAAAGATATAACATAATCTTTTAAGTAATTTACAATGCTTTCATAACTACCATTTTTATATTTACGATCTTCAGTCATATCATAATAATATATCTTTTTTATGCCAAGTTCTTTTGCTACTTCATTTAAAATATTTGCATAATATCCAACATAAGAATTATTTTTATAGCCAAATAAAATAAGTACATTATCATTTTTTATATAATTTAAAGTATCTTGAGCATTTAAATAAAGAAATACATTATCAGTTGTAATTTCTTTATATTCATTTATAAATTTATCACTGTCACTAACATTATTTGCAGATTTTTCAAATGAGCCAAAATATATAAATAATGCTATAAAAATACAGAATATTATTATATATATAATCATTTGAGTTTTACTTTTAAAAAATTTTTTCTTCTTATTCATAATTATCACTATACATATAATATCAAATTTTGATAAAAAAATCTATATATTCAAAATTAAACAAAAAAATGATGATATAAAATCATCAAATTTTTACCAAGAACCTCCACCTCCGCCACCAGAGCCTCCGCCAGAAGAACCACCACCAGATGAGCCACTTGAACCAGAAGACATTGCACTTGAAGCTGAAGTCATTGTCGAAGAAATAAAACTTCCAAAAGAATGCATATCGAATGAGGAATACCCATCATACCAATTTGGTGCTTTCATTGATATAGATTCAAACTTTTTAATCCACTTATCTGAAACTCCCAAAACATAAGTAAAAGGTAAGATTTCATAAAAATACTCTGGATCTTTCATTACTAATGATTCAAGTTCTCCTTTTTCAGAGACATTTAAGAAATTTTTTAATCCTCGTATTTTTCCTAACATTT
Organism: uncultured Bacilli bacterium; assembly: GCA_934096985.1. GTDB lineage: Bacteria > Bacillota_I > Bacilli_A > RF39 > UBA660 > UBA6448. Next base: position 214,593 of record CAKONC010000001.1, on the reverse strand, counting down.
CATTTCCATATTCATTTCTTTTCGGTAAAATTTTAAGAAAAATTATCATCAATACAATTGATAAAATGCTACATAAAGCACCTACCATAAGTAAAAAATCATTCATTATTACTATAAAAAAAGTCGTTTGATATGTAAAGGCAAATGAATGAATAAAAACAAAACCCAACATTAAAAATTTTACAAAAAGTTTCATTGGAACAAATATTCCCACTGTATAAAATGGTAAATATAATAAAAATATTCCAAATATAGTCCAAAAATCACTTATATCACCATAGCTTAATGTTGGAACTGCAAATAAAGTTATAAAAGAAATAAAAATAAATAAAATTATAATTGCATACCGAGTCCATGAGTTTTGTCTAAAAATAAGCTTTTTATTTTCTTTACTATTCATATTAGTTAAAATTTCATTTAATGTAACATAAAAATTATTGTATAATTCCTTTTTTGTTACAGACATTGCTTCTTTATCACCAGCTAACTTTAGCGCTTCAAAATAGTTTATTTTTTTGCCTTCATTTTTAGAATTATCCATAATTCGTTTTACTTCTGCGTAATCAACATTTTTACCTTTTTTAAAAAGTCCTTTTAAGAAAAGTTTTTCATTTTTATTACTACCATCATAATCTTTTAATTTTGTTATTACAAAATTATCGTCTTTAGAAAAAAATGATTTATCTTCAACTTCAGATATCTTAATATATCCTTTATTTGCCAAATATATTAATAAAGAAATAGCATCTATATTGTCTGCTCGACCTTTATAAAGAAATCCAACCTCTAAACTATTATATTTTTCAGGTGGATAAAATTCAACTGTTTCTATCACTTTATCATCTTTGCCATATTTATACCACAAAGCAAATGCTATCATTGCTCCTATAATGGGAATAGCAAACATAAGTATAAACCACTTTGAAGTAATATTTTCAGTATTTGTAAAATAACCCTCGGGTAATTCAAGTCTTATAGTTAATGCTTCATTTTCATGAAGAGTACCTATATATTCCCCTCTAATAACATTTCCGTCAACATTATATTCAATGCTAGATGAATCGGTAGAACCAATTGCTCCACTAGAAAAGCCAATTTTAGATTTATCAAATTCTTTTGGCATTGTAATAGTAAAAGTAATGCCATTTATCGTAGTATCCCATTCAGCGCCTATTAAATTAAAATATAATTCATCATATTTTTTCGATTTGTCTTTACCCAAATTATATAAATAGCTAATTTCATATATTTTTTGACCAGTTAATGTACTATTTTCATCACCAATTTTGATTACTTTATAGCCATTTTCTGTAGATAAACTTGATTTATCACTAACATATATATTACTAATTTTAGCTATATTTCTTGATTTTGTACCATCTAACCTAGTTACCTCATTTTTTATAGGTATTTTTCGATATATTCCATGTTTAGGAGTAAAAAAATATGCACCAATTTTTTCTGTTATATTAAATGTATTATTTTCATTTACAACAATGTTAATATCATAAGCATTTAAAATATAATCCGTTGCGTTAACTTTTGGAATAATAAAAAGTGACAAAAACATAATAAAATTTATAAATTTTTTCATACTACAACCTACCTACTATAAAAAATTATATCATAATTTATAAAAAAAAACTCGGTTTTTATAACCGAGTAAATCTTTATTATTTAATTTGATTCATTACTTCTTCAGCAAAGTTATCATTTCTTTTTTCTAAGCCTTCACCAACTTCATAACGAACCATAGAAACAAGCTCTCCACCATTGTTAGTTACATAATCTTTTACTGAAATATCCCCATTTTTAATAAATGGTTGTTCAGATAAGCAAATTTCTTTGTAATATTTTTTAATTCTTCCTTCAACCATTTTTTCAGCTATATCTGCAGGTTTACCTTCATTAATAGCAATGTTTCTTTGAACTTCTTTTTCAGCATCAAGAACATCTGCAGGTACTTCATTTGGAAATAAATATAAAGGTTTCATTGCAGCAGCTTGCATTGCAACTTCTTTAGCAACTTCTTCACTTGCACCTTTTACTACAGTAAGAACTGATATTCTACCACCCATGTGAATATATGCACCAAAATGTTCATCATCAGTTTTAGTAATTTTTTCAAATCTTCTTAATGATAATTTTTCACCAATTTTAGCTGTTTTAGCAACAATTAAATCATTTAATGTTTCTCCAGCATAAGGTAAATTTTTTGCTTCCTCTAAAGTAGATGCATTACCTTCAAGAATTGTTTTTCCTAAAGCATCAACAAATTCTTTAAATTCAGTATTATTGCTTACAAAGTCAGTCTCACTATTTACTTCAATAATAACAGCATTATTACCATCAACGTAAATATTTGATAAACCTTCAGCAGCAATTCTACCTTCTTTTTTAGCAGATTTTGCAATGCCTTTCTCTCTTAAATAATTAATTGCTTTATCTTTATCACCATCACATTCAGATAGAGCTTTTTTGCAATCCATCATTCCTGCACCAGTAATTTCTCTTAATTCTTTTACTAAACTAGCAGTAATTTCCATTATATCCTCCTTAGTTTAAAGCATTTATTAATTCTTCTTTTTTCATTGAAGAATATCCTTTAACACCTTTTTCTTTAGCTATAGTTTTAAGTTCAGCAAGTGTTTTAGAACTTAAATCATCATTTTTTTCTTCTTCATCTTCAACAATATCGTTAATTAGATAAACATCACTTTCTTTACCTTCTTTAACTTTTTCATCAATTACTTCATCAGCAATTAATTCTTCCATTGAAGCATTTTTCTTATTTTTGTCTTCTTCAGTAACATAATCAACTACTTCTAAGTTATTTGCTTCACAAATAGCATTAGTAAGTACACCTAAAAGAACTTTAATACTTCTTACAGCATCATCATTTCCTGGAATTACATAATCAACTAAATCAGGATCTCCATTAGTATCAACAACACCAAATACTGGAATATGAAGTTTTCTTGCTTCCTTAATTGCATTGTACTCTTTTCTAGGATCTACAATAATAAGTGCTTGTGGAAGTTTAGTCATTTCTCTAATACCACATAAAAGTGTATTTAATTTGTCATATTCTTTCTTAATCTTAATAACTTCTTTTTTAGGTAGTGCTTCAAATGTTCCATCACTTTCCATTTTTTCAATGTCTTCAAGTCTTTTAACTCTTCTTCTAATAGTTCTGAAGTTAGTTAAAGTTCCTCCAAGCCATCTTTCAGTTACATAGTAAGAATTACTTCTAAGTGCTTCTTCTACAGCAACTTCTCCTGATTGTTTTTTAGTTCCTACAAATAAGAACTTTCCACCATTACTAGCAATAGTCTTAATTTCACTATAAGCTTCTTCTAGTAATTTTTGTGTTTTTTCAAGATCAATAATATAAATATCATCTCTTGAATTAAAAATGTACTCTTTCATTTTAGGATTCCATCTTTTAGTTTGATGTCCAAAATGAACTCCTGCTTCTAATAAATAACTCATAGAAACAACGGCCATAAAATATCCCTCCTTCGTTATTACACCTTAATGCTTCATCCTAAAATTTCACCCTCTTCGAGCACTCGAAATCTTAGTCCACATTAATGTTTATTTGCTTTTAAAGCCAAGACTATATTATCAAATTTTTTCATTAATTACAAGCATTTAAAAAGAAAAATCGGTTATAAGCCGATTTATTTCTAACAGTTTTTCCACCATGATCTTTCAGTTTGTTTTGTAATATGTACTAAAGGAAGTCCACACTTTTCTGCATACATCTTTACCATTTCAACATTTTCACAACAATCAGTATAAAATACTCCTACTGGTTTAAGAGATCCTAAAAGAACAATTTCTGAATAGCATGCCATATTATTATTTAATACTTCTTGCTCAATACGCTCTGGAGTAAGAAGTTTTGATACCTCTGGTTCTTCATAAAAAATTGCATAATCTCCAGTCGAAGGATACTGCCAATTTTTAAGTAAATCTCTATCTATAAATTCTTCTTTTGTAACTTCCCAGCTTCCAGCATCACAAGAACAACATTCATCAAAATTATTATCCGCACCAAATAACAAACCAAACTCACCAGATGTTTGAACCTTATTAGTTAAAAGTGATACGCATGCTTTATGCATTTCTTCTGGGCTTACACTACCAGCAGTAAAAGTATGAGCAAGAAATGCATAATGTTCTGGATCATAATTATTTGGATCTGTTAAAAATTCCTTCCAGCGTTTTTTTGCAAGTGGTTCCAAAATTTTTTCTAATTCTAAAATAGTAAGATAATTTCTTTCAAATTCATCATAATCATCTTTAAATTCATCACTATAATATGGATACACATTTCGATAGTGTTCAGGAATTTCTGGATATTTTGCTAGAAAAGCTTTCATTTGATAAAGAGCCTCCATTGGAACATTTTCACCAACTAAATCTTTAGCACAACTTAAAGTATATCCAGCTTTTTGAATCATAAATTGGGCATTTCCGTAATAAGGAAGCATTTTTCTTTTTTTTAAATCTTCTTTAATTTTTTTATTTTCTTCTTTATATAAGGCAGCATATTCTCTAATTGCATCTTCAAAACTTATCCCAGTTTCATAATGGTATGAAACTATTTCCTTTAAAATATTATGATAGTAATCTGATCTTTGTTTTATTGTGGCTTCATAAGGATATACCTTAAAACTATCTTTTCCATATCTAATTGAACATTTCAAAGACAAATATAACTCACTTTCTCTTAATAAAGTATATTCCAAGTTATCATTAAATTCTATTTTGAATGAATATTTCATAGATAAATAATTAGTCATAAGATAAACATATTCTGAGTAAGTTTTTGCTTTTCTTAATACCTCAGCATTAATATCTGAATACATTTTTATATCTTTTTCTATAACATCTTTTACCATACAATGATAATATCACAAATATAAAAAAAAGTAATTAGTTCATCAAAAAAAATGTAATTATTCTTTAGGCTTAGAATAATTACATCCGCAATAATTTTGTCTATATAAATTATATTTTTTTGAATATTCAATAGATTTTTTATATCCATCATTTTTTTTAAAATCTGAGTAAAGATATTTTACATCATGTTTTTTCTCTAAATCATGACCAATTTGATTTAAAACTTGTGAATTTTTATATGGGCTTACAGAAAGTGTTGTACAAAAATAATCAAATCCCATTTGTTTTGCTAAAATGCAGGTTTTCTCCATTCTTAAATTATAACATCTACGGCATCTTTCTCCACCCTCAGGTGCATTTTCATAACCTTTTGCTATTTCTTTAAAACTTTCATTTTCATAATCACAATCTAAAAACTTAATTTCATTTTTACCTTTAAATTGACTAATAAATTTTTTTTGTTCTTCTTTTCTTTTTTCGTATTCTTCTTTAGGTTCTATATTTGGATTATAATAAAGCACTGTTACTTTAAAATTTTCTGCTAAAACAGATAATACATAAGATGAACATGGTGCGCAGCAGCTATGTAAAAGTACAGTGGGCGTACCATCAAGACTTTTTACTATATCATTAAAAACATTATTATAATTTATTTTCATCATTTGCCTCTTTTTTCGGTAAATATATTATCATTATTTTTTCTTTTTTTAAAGAAAATTTTACTCTGTTTTTTCTTCAGAATACTTTTTAAATACATAATTTTTGCTGGAACTATCCAAGTATAAAGTACCTTTATCAGTTAATGCTGAATAAATTTCCTGATATTTATTTAATTTTTCAATATTAATTAAATTAACGTATATTGTATTTCCATCCTTCATTCTAAGTAAAAATCTTTCATCATCAATTACAGTATTTTCATATTTATCTACAGAGTATTCAATTTCACTTATCATTTTGTAATTACTATCATCTACTTTTGAAAGTGATTTTATTAATTCTTTGTATATTTCACTTGGGACATAGTTAACAAGTACTGGATAACCAATATATTTATCATTTACGTCAATTTCTTCTTCATCTGATAAAACCAGTTTTTTTGTTAATGCATTTAAAAACAAAATTTTATTTTCTTCGATATTAATAATAATTGTACCATTTAATCTTCTTTCTATTTTTGCCTTTTTAATTAATGGATTTTTCTCTAGATTTTTCTCTATTTTATAAGTACTTATTTTAAATATTGAATCATTATAAGATATTTTAGAATCAGTTATTACATCTTCTTCAGTAAGTAAATTATTTCCTTTAATACTAATATTTTTAATTGGTGATTTAATAAAATAATAAATAAGCGTAACTAATAAATAAACAAAAAGAAGTAAAAAGATAATTCCCGTAATCCTTACTTTTTTCTTTGGCTTTTTCATAATTTATTCCACCACACTATTTTTGGCTCAACTTCTAAAGTTACACCATATTTTTCTTTTACTTTAAAAATTATATAATCAATTAGCTTTATTACATCATCAAATGAAGCACTACCTTTATTTACAATAAAATTTGCGTGTTTTTCACTTACATAAGCATCATTTATATGATAACCTTTGAGCCCTAAATCATCGATTAGTTTTCCAGCACTCATGTTTTCTGGATTTTTAAAAATACTTCCTACAGAGGGCATATCAAGTGGCTGAGATATTAATCTTTTATCATTATTTTCTTTCATTTCTTTTAAGGTTAAAATTGGATCTCCTTTTTCTAAAATAAAAGTTGCTGATAAAATTAACCCTTCAATATCTGTAAATCTATATCCATATTTTATGTCACTTTTTAATATATTTTTTACATTTCCATTGTTATCAAGCACCTCAACACTATAAACATAATTTAAAAGTTCTTTATTATAGCATCCTGCATTGCCTTTTATAGAGGCACCAACTTCACCAGGTATAAGTGATGCAAAAGAAAGAGAAACAAGTCCATTTTGGAGACATACATTATTTAAAAATCCTAGTTTTACTCCACACTCTGCCGTTACAAAATTATCATTTATAGATATTTTATTAAGTTTATTTAATTTTATTATGACACCATCTAAATAATTATCATCAAGTATAACATTTGAACCATTTCCTAAAATATAATATTTTAAACTATTATTTTTTAAATAATCAATTAATTTTATCAAAGAGTTTTTATTATTTACTTCGATTAAGTACTTACAAGTTCCACCAATTTTAAATGTAGTATAATCTTTTAAACTAACATTTTCTTTTATAGTTCCATATTCATTCATTTTAACAATTCCTTTATTTCATCATAAATAATTTGAGAACTACTTACTCTGTTAATTTTTTTCAAATTATCTTTCATACTTTTATATTCTTCATTAAAAGTCATAAGTTCTTTTACTTTATTATATAGTTTTAGTGTATCTAAATCTTTTTCTAAAATCATTATCGAAACACCTCTATTTTTTAAATCTAAGGCATTATAATATTGATGATTATTTGCAACATATGGAGATGGAATTATTATTGAAGGTAAATGAGAAACCATTATTTCAGATAATGTTGATGCTCCAGCTCTTGAAATAATTAAATCAGTACTATTAAATAAACCTGACATGTTATCAAGATAAGGTAAAATTTTTACATTTTTTGAAAATTTATTATTTTTTATAAAATCATCATAATATTTTTTACCAGTGATATATAAAACCTCAAAATTATCTTGCTCTTTTACATTTTTTAAAAATGAAGAAAATGTTTCATTAATTGTATTGCTTCCTAAAGAGCCCGCTACTACTAAAACAAGTTTTTTATTTTTATCAAGTCCTAGACTTTCTTTTGTTATTTTTTTATTATTTAAAACATTTTCTCCCGAAGGATTTCCTGTACATAAGCATTTTTTTGCTTTAATAAAATATTTATTGCTATTTTCATATGAAGTACATACTAAATCACAATTTTTAGATAAAGCTTTATTAGTTTTACCAGGGACACTATTTTGCTCTAATATAACTGTTTTAATTTTAAGTTTTTTTGCAGCATATATAACAGGCATAGTTACATAACCGCCAGCTCCTATTACAACATCTGGTTTAAATTCTTTCATTATTTTTGTACATTTATTTATAGCACTAGTTATAAGAAAAATATTTTTAAAATCCCTTAAAATATTAGTTTTACTAAAGCCATAAATTTCTATAGGAATATATTTAATGTTTAAACTAGGTATTAAATCTTTTTCCATTCGATTATGTGTACCAATATAAATAATTTCTAAGTTTTTTTCTTTTTCTTTAAATTTATTTATTAATGCTAAAAGTGGATATATGTGACCACCTGTTCCACCTGCACTTACAATTATTTTCATAATATCACCTATAATAATATTATACATAATTATGTTTATTTTTACAAATAATAAAAAACTGCATTTTAAGCAGTTTCAATTCGTTTTAATTCATCAGTTAAAATCGAATATAAATACGTTTCAACATTTTTACTAGTTTTATTTTCAATATATTTTTTATAAATACTTAATTGTTTTTCATAATTTACATCGTTAATATTTGAAAGTTTATAATCGATAATTAATATTTTATCTTCATATTCAATCATTAAATCAATAATCCCTGTATATTCAACATTATCTATCATATCTGTAAATTCATATTCTTTATAAACTTTTGCATTTGTAAGATTAATTTTATTAACTAGATTTTTTACATATTTATTTTTTGGTTCATCAAAATTTTCATATTCAAATATTTCATGTATTTTGGTTCCATACTCCATTGTAAGAACTTCATTTTTTGTAAGAAGATTAATAACTTTTTTACTTACATTACTATGCTTTGTTATGTCATTTTTGACGTTAATCTCGGTAACTACTAAATGACTATTTACATCATTTTTAAATAAATCTTTTTCTTTTGTAAAATTATAATTTTTCGTTAAGTCCACATTTTTAATATGTTTAATATTATCTTTCAAAGCAAATTTAATTGAATTTATAAATGATAAAAATGAATAATAATCTTCCTTTGAATTTATAATTTCCTCTTTATTTGGAATAACCATAATCATTTTTTCTTTTGCTCGAGTAAGTGCTACATAAAAAAGTCTTATTCTTTCTGATATGTCTTCGATTAAATAATTATCTTTATATAAACTTTTAAGAATTGTAGTTCCTACTCCATCATCATAAAATGGTAAAATTAATCCATAATTATAGTCAAAATTAAACATTTTATTTACGTCTTGTTTATTAAAAGATTTATCAAATCCCGCAAAATAGCAAATAGCAAACTCAAGGCCCTTAGATTTATGAATATTCATAAGTCTTACACTATTTGAGACATTAACAAAAGATGATAAAGTGATATCAACATTAGAAACTACTAAATCATTTAGATACTCATTAAAATCCAAAATACTTTTGCCAATACTTGAAAGATTTTCCGCTAAAGAAGTTAAATAATCAATTCTAAGTATTAGTTTATCAATGTTTCCAACCGTTATACCTTTTTCATAAAAATCAAATTCATTAACTATTTCCTCGATTAAAGTTTTATTACTTAAATTATCGAGTTTTTGAGCTATTTTAAAGCATTTTTTAAATAAATCACTTTCAAAATAATTATTATTTACATAGTAATTTAAATACTCTTCATCACTCATTTGATAGATAAAACTACGTGATATAGAATAAAAATCATATTTAAATTTTTGATCAAACTCTTTTTTATAAATCTTTACTATTAAGTCAATTAAATTTTTAATAACTAAAATATCTTTCTCAGCAGTAATTTTTTCATCATAATAAATTACTAAAGGAAGTTCTAAATACTCGAATATTTTTTTATAAGTTTCAAAACCATTTTTTCTATCTATTAAAATACAAAAATCACTATATTTACAAGATCTTAAAGTTTTAGTTTCTTTATCAAGTACTTTATAACCACTTTTAATTTTTTCTTTAACGTCTTTTGCAATTATAAAAGCTTCATATTCTGTATCTGAATATTTTTTGTCTTCTTTTTCATACATTAATACATCAAGATTTTCATTTTCTGCTTTATTTTCCTCATATAAAGTATTTCCAAATACCATTTGATGAGAGGCTTTGTAATCTGCTCCACCAATATTTTCATCCATTAGATAATTAAATATTTTATTTATATTTGCTATAACTAATTTTCTTGAACGAAAGTTTTTAAGTAAATCAATTTTCATTCCCCCATTATGATTTGAATATTTTGCATATTTATCTTTAAAGATAAATGGATTAGCATTTCTAAATCGATAAATTGATTGTTTAATATCTCCAACCATATACACATTATTATGACTAATTTTTGTAATTAATGTTTCCTGTATATCCGATGTATCTTGGTATTCATCAACCATAATTTCTTTAAAATATTCTGCTAAGTACTTTCTAACATCTTCATTATCAGACACTATTTTAATGGCCATTTTTGCTATATCATTAAACTCAAATTCATCAATTTGATATTTATATTCTAAAACCTTTTTATCAATTGACTTTATTATGTCAATAATTGAAATAGCATAATCTTTGGTTAAATATAAGGTATTTTTTAAATGATTTTCATCTTTGTAAATAAATAAACTATGCAAACTATCAAGTTCATTTTTTAAAATATCTTTATTTTCTTTTAACTCATCATCACTATTTTTAGGTAACGAAGGAAAACTTACTTTAGAATAAACTTTATACTCATCATAAGTTTTTGCATTTAAAAGTGGTCTTATTGCACAATTAAGTTTTTCATAATATTTTTCTTCACATAAAGATGCCACATTTTCAAACAAATCATTTATTTTCTTAATTTTTTTATTTACAAGTTCATAAAATCTATCAACTAAGTCGTTAATATTTTTTTCATTATAGAAATTATTAATATAATTATCTAAATAATTTTCTTTATCAATTAATCTATCAAGTAATTCATTTAAAGATAATATTTCTTTTTTTATAGAGCTATCATCTTTAATTGTTAAATCTTTAATCATTTTTAAAAATGTTTCATCTTTTTTTGCATACTTTTCTTCGAAAATTTCATCAAGATATTTTTTTCTTACTGTATCACAGATTGTTTTATCTAAAATACTTATATTATTTGATATGTTAAGTAAATAATGATATTTTTTTACAATTGAATAAGCAAAAGAGTCAAATGTTGTAATATAACTTCCATCGATTAAATCAAGTTGTTTTTCTAAAGATTTATCATTATTAATTGCCACTCTTATTCTATCTTTCATTTCCATTGCAGCAGCATTTGTAAATGTTAAAATAAGAAGTTCATTAATATTAACACCTTTTTTTAATTTAGTGATAACTCTTTGCGTTAATACAGCAGTTTTACCTGAACCAGCTCCCGCGGAAACGATTATATTTTGACCTTCGGAATTTATTGCAAGTAATTGTTCATTAGTCCAAGCCATCATTATCCTCCTTCTCTATTATTACTTCATCTTTTGGAGTTTTAAAACATATATCCTTAAATTTGCAAAAAGTACAGGAAATATTTTTTTCATTATATATTTTAGGGTTAATATCAAAATTACAATTTTCTATATTACTAATAGTCTTTTGAATTTGCTTATCAACTTTGTCATATATTTTATCCATTTGCTCATTTGATAAAACTTTACTATAGCTATAAAAATTTCCATCATTTTTTACTTTCAAACTTTTAATAACTTTTGAATCTCTAAAATTATAATCAAGTAACTTTATAATGTTTTCATCACTATTTGAATAACCACTTAATTTTAAATTATCAATTTTTCTTTTTTCAAGGCTATTATCTTCACTATATTTATTATCTTGGCAAAATACTTTTTGGATATAAAATCCAATAATTTGTGAGTTTGGTATATTATTTTTTATTAAATACATATATATAGGAAGTTGCAAATGAAGACCATAATTAATTAAATCCATTTTTGATTCTACATCATATGTTTTATAATCTATTATTGCGGTATATACTTTACCCTCTATTTCTTTATAAATTATTTTATCTATAAAGCCCTTAAATATAGTACTCAGTTTGCCATTTTTAATTATTTCAAATTCATTTTCAGTTTTAATATCCTTTAACGTGCTATATTCCATTTGTTTTTTTATAGTATCTAATGTAAGAATCATTTCATCTTTCATTTTTTCTATATAAAATAATTCTTTGTTTGAAAGCACTTTTTTGCTTTGAGAAATATATTCATTTACTACATTTTGAACATCAATTTCTTTTGTTAAACCAAGTTCTAAAACATAATGAAAAATTGAGCCTAAAAATGCAGAAAAGTTATCATCATAAATATCTAGTTTTAAAATATTACCTAAATAAAACCTAAATGCACATTCATTATAATTTTCCATACTTGAATAGGAAAGTTTTAAACTATCTTTAAGTAATTTATTTAATAAATCAAAAGAAACTAACTTATATTTATTATTATAAGTTAAATAATCAATTTTATATAAATTATATAAAGTTTTAAGTTCATCACTTTCTTCATTATATTTATAAAATTTATCAAGTAAAGAACATAGTTTTATTTTATTAGCCTTATTTGAATATTTATGAGTTATTACTCCATCTACTTCATTTAAATTCATTTCACTAATTAATACTGATGGTAAATAAGAATTACTAGCACTTTGAAGTTTATAAGTAATTTCTAAATTTTTAATATTATTAATACTTTTTATTAAATATTCTTTATTTTGTTTTGCCACAGTATATGATGGTAGTAGTCCAAGAATGATTTTTTCTTTATCAATTAAATATTCCTCATCTTTATATATTTCTGGATAACTTTTTTGATTAAATCCTAGTAAAAAGGCAAAATCATCTTCATTAATACTATCTAAGCTTGAAATATTTACGGCATTTACATATTTTTCTTCATTTAAATACGTATTTTTTAATGTATCTATAAGTAAATCTTTAATTAGATTTTTATCATCTTCGAAAGTAAATTTATTTATTACTGATGCAAGCTTATTTACAATGTCTAAATCAAATTTTTCTTTTATATTTTCATAAACTTTTGTTATGTCACTATCAAAGTTTTCAATTAAATATGATGCCGCAATTGTATGATATAAACAAATTTTTTCCTCTAGATTAACAGGTATATTGTAAAATTTAAATATTCTTTTTATGTATGGAATATATTCTTTGTCTTTAATAATTATTTTTATATTATTTATATCTACACCATTTAAAATATGATAACATATTCTTTCTGCTACATACTCTACTTCATCTTCAATTTTATTAAATTTAATAACGTCATGTTTATAAAATTTTGTTTCTTTATTAATTACTTTTACATTACAAATACTGCTTATTTTATTAATTAATTTTTGCTCATAAGCATCAATATATGGTAAATTATAAAATATTATATCTTTTCCAATTAAACTTTTTTCAAATAAATCATTAATAATTAAAAGTTTTTCATTTAAAAGTTCTTCTTTTAAATTTACTAAAAAATCAAGTTTTTTACTATTATATTTTTTGTTTTCTACATAATAAATATTTTCTAAATATGTTTTTGCTATTGAGGGTTTTACATTATATTTATTCATTATATAAAAGCACGTTTTTTCATCATACGAAAAAGTTAGTGATTTAATAAAATCACTTTTATTATAAAATTTTATAGATAATAATTTTGGGAAAGAATTTAATTTTTTTAAAATACTCTTTTTTTCATTACTACTACATATAATAATTGTATTATTTTTAATATCTTCAATGTTCATATCAATAGTATAACACGTAAAAAGTAAAATAAGTTAAAATTTTATTTACTTTTCTTCGTTTATAGTTTCATAATGATATACTATATCTCTATCATAATAAACAATTTTTCCACTTGGAAGTAAAAGCATTCTTGATATTCCTAGATTATCTACGAAATCTAAATTATGAGAAACAACAAGCATTGTACCCTCAAATGTTTTAAATGTTTCGGCAATAAGAGTTTGAGTCATTGGGTCCAAATGATTTGTTGGCTCATCTAATAGAAGTGTATTTGCTCCCTTTAAGGATATTTTAGCAAGTGCTACTCTAGAACGCTCTCCCGGAGAAAGTACACTTACTTTCTTATATATATCGTCTCCTGAAAATAAAAAACTTCCTAATACTTTTCTTAGTTCAAAATCTCTCAAATTAAATTCATTAAAATTATCAATTATAGTTTTTTCATTATCAAGTATTTCATGTTCTTGAGCATAATATCCTATACTTGTTTTATCATTTATAAAAATAGTTCCCTCAATTGGTAATAAAATTTTCATTATTAATTTCAACAAAGTTGTCTTTCCTATTCCATTTTCTCCGACTACTAAAAGTTTCTCTCCACGAGTTAAATCAAATGTTAAATTTTGATAAAGTAAATTATCCTTATTATAACCAAATGTTAAATTATTCACTGATAATGGTATTAAATAACTTGGCTCATTGATTTTAATTTTAAATCTCGCATATTTATTACTTTTTTCAAGAACTACTTTTTCTTTTTGTAATTTTTCAAGTTTCTTGATTCTATCCTTTGCAATATTTGCTTTCTTTTCATTACCTCTTATATATTTATTAATTATTCCTTTTAATTTTTCCTCTTCTTTAATTTGTTTTTCGTAAAGTCTTTCTTTTGCTAAATCTCTTTCATTTTTTATTTTTAAATACTTTTCATAATTACCATTATACATTTCAACATTTTTCTTTAGTTTGTCGACATAAAGTGTTTTGGTAGTTACTTCATTTAAAAAATCAATATCATGAGAAATTACTAAAATAAGACCTGGATAAGTTTTTAAATAATTTATTATGTAATCTTTTGTATCAATATCTAAATGATTAGTTGGTTCATCTAAAAGAAGTACCTCTGGTTTAGAATAAAGAAGTCTTGCAAAAGCTATTTTTGATTTTTGGCCTCCTGAAAGGCTTGTTAATTTTAGATTAAGAAGACTATCATCAATATGCATACCATCAATTATTTTCAAAAGAGTACTTTCAGCATTGTATTCATCATAATAATCAAGTTTATTTTGATTTTTGGTTATTTCTTTAAAATAATAATTTAATTTTTTATCATCTTTTAAAGTGGCAATTTTTTCATATAAATCAGTTATATTTTTTTTCAGTTTTTCTATTGGTCTTCCTAAAAGTAAATACTCAAATGTAGTTATATTATCATCAGGAATTTCATCGGTAATGACTTGTGGAAGATAACCTATTAAATCTTTATTTTTTATCATTATTTTTCCAGAGTCAGGAGAGGCAAGCCCTAAAATCAAATTAAACAAAGTAGATTTTCCAGCACCATTAACCCCTACTACACCAACTTTGTCATTATCATTAAAACGAATATTTACGTCATTAAATATTTCCTGAAGTCCAAATGACATATATAAATGTTCTATGTTCATATTTTACCTCTTTAGCAAACTGATTATATTAAAAAAAGTGGTTTAAGTCAATAAACCACCAATTTAAAGTTAATCTATAAAGTGTCCAAACATTGCTCTATTTTCATATTTTTCATTTAACAAATTTAATGAATTTATAATATTTTCTACAGTGCATTGCTTATATAAATTATCTGGTACAGGTAAATCACCAATATCTGAAGTAATGTATATTGCTAAAGGATTTTTAAGACCAATAGCATAAGAAAGTTGTACAAGTACATATTTTAAATTATCATTATTTTTTAAAATGTTTTTAGCAATAACCCTAGCCATGTAGGCTCCTGACCTATCAACTTTGCTTGGATCTTTGCCAGAAAATGCTCCACCGCCAACTGGAGCAAAACCCTCATAAGAATCTAC
Organism: uncultured Bacilli bacterium; assembly: GCA_934096985.1. Taxonomy (GTDB): domain Bacteria; phylum Bacillota_I; class Bacilli_A; order RF39; family UBA660; genus UBA6448. The sequence continues at coordinate 198,792 of CAKONC010000001.1, read as the reverse complement.
TACAATTTTCCTTCCTGTAAGTCCTGCATCACCTGTAAAACCTCCGATTAAAAATTTACCCGTTGGATTTAAAATATATTTTTCAACTTTAATATTATATTTTTTACAAATATTATTGCAAATATTAATTAGTATTTCATCTGTTTTATTTTTTTCTTTTTCTGTATTTTGATAACAAATTACAAAGTCCTTAATTTTAATTAGTTTATTATTTTCATAATATCCCGTAATTTGTGCTTTACCATCAGGCAAAAATCTATTATCTTTTTTTCTAAGCTTATCATATGCCATAGAAAGTTTTTGAAGTATTACCATAGATGTTGGAAGATATTCTTTAGTATCACGGCAAGCATAGCCAAACATCATTCCATTATCACCAGCACCATGAACTTTATCATTAGTTCCAAGTGCTATATCAGGACTTTGTATACCAATATTATTAATTATTTCAAACTTTTCAGTATAGCCAACATCTTTTAAAACTCTTTTAACTATTTTTGAAACATCTACCTTAGCTTTACTTGTAACTTCCCCAGTTATAAATATTTTACCCTTTCCTCCCATTACTTCAATACCACATCGCGAGGATTTATCACCACTTAAATATGCATCTAAAAGTGCATCACTAATTTGATCACAAACCTTATCTGGGTGACCTCGAAATACCATTTCATTACTAAAAATTTTCATTTAAACTCCTTTTCTCATCTTAATAGAAAATGCTAAAAAACTTTCCTCCTTTCATAAAAAAACACCCAAGATAACAATACCTTGAGTGATAAAGTTATCTTATAGATCTAGCATTACCACCTAATCTAATAGGTTGGTGTGACTTCAACGGGCTAGTCCCTCCATCACTCTTTATAAGATGTAATTTAATTATAACACTTTGTTTAAAGAAAACAAATAATATCTTATTGAAAAAAAAATATTAATAAAGTATACTTATAATAAAGGAGGGTTATGAAAAAGCAAATAATATTCATTATTTTAATATGTTCATTTTTTCTTTGTTCAAATGTTTACGCTGCTATTCCAAATCCAATTCAAACGTCTTATGTTTGCGTAAGTGAATATGCAGACTACTGTTATCAACGAAATTTTTTTAGCAAAGAAGAATACGTTAAATTCAATATTTATATGAGTGGTTTTAAATTTCAATTAGAATCAAAAGATTTTATTTATGATAAAAATATATTTGAATTTGTAAAATTTGAAACAAAATATAATATCAGCTACGATGATACTAACGAAAAAATAAATGGTTCTAATAGTGAATTATACGATGTTGATGGATCACTTCCATTTTATACCATAGTATTAAAAGTTAAAAATGATGTAAAAAGTGGAACAATAACAAAAGTAAATGATGTTAAATATGAAATTGTCGATGATTATAATAATATAGAAAATGCACATAATGTAAATAATAATGATAACAGCATAAATACTACAAAGGATATTAAATTACCATTACTAGTTGCTATTTCTATTACAGAACTAATAATTATAATTTCATTAATAATATGCTTGATAAAGAAAAAAAGGATTAGTTAATTTCTAATCTTTTTTTAATTAAGTCCAACTTTTTTCTTCATTTCAATCATTTTTTCATAAGCAAGTTTTCTAGAATTCTCTCTACCTTTTTCTAATATTTCATCAAGTCTACCAGAACTTATAATATGATTGTATTTTGCCTGAATATCACTTATCATATTTGATGTTAATGATGCTACATACTTTTTAAAGCTGCCGTAGCCAGAGTTTCTATATTCATTTGCAATATCCTCTACAGTTCTTTTAGAAATAACACTTGCTATATTAAGCAAATTAGAAATTCCAGGTTTATTTTCTTCATCAAAATACACTAAATTTTCACTATCTGTAGTTGCTCCCATAATCTTTTTGCTTACCATTTCTGGGCTATCAAATAAAGAAATAACTCCATTTGGATTTGTTTCTGATTTACTCATTTTTTTACTTGGATCTTTCAAATCTTTAATCTTAATTCCCTCTTTACTAATTAAAGGCTGTGGAAGTTTAAAAGTTTCTCCGTATTTATTATTAAATCTTTCTGCAATATCACGTGCAATTTCAACGTGTTGTTTTTGATCTATGCCTACAGGAACATAATCAGAATCACAATATAAAATATCTGCAGCCATTAAAATTGGATAAGTTAAAAGTCCTACAGTAAAGTTTTCTTTACCTTTAGATTTTTCTTTAAACTGAATCATTCTTGATGCTTCACCATAATATGTATTACATTCCAAAATCCATGAAATCATAGGGATATATTCATTATCTGATTGAATATAAACAACCACCTTTTCTGGGTCTATTCCACAAGCAATATACATTGCAATAAACTTTTTAATTCTATTTCTTAAAGTATCAGGATCTTGATATTCAGTAAGTGCATGAAGATCTGCTACAAAAAGATATACTTCATTATTTTCATCATTTGAAAGTTCTACCATTTGCGATATTGCTCCAATATAATTACCTAAAGTAAGTTCTCCAGTTGGTTTTAATCCAGTTAAAATTCTTTTTTTCATATTTATCCTTCTTTCTTTAAAAAAAATCTTATCCTCAATAATTAGGATAAGATTTAAATTCTTATTAATGCCACCTAAAAAATGTGTCATGTACATTTATACATGCTATTTTGTTAACGAAGTTAGTACTCCGTGCTAGCCTACTAAAATTTCGGTAGCCTCTTAAAAGCCCATTTCGTATAACATCAATTTATAACTTTCCACCATTTAGTTACTCTCTATAAAACCAATATTACCTACTTTTCTTTCTCATCGATTTACAAGTTTATTGTATAAAAATTCTTTTTCTTTGTCAATAACAATATATTTTATAATTCAAATTGAGAATTATAAAGTTTAGCATAAAAGCCATCTTTTTTCATAAGTTCATCATGAGAACCTTGCTCTATAATATTTCCTTCATTCATAACTAATATTAAATCAGCATTTTTTATAGTTGAAAGTCTATGAGCAATTATAAATGATGTTTTATCTTCCATTAGTTTATCCATAGCTTTTTGAACAAGTTCTTCAGTTCTAGTATCAACATTTGATGTTGCTTCATCAAGTATTAAAAGTGGTGCCTTTTCACACATACCACGAGCTATTGTAAGAAGTTGTTTTTGTCCTGCGGAAATATTATCATTTTCAGAAATTACAGTATCATAATTATTTGGAAGTGTTTTAATAAAATGATCTAGTCCAATATATTTGCACACATTTTCTATTTCTTTATCAGTGATTTTTAAATTATTATATCTAATATTGTCTTTAACAGTTCCTTCGAAAAGCCAAGTATCCTGAAGTACCATAGTAAATAAATTATGAATATTTTCTCTTGTTAAATCATGAATACTTTTTCCATCAATAGTTATATCTCCATCATGTATATCATAAAACTTCATAAGTAAGTTTACCATAGTTGTTTTACCTGCGCCAGTTGGTCCTACAATAGCAATTTTTTGACCCGATTTAACTTTTGCAGAAAAATCTTTAATAATTGTTTTGCCGTTTTCATCATATTTAAATGAAACGTGGTTAAACTCAATATTTCCTTTTACACTATCTTTATCAAGTTTATCTTTATTTTCTTCTTTAGGCATTTCTTCTTCATCTAAAAATTCAAATACTCTTTCTGAAGATGCTAAAGCTGATTGAATAAAAGTAAATTCCTGTGCTATTGATGAAAGTGGCATTGTAAATAGTCTTACATATGTAATAAAGGCAATAATTACGCCAAAAGTAATTTTACCATTCATTGTAAGAAGTGCACCAACAATACACACAGCTACGTAGCCAAAATTACCTACGAAGCTCATCATCGGATGCATAAGTCCTGATAAGAAGCCACTTTTTCTACTACATTCACTAACCTCTTTATTTATTTTATCAAATTTTTTGTTTGCATCATCTTGTCCATTATAAACTTTAACAACGTTAAGTCCAGAATAAATCTCTTCAATATGACTATTAAGTTTTCCTAAACCTTCTTGTCTTTTTACAAAATATTTTTGACTCTTAGAAAGAATTATTGCCATAAAAACAAAACCTATTAATGATGAAAGTATTGCTGTTAAACTCATAACTACATTTGTTTTAAACATCATAATAATTGAGCCAAATAATAATGTCACATTACTTGCAAGTGAAGAAAGAGAATTATTAAGTGTTTGAGCAAGCGTATCAATATCATTTGTTACTCTTGATAATACATCTCCAGTTTGATGATTATCAAAATATTTAAGAGGTAATTTATTAATTTTTTGTGATATTCTTTTTCTTAATGTTCTAGCAAAATTATTTGATACATTAGTCATAGCAAGTGCTTGTAAAAAGCCAAATATACTACTTACAAAATAAACCACTAAAAGCATAATACATATGTTTTTAATTTTTTTAATATCCATTTTGGGTTTAATTACTTTTTGAATGTTTTCAGGCATTTTTTCAAGTGCATTATATAATTTTTTTGCGCTTGCATCTTTATTTAACGTTTTTAAAGCATTAACATATTCTAATTGATCGTTCATACTTATAGTAACATTATCAATAACAATGTCACTTCCAAAAGATGTTTCTATTTTTTCATTTAAAATATTTAGATTTTTTGAATTAATAACTAAACCTTTTTGAATTGCATCAGTTAGTTTAGAAAGTCTATTCGGAGCACTTATTGTAAGTACTGAACCAAAAATAGCTAAAATTAAACTTATTATAACAAGTACTTTAAATGGTTTTAATTCTTTTACAAGTCTTTTAAGTGAACCCTTAAAATCTTTTGCATTTTCCATTTTTTTATTATGCATTTTCAAGCTCCTTTCTAGAAAGCTGTGAATAAGCAATTTCTTTATAAACATCACAATTTTTTAGTAATTCTTTGTGAGTTCCCATGCCAACCATCTTTCCATTATCAAGAACAATAATCTTATCTGCATTAAGAATAGTTCCAATTCTTTGTGCTACAATTAAAGTTGTTGCACCTTTTGCATTTTCTTTTAAAGCCTTTCTAAGTGATGAATCAGTTTTATAGTCAAGGGCTGAAAAAGAGTCATCAAATATATATATTTCTGGGTCTTTAGCAATTGCTCTTGCAATAGATAATCTTTGTTTTTGACCTCCAGATACATTTGTTCCACCAGATGCTATATGTGAATCCATATCTTTATCCATTTTAGAAACAAAGTCATATCCTTGAGCAATTTTCAAAGCTTCTTTGACTTTATCAGTTGTTATTTTTTTATTTGATTTACCATAAGAAACATTTGATTTAACTGTTCCATCAAACATAACTGCTCTTTGAGAAACATAACCAAGTTTATTATGTAAACTTTCAAAGTTATATTCTTTTACATTTACATCATCAATTAATACTTCTCCATCAGTGGCATCATAAAATCTTGGTACTAAATTTATAAGAGTACTTTTTCCACTTCCCGTTGAACCTATAAAGGCAACAGTCTGGCCTTTTTCTGCCTTAAATGAAATATCTCTTAATAAATATTCATCAGCATCTGGATATTTAAATGACACATTTTTAAATTCTATCGTTCCAACTTCACTTGTTTTTCCGTCAAATGAGCCTTCATTAACAGTTATCTTTTCATCAAGAACTTCATTAATTCTTTGTGCAGATACATTTGCTCTTGGTAAAATCATAAAAATCATTGAAAGCATAATAAATGACATAATTATTTGCATTGCATAAGTAGAAAATACTACCATATCTCCAAAAAGAGTTAATTTATTAGTCATTAAGGCATTATTTATAAGACTTGCACCAATAAAGTAAATACCTAAAGTTAACGTATACATTACCATAGTCATAATTGGCTCTAATACCGCAAAACATTTTTGATTGAAAAGTTGAGTATTTGTAAGTGTATCATTTTCTTTTTGAAATTTATTTTCTTGAAATTTTTCAGCATTAAATGCACGTACAACTCTAATGCCTGTTAAATTTTCTCTTGTTACACGATTTACTTTATCGATTAATTTTTGTACTAAAGAAAATCTTGGCATAACAATACTTGTAATAATTCCAATTGTTATAAGAAGTACAACAACACAAGATGCTGTTAAAGCACTCCATTGCCAACTTTTATTTAATATTTTAATTATAGCCCATGCAGCAGTCATTGGAGCTTTCATTAAAAGTGATAATCCCATTGATAAAAACATCTCAATTTGACTTACGTCATTTGTAGTTCTTGTAATCAAACTACTTACAGAAAATTTTTTTACCTCTGCAGTTGATAAATCCATAGTTTTTGAAAACACTTTTTTCCTAACATTTTTAGAAAATGTGGTTGATACATAAGTTAATATATAGCTTGTTATAACAGCTCCAATTAAAGAACCAAAAGCACATAAAAGCATGTGTCCACCATTTTTTAGTATCTCACGCATTTTACTACCTTCAGTTTGAACAAGAACTGTTATATTACTCATATAATCTGGCATTTTTAATTCTAACCAAACTTCTAAGAAAATAATTATTGCACATACCAAAATAAGTAAATAATCTTTTTTTCTTAAATTTTTAAATAATTTTAACATCTGTTTCCTCCTTCAAATTTTCTGTCATTTTAGATAAAACCTTTATAAATGTATTTAAATCTTCTTCATTTATTCCACTAATACATTTTTTTTCAAGACTTTCAATTTTTTCTTTACTACTTTCAAATACTTTTTGAGCATTATTACTTAAAACTATTTTTTTAGTTCTAGTATCATTATTGTCAGTAATTCTTACAATTAAACCATTTTTTTCCATCGTTATTAAAACACTTGAAACCGTAGCTCTAGAAAGTCCTAATACCTTTTCAAATTCTTTTTGAAGTGCATATTTTTTAGGGCTATTTATAATATATTCCATAATTTCAATTTGGGTAGTTGTAACATTTGGATATTTTGGCATATTCCTAACTCCCATACTATTAATAACTAGTTGGTGAAATGTTTTAACGCTTTTCAAAATACTTCTTTTCATACAAACCTCACATACTTTTTATGCACATGAGTAATTATATCATCATTTATAGTTTTGTCAATGCACTTACAAAAAAATAAACTCAAAATTTGAGTTTAATAATTAAAGATATGTAGGTTTGCTTTTTCGACATTTTTCTAAGTAATCTTTTATAAATTTTTATTTAAATAGTCCAAAATGACTACTACCACTTCTTTGACTTTCTCTTTGTTCTTCTTGAATTTTAATTTCTACATTTTTAATTCTTTCATTTACATTATGAAGTTTTATTAAAAAATTTCTCATTTCATCTTTACTTTCTGCACTTTTTAACGACTCAAGGATTTCATTTCTAATACCAATTAATTTATTTTTATAACCAATTAAATTTTCCATAAACCTTCCAATTACATTTAATTTAGCATATTTTATTATTTAAAACAATAGTAATTAAATTTTTGAATATCTTTTTTTGACATATAAATTATTCTTTCACTTTTTATCCCATATTTTCTTTGATATTTTCTATAAGCCTTTAATAATTCATTTAATTTTACTTTTGATAAAACTGACGTAGTTTTTCTAAATAATAGTAATTCTGGAAAAAACTCTATAGTTAATTTTGTATTTAACTGAGCATAACTATCTTCATATAAAACAGTCTCTTTAGGATTATCCGAATCAATAAAATAATTATATGGATAATATAAATTTTGTAATTTTCCTTTTATTTTATCTAATGCAATAACTTCAATATAACCATATTTTATTTTTGCTATAAGCATAGGATGTTTAGTCATAGATACCAAATTACTCTGATACCTCACTTTAAGCCATAACACTTGACCAACTTTTAATTTATTAATCATATTTTTAAGGCTTTTATTAATCCTTCATATCTTTCTTTATATTCTTTGATATTACTTTCAACATCCATTTTCATATTTTTATGGGTCACATTTTTTAAGCGTTGCCATTCTGGATCTTCATGACTTATTTCAATTAGTTCCTGTGTTGTTGCATTTTCAAGTGACAAATATATTTTGTCTAAAAAAATTTTAGTTTGTAAATTAATATGACTATTACGTCCTTTAAGTCTTACATAAAGATTTCTTATTTTTTCAATTACAGGTCCATTATCATAAGCAATAAAATCATCTTCAAATAATTTTTTTCCATATTTTGCTAGATATACAACTTGAGATAAAAATAGATACTTATTTAATTTTACATTTCCTTCATAAAATCTTATTCCATTATAAATCATAATATTTTTGTTAAATATTTTTTTATTTGGATCTTTAGAAAGAAAGTATTCTGCCACGTCCTTTGCTGTTAACATATTTCTCCTTATTACGTACTGCCTAAAACACATTATAAATATTATATTAAAAAATTGCAAGAAAAAAATGAGCTTTTAAACTCAAGTTATTTCTTAGGAACTATTTTTTCAATTCCACCCATGTATGATTAAGTTAAGTATTATAACATCCATTAATTATAGTATATTTTTATACTTTAATATCAAATTGGTGTAAAGTGTTAAATAAACATCAACCCTATTTAAATCATTTATTATGAATTAATTTTTATCATCTAAAGATTCTATATCAGTATTCATCTTTAATATTAGTTTCATTTTTAAATCATTTATTACTTCTTTATGAGGATTACAATTGCTATCTTCTTCGATTTTATTTAATAGATAAACAAGTTTTTCATCTTTTGTTAGTTCATCATTTTGTAAGTTCATTTTCATTCACCTCAATTCTATTACTTAAAATGCTATTAAGTTTGATTAAATCATCTGGTTGTATTATTATACCATTCTCCTCAACATAATCTAAAATATGTTGCACCCTATCATAATATTGTTCATTATTTATTAGATTTTCATTTAGTGCTTTTTTTAATAGTTGAATACACATTTCTACTTTGTTTACATTTCTATTTAAACTTCCAAAATCAGTAGAAAAAATCATTTCTATATCATCATTATCAAATTTTTCTATTTTTCCATTTAAATATTTATCAATGTTTTGCCTATTAATTTCCCAATACTTATTATAATTAATTTTATAAATTGGAACATTAAAATATTGAGCCGCTAATTTTGTATATTCATCAATGTTATCATCAAAAGTAACAATACAATTAGGTTGAATTCTACCATCAAATTTATTTTTAATAGGACTTCTTCGCATTAATACAATTTCATTATAAGGTGAATGAGCAGTTGTAACATTAATTAAATAATCTAGTGTATTTATTTGGTAGGCACCACTTAATGCCTCAAGTTGGCCTCCTCCATGTAAAGTACCTGCATCTGCTGGAAAAGTACCTCTTAAAACATCAAATGGTAATTCATTAAATCCATAATATATATGGGACCCTGGTTGATTTACACCAAATGTTTTAATACAAGAATTTGAAATTATGGTAGTAGATAATGTAGTTGCTCCCTCTTTAGTATTCCAAATTTCAGGATTTTTAATTATTCTACTAGGAATATCTTTAAACAAAGGATCTGGTGAACCAACAAATATATGATGCACTATTAATTTAAATGGCTTGTCATTAAGTTCAACTACTTTAATAGTATTTTCTGATGAAATTTTTTCACCATTTACATTATGAGTACATATATCACTATTAACCCCATTTATATAGTATTCCCTATTTCCTTCACCTTTAAATAATTCACTAATATAAAGTTTTTCATATGCATTTCGAAGAGCTGTTTTAATTTGTACAGCATTAATACCAACATTTCCTAACTCCATACAATTATCAAATATTGCTTTTAAATTATTAATATCAGAGTTATTATAAACCTCTTTTATTATTTCTAATGCAGCAGCAATATCAACAGGTAAATATGGCTGTATTTTTTTTAGATACATTTTATCTTTAAAAATACCATAAACAGAATTTAAATCAATAATTGATTCTCTGTCGATTGAAAACAAACATTCAGTAATCGCAGATTGTACATCGGTCAAATTACTACTTTCAAGTTTTTCATTTAATATTTTTTTCTTATATGTACTGTAATTTGTTAACTGCTCAATATTTTCTATATTATATTTATTTCTATTAGCTAAAATATCATTTAAGTTTTTTATTTGTACTTCATTTAAAACAGTATTATTTTTTATAATACTATCAAAAAGACTTCTACATTTGTCAAATGAAAGAATAATATAATTTATATTTTTACCATTAATAAAATTATTATCGCTTTTACTTAATAGTGCTAGCAAAGTATTAATTTTATTTACAATTACATCATCATTGCTATAATTTATTAATAAAGAAACAGCTCCACTATGGTAATAAGTCATAAGTGCTTTTATAATATTAATATCAAATTTTTTCATAATATTATTAGTAAAAAGACGAAGATCACACTTGATGTTATCTTTTTGTAGATTATAATTTTTAATATTTTCTTCGATTTCGTCTAAATAACTTTTATTAAAACCAATCTTTTTTAAAATCTCAAAATCTTTGATTGGTATACCATTACTCATATAATACTTTTCTGTTAATGACAAAAAATCATCATATGAGGATATATAACGTATGTTAGAGTCTGATCGTGACAAAAAGGTTTCGAAAAAAGTACAATTTATACTCTTTAAATTACCATCACAAATCTGAAGCATCTTTAGAAAAAGATTATTATCAAATAAACCACATCGATTATCTGTTTCATCAAAAAAAGCTAATGATATATTCGTATTAGAAAAATATGCAAGATTATCTAATACATCTTTATATGTTAGAGATTTATTATAAAATTTTTCTTTAAGTGTATCTGGAGCATCATTTGGCAAAAAATATTGCTGATGAGTTTTTATGAATTCACTAGTAAATTCTTGTGAATTATCTCCTTTTTCTTTAGCTGTAGCTACTGCCACTTTTTCAAATAATTCTTCAGTACTATTTATAGTTTCATTTCTTGATAAAATAGTTATCATATTTTTCATAAAATTATAAAAACTACTTTCTCTTTGATAATCAGAAAAAACTTTATTAAAATAATTTGTTAAATCTATTTTATTAATATTATTTTTATTTATTTCTTCAAGATAATATTGACCATAAAAATTCAGTTCATTATTAAATTGCTGAATACCTAAAGCACTTAAAAACTCTTCATCAGTATATAAATAATTTACAACACCTATATAATAATCATTCGGATTTTTTTGCTCTAGGAATTTACACATTTCTTCCATTTTGTTTTGATCGTTATAAATACGATAAAAATTTGCTCCTAAATTGCTAGTAATTTTTTCTAAACCATCTAATCCTAGTTTTAAAATAAAATTTTTAGAATTATCATCTTTATAATTTACGTTATCTAAAATTATATTTTGATATTTTACCTTACACAATACTTCAATATTATCTAACAAATCTTTTTCAGTAATCTTCTTTTCATAATATTTTTTTCTGATATCTTCCGGAAGCGTATTAACTAGAAAAATATCATCGTGTTCCTTTATAAATTCTTCAGAAAATAAATTAATATCTATTGTATATGAAGGCTCTGATATAAATTTTTTAATGCTTTCTTCGCACAAGTTATTTTTAATATTTGAAACATTGCTTGTTTCTAAAATTTTATACATTTTTTCATCAGCCATACTTAAAAGTAAACTGACACTTTTATAATCATCCTTTGAAAATTTATAAAGTTCAATAAGTTTTTTTAGCAAATCATATGAAGATATTTTTCCTAAATCAATCAAATAAATCTCTTTATTGCTCATTAATTTTTTTAGTTGATTATCAGTTAAATTAACTAATTGCTCTATTTCTAAATTTGATTTTCTACTTATTCTTGATATAACCAAAATATCTTTTAAAATATCTAATATACCCATAACTTCACCTGTGACTATATAAATATGCTATCATAGATTTATTTATACGTCAAAAGAATGTATAAAATTTATTTGTTTTTATACGTTGTTTATCTATTTAATTACCTTATTCTATTGAAATAAATAACATCATCACTTGTACTATTAATAAATACAATATTATTTTCTTTTAAAGTATAAATAACACTGTTAAAAGAAACATATTCATTATTATATTCTACTTTTAAACATCTGCTAATATTCTCAAGGGTACCCACAGATATATTTCCGTTATAATTTTCAATATCACATGAGCAATTCTAGTTTGTCCTCTTTAAAAAAATTAAACATAAAGTGGCATTGCTGAAAAAAATAAAGAAATTTGATATGAACCTCGTTTCTTTTTTTCCAAGAAATGAGGTTATTCTTTTATTATTGAGCTTATACCATTCCTACTTTCTTTATTAATTGCACAAAGTCTATCCATAAAATAGTCCCGGTCATTAAATAAAGATATGCTTTATATGATAAATTTCTATCTCATAAATAATAATCTCTCATAACAGTTCTTTACATCTTAATTTTAAGTAAAAAAAAAGAGTATGTAATTCATACTCAAAATTAATTATTTTTTATTTGGTTTAATAACTTCTAAACCACCCATATATGGTCTTAATGCCACTGGAATATTAATACTACCATCTTCATTATAATTATTTTCCACAAAAGCAATTAGTGCTCTTGGAGAAGCAAGTACTGTATTATTTAATGTATGAACATAATATGTTCCATTTTCACCTTTAGTTCTTATTTGTAATCTACGTGCTTGAGCGTCAGATAAATTAGAACAACTTCCTACTTCAAAATATTTTTGTTGTCTTGGGCTCCACGCTTCTACATCACATGATTTAACTTTAAGATCTGCTAAATCACCACTACAGCATTCAAGAGTTCTTACTGGTATATCTAAACTTCTAAATAATTCAACTGTTGCTTTCCACATTTTGTCATACCAATTAAAAGCATCTTCAGGCTTACATAAAACAATCATTTCTTGTTTTTCAAATTGGTGAACTCTATAAACACCCTTTTCTTCAAGCCCATGGGCACCGCCTTCTTTTCTAAAACATGGAGAATATGAAGTAAGTGCTATAGGAAGTGATTTTTCATCAACAATTTGGCCTAAGAATCTTCCTATCATTGAATGTTCACTTGTTCCTATTAAATATAAATCTTCGCCTTCAATTTTATACATCATTGCTTCCATTTCTGGGAAAGACATTACTCCTTCAACTACTGATGAATGAATCATAAATGGTGGAATGCAGTAAGTAAAACCCTTATCTATCATAAAATCTCTTGCATAAGAAAGCATTGCACTATGAATTCTTGCTATATCACCGGTTAAATAATAAAATCCTTCTCCAGAAGTTCTTCCTGCACTTTCCTTATCGAGTCCATTAAGTCTTTCCATAATATCAGCATGATATGGTATTTCATAGTTTGGAACTTTAGGTTCACCGAAACGCTCATTTTCTACATTTGCACTATCGTCTTTTCCTATTGGTACACTAGGATCAATAATATTTGGTATTAAAAGCATTTTATCTCTAATATAACTTTGTAATCTTTCTTCTTCATTTGTAAGATTGGCTATTTCAGTATTAATTTCATTTACTCTTTTTTTAGCTTCCTCTACTTTATCAAATTCTTTATTTCTTACATACTCACCAATTTTTGCACTAATATTATTTTTTTCACATCTTAGTTCATCTGCTTTAGTTTTAGTTTCCCTAAACTTTTTATCTTTTTCTTCGATTTCATCAACTAAAGCAAGTTTTTCATCTTGAAACTTTTTCTTAATATTTTCCTTTACTAATTCCTTGTTTTCTCTTATTAAATTAATATCTATCATTTTATACCCTTCCTTTCAATAAAAAAACACCAAATCACTCCTTAAGGAGCAATTCTGCGGTGCCATCCTTTATATTACTTAATTATTTTTTAACGGAAATTACCCGAAGTTGATTAGACTTTCTAGAAAGTAGATTCATAAATATTTATTTGTTAGTTTTCACCAAGCACTAACTCTCTTAAAAATAGTATATTTACTACTAATCTTTCATAATCGATTTACAAACTTATTTTAACATTCAATTATAATTTTTACAAGAAGAAATTTCATATATTTACCAGTTGAATTTTTTTACATTTTAGATATAATGTAATTGAAACATTTGTTTGTAAGGAGGATTATGAAAGAGTTATTTAAAGAAAGACATATTCTTTGTATTGATTTAAAAAGTTTTTTTGCTTCATGTGAGTGTATAAGACTTAATAAAGATCCATTTTCATATCCTTTGGTTGTGGCAAATCCTAATCAAGGTGATGGAGCTATCACTTTAGCCGTTACACCATATCTAAAAACTTTAGGAGTTCCATCTCGAGGAAGAATATTTGAAATAGATAAAAAGATTAAATATGATATAATTATGCCTCATATGAATTATTACATTGCTAAAAGTAAAGAAGTTGTTAGCGTTTATTTAGATTATGTTGCTAAAGAAGATTTACATATCTATTCAATTGATGAATGTTTTTTAGATGTTACTCATTACTTAAAATTATATAAAAAAACTGATTATGAACTTGCACTAGAAATTTTAGATAAAGTAAAAAATGTAACTGGTTTGACGGCAACATGCGGAATTGGTCCAAATATGCTTTTAGCAAAAGTTTCTATGGATATTGAAGCAAAACACAACAAAGATTGCATTAGTAAATGGGGATATGAAGATGTGCCTACAAAACTGTGGAATATTAAGCCTTTAAGTGATATGTGGGGCATCGGCAAAAATATGGAAAGAAATTTAAACTCTATGGGCATTTTTTCTATTGGAGATTTAGCAAAAATGAAACCTGGTATTTTAAAGGATAAATTTGGAATTATTGGGCTTGAACTTTGGAATCACGCAAATGGTATTGATAATAGTGAAATATCTGAATTTAATAAAAATTCTAAAGACAAGTCTTATTCTAACTCACAAGTTTTATTTAAAGACTATAACGAAAATAATATTTTTATAATAATAAATGAAATGATTGATAATTTAACGGAAAGATTAAGAAAAAATAATAAAGAATGTAAAGTTTTCGGTCTAGGGATAGGTTATTCTAAAAATACTCCAGGAGGTTTTTACCATAATATTAAGCTTGATTGTCCAACTGATAAAGCAAATGATTTTATTAAATATGCAAATATTATTTTCGATAGATATTACGAAAAACTTCCTATTAGAAAAGTAACTGTTTGTGCTGGGTCTTTAATTCCTAAAAGTGGTACTCAATTAAATTTATTTGAAAACTATGATGATATAAAAAAAGAAGATAATATTAATGAAGTAATTGATGAAATTAAAAAAAAGTTTGGAAAAAATAGTGTTTTAAAAGCCTCAAGTTTACTAAGTGACTCTACAATTAAAGAACGAAATAAAAAAGTTGGTGGTCACAATGCATAATATTGAACGTGGTATTATTAAATGGATGCCATTTAACTCAGTTATTTCTAGCAAAGAAGTTGTAAATAGTATTTTAAAAGAAAAAAGTAAAATTAAAATGCCTGTTCTTTCTGAAGAACAAATTATTAATATTGAAAAAACTTTAATATTAGCTTTTTATAGTAATGTAAAAATACAGATTTTTTATTATAAAAATGGGATTATAGAAACTATAAGCGGATATATAAAAAAAATAGACCCTACTTATCGTAAAATCTATTTTGAAAATAAAACTATTTTATTTAATCAAATTATAAAAGTTATTTAACTAAGAAAAAGTTTCTTACAACAAAATAAAGAATTACTAATGCCACAGCTACTACAACTACAGTACAAATAATTTTAACTTGTTTACTAACCTTAGGTAGCTCTGTTTTGTTATCATTAATTTCAGTTTTTTCTTCCGTACCAGGAGCATTTTCAATAACCGGTACTGTTTGATTAAAATTATTTTGAACTGCTTCAGATTGTATTGTTGTTTCTGGCGTTAAAGTACTTTCTGTAGGAGCTGTAACTGGATTTTCAGATACTTCAGTGCCAGGTACAGAAGATTGCTCTTGTACTACATCCATACTTGGAGTTGAAATTGTTTCATAATTATTTTGCACAGGTGTAGAAATATTTTCACTATTTACAGGAGTCTCAACTTCTGGCATCATAGTAACTGGTGCTACTGGTTCACTATAAGTTTCTGGTGCATTTTCTACAGAAACTTCTGGACTTGTAACAACTGGTGTTTCAACTACACTTGGTTCTACAGTTGGCATTTGTACAGCTGGTTCTACAGGTGCAGAAGTTTGCTCTACTACTGGAGATTGCATTTCAGTTGGGGCTTCAACTTCTGGCATCATAGTAACTGGTGCTACTGGCTCAGTATAAGTTCCTGGCGTATTTTCTACAGAAACTTCTGGACTTGTAACAACTGGTGTTTCAACTACACTTGGTTCTACAGTTGGCATTTGTACAGCTGGTTCTGATACAGGTGCAGAAGTTTGCTCTACTACTGGAGATTGCATTTCAGTTGGAACTTCAACTTCTGGCATCATAGTAACTGGTGCTACTGGTTCAGTATAAGTTCCTGGCGTACTTTCTACAGAAACTTCCGGACTTGTAACAACTGGTGTTTCAACTACACTCGGTTCTACAGTTGGCATTTGTACAGCTGGTTCTGATACAGGTGCATTATTATTTTCCTCATTTACTTTTGGTAACTCAATTTTAAAATCGTTATTTTCTTCCATATTATCATACCTCTATTATAATTATGCCATAAAAAAGAAAATATTCCTAGTACTAAATGAATATTTTCCTTTTTTTATGTTAATTTTTTGGCTTACAAAATATTGTAATTATAAAAGCAAAAACTATTGCGCCAGTTATTGCTAATGAACTTTTACAAAGAAGTCCCGAAAAAATTCCAATTAATCCACTATTCTCAAAACCTTCCATTCCCCCTAAAAAAAGCATATTACCAAAATTCATTATTAAAGATGTAGCTCCAATACCACATTTTTCCACTAATGATGGATAGATTCCAAAAAATGATAGAAGTGCACCAACTACAGTAAAAATTGAAGTTATATGTCCAGGAGTTAGTTTTGAATTATCAAGTATTATTTGTCCTAACATACAAATAAAGCCAGCAAATAAAAATGCATTTAAATAAATCATGATATCACCTCAATTTTAACTAAATGGCTTATTGCAGGAACCGTTTGATGTTGATTTACTAAAACAGGTGTGTGCAAAGAACCACTTCCCACAAGAAGAATTTTTTTATACCGTTTATTCTTAAGTATTTTAGTAAAAAATATAAGAGGTAAACAGCAAGGCCCAGAACCACCTGAAAACATATCACTTGCTAAAAATATCTCACTACCAGCATCCATTATTTTTGTTAAACGACTACCATAAACTCTTTCATAATATTCCTTTAAAATTTCTAAACCTACACTTCCTAAATCCCCTGTTAATATTAAATCATAATCTTTCACATTTTCTTTACTATTTTCTAAAAATGTGTGTATTGTATCAGCACAGGCTGGAGCCATTATAGCTCCCATATGATTTACATCATTGATTCCTAAGTTTATAACTTTACCTATTAGTCCACCAGAAACTTTGATATTTGTTTTTTCATTAGATAAAAGTGCACCAACACTTGAAGTTAAAGTACATGTTGATGTTTTAGGTTTTGGTGAACCATATTCAACAGGATATCGATATTGTCTTTCGGCAGTTAAATTGTGTGAAGAAGTAAGAGCAATAATATTTTTAGCATTTTTACTCTCTATTAGATTTGCTCCTAATATTACTGATAATGGAAAAGTAGCACAAGCTGCATAAACTCCCACAAAAGGAATTAAATAATCCATCATAGTATAACTGGTTATAGCAATTTGATTAATTAAATCTCCACCTACTACATAATTTATACTTTTTTCACTTAAATTATTTCTATTTAATAAATTTTGAATAACTACTTTTTGCATTTTAATTTCCGCAAGTTCAAAAGTTTTTTCACCAAAATAACTATCTTTAAAACCTAAATCATAATTTGTTATCTTACTATCTTTTTCTTTAGGACCTACTAAAGTAAAATAATCTTTAATATAAACATTATTAAATTTAATATTACCCATAAAATACCACCCTTATTATACATAAGAAAAATGCAGAAATTATACCATATAATATTACAGAACCCGCTAGTTTAAAAAAATTTGCACCAAGTCCCGTAATCATTCCATCTTTTTTATATTCTAAGGCACAACTTGTTATACTATGAGCAAATCCTGTCGTAGGAATAATTAAACCACATTTAGTTTTAATTACCCATTCATCAAAAAATCCAAGTCCCGTAAATAAAGCTGCAAGAAAAATTATTACTAAACATACAACACTATAACTCATCATTTTTGAAATACCAAAAGTTAAAACAAGTAATCTTGATAAAATTTGACCACCTAAGCCTATTAATCCTCCAACTAAAAAAGCTATAAGTGCATTCTTTACTCTTTTTTCTTTAGGATATTTTTCCTTTACAAGCTTTTTATATTCTTCTTTGTCCAAAATAAAATCACCATTATTATTATTTTAAATAAGGTGATTTTTATACTTATAAAGTCATATGCTCTCTCATTTTTTGAATGCCTTTTTTCTCATATCTTGAAACCATTACTTGAGTCATTCTAAGTTTTCTTGCAACTTCACTTTGAGTTAAATCATCAAAATATCTAGATTTAATAATATTTTTTTCATCTTCGGAAAGTACGCTTAAACCTTCATCTAAAAATAATTTATCATCTAAAGAAGTTTTTTCCTCTTTTTTAATAATATCATATAATGGTGCATTTTCAGCACTATCTAAACTCATCACAGCTTGACCTGCTATTACAGCATCATAAATTTTAACTGGGTCCATTTCCAAGAAATTTGCAACTTCATTATAATTTGGAACATGGCCAATTTTTTGTGCCAAAGAAAATCTAGTTTGTTCGATTAACTTATATAAATTTAAAACTTCTCTATTTATTTTCATACTTCGATTATTAACTAGTAAATACATTTCTCCATAAATTGAAGTATATGCAAAACTTGAAAACTTTGCTCCGTAACTAGGATCATAATTTTTAAAGGCTTTTAATAAACCTAGAACACCTGCTTGAAATAAATCTTCTTTAGGATAACCATAAAACTTCTTTGCTATTTCATAAATTAAGCCAGCATTTTCGTTAATAATTTGTTCTTTAGTCATTTTCTAAACCTCAATTAATTTTGATGCCACTAATTCATTATCAATCTTTTTTATGTGTAATTTATGTAATTTTTTATTTAAATAATCACTTACTTCACAAAAATACATTACTCCTTTATTACTTTTTATAGCAAACTTTGTATTTAATAAAGCATCAATTCCAGTTTCATCAATATCTTCTAAAGCATATAAATTGTAAACTAAATATTTAATTTTATGTTTTAATATAACTGGCACTAGATAATTATTAACTTTATATGTTGTAGCCCTATTAAGCATTCCATCTAATCTAACAAATAAAATACCTTTATTGAATTCTAAATTCATTTTTAACATATTATTTTCCTTTGCTACAAATAATATAGTTCAATTTTTTTATAATTTAAACAACTTCGACAAAAGATATCAAAAGTTTTAACTGCTTATTAGTTAAAACAAATAAAAATCGACAAAAAAAGTAAATAAATCAATATTATTTACTACAAAAATTATAATCATATTTAAAGTTTTTATCTAAAACAAAATATTTATTATCAGAGCAATTTATTACATTAAAATATTCTCCTTCATATACACTCATTATTTTATTTTCTGCAAAATAACTAATTTTAACAAGTGATAATATAGGATTAAAATCATAATCTTTTGCTGCTTGATTTAAGCTAATTTGTGTACCATCAATTGTATAAATTATATCCTTCATATTAACTAAATAATACGTATTTTCATTTAAAAAGATTTCATTTATCTTAGTATCACTAATTAACCTTACATCCGTTACTATTTTTTCTTTTACAATATTTAGTTTTTTTAAATCTTTTTCATTAAAAAAATTATTTAATATACTATCTTTTAATGAATAGTTATTTTTGCCCTTTTTGACATTGCCACTATATTTACATAATGAATAATATCTATAATTATTAATGCTAGTAAGATAAGTTTTATTTTCTTCTACACATTTTAAATTACTATAATTAACTTTATTTTCATAAATATTATTTAATATTAAAAATGCATAATAAAGAAAGACTATAAATGATAAAGATAAGAAAACATAATAAAGAAATTTAAACATTATAATTTCACTTTTCTTTTCAAAAAATAAATCATATATAATTTTTTTTAGTCTAGTATTATAAACTATTAAAAAAGTAATTATTGCTCCACTTATATTTAAAATAATATCATCAATATCAAATGAACCAATATTAGTAAAATATTGAACGCTTTCAATTGTTAAAGTTAAAATTAATATAAATGAACTAAAATATTTAATATTTTTAAATTTTTTACAAACTATTGGAAGTAATATTGCTAAAGGTGAAAGCATTAAAAAATTACCTAAAATATTATAAATTGCAAAACTTTTCGAATTTTTAAATAATTTTATTATTCCAATAAAAGGAATAATATTATAGTTTCGTAACAAAATTTTATTTGTTGTAAGATAGCTTGCTCTACTTGAAAAAAACACAAAACCTATTAGCATTACAAAATACATTGTTAAATAATATATAATAATTTTTTTATCTTTTTCATAATAAATTAGATAAAATAACATTGCTAAAACTGGAAATACTAAAACTAAAATATTTTCAAGTTCTTTTTTACCAGTTCCTAAATTTATATTAAAAATAAACATAACAAGAAAATATGTAATTATTGATATTATAAAAATAAGTGAATTTAAATGTTTTTTCATATAATCCTATTTATTAATATTAGTCATACCTTTTATAACTTCATTAAATATTTTTGCAGCTTTTTGCTTTTTTAATTCATCTGTTATATCATTTACTAAATATTTATCATCGTGAATTTCATATGTTCCAAAAATTACATTAAGTCTATTATTTTTATCATAGGTATTATCTGTATAAAAAATATATTTATATCCTTGACTATCTTCATATGTAAACATTACAAAATATTTTTTACCATTAATTTCTACAATATCTTTCATTCTTACCTCTTTTGCTTATTATAGATTATATTTTTTTATAATTCAATTAAAAAAAGTGAATTTAATCACTTTTTATCTATACAAATTTCTTACAGTAGTTTCAAGTTCTTCTTCCGCTGAAGTACTTGTAGCACTACTACTTATACCATAAAACTCTGATGGCCATCCATAATATGTATCATATGTATAAGCCATAGGTTCAACAGAATCTTCTTTAGCAACTAATTTCTTTTCAAGTTTTCCAGTTTCCGGATTAATTGTAACTTCCAAATTACTTCTTGATTCTGTTACACAATTTCCAGTCTTAGGATCAAGTGTATAACCAACAGGTGCTACTTTAATTGTATTTGTCTCTCTATGTTTTTTTGCTTCCTCAATACTATGTTCAATTACTTTATCACCATATAGTATTTCAAAAGGACATTTTTCAAGTAAATGGTTAGTCTGTGAATGCAAAACTATACCACTAGCAATTGAAAAAGCAGTTAGTCCTAATCCTAAATATCTAGTGACATTTAATTTTCCCTTCTCTAAATTTCTTTCTTCATTTTTCATTTTATTTCCCCCTTGATTGCTGTAATTATAGCATTTTTTTAGAAAAATGTCAAATCGTGTAAATTTAGAAGTTAATTTTCCTTTTTGAATAAGTTTTTTATTTTAGTCCATAAAGATGTTTTAACCTCTTTAGTTTCATTATTTTTTACAGTTTCTTCCTTCTTTTGACCATCAACAACTAAAATAAATTTTGTCTCATCTTCATTACTAATAGACTTTTCTTCGATAGTTTTATATTCTTTTGCTAATTTATTAATTTCATTTAATCTAACTTCATATTCTTTTACATTACTATTTACAATGTTTGAAATAGCACTTATACCCTCTTTATTGTATTTAGTTATACCATCATTTAAAGTAGTTGCTCCATTATCAAGTTTAGTTATAGCGCCTAATAGTTCATTTAATGATTCTTTAGTGCTTTTTATAGCCTCTTTTTTAACTTCATCTGCAACATTTTTAGCAACACTTTCTGATACGCTTCCTGCTACACTTTTAGCAACATAAGTTGATATATTAGTACTTACTTCTTTTGCAGAAATAGTACTTGCATTAACAACAATTCCAAGTATTGTTAAAGTGTCTTTATGTGTATAAGCAAAAAGTTTTTCTTCATCACTAAGTTCTATATTATTTTGCATTTTAGTCATAACTGTTAAATATGTGTTTAAATTTTCTTCTTCATTAACACTTTGTAAATAATTTAATGCTGCTTTTTTTACTGATGATGAAACTATATTATTTACATTTTCATCTTTTGAGCCAATTACATTACCATTTTCATCAACTATTAAATTTGTTTTCATAGTATTAAGAGTACTATTAATTGCACTTTCTTTAATATAAGAAACTTCATTATCAGTTAATGCACTACTATTATCATCTAAAGAAGATAAAGATGTTATAAGAGTATTTTTTAAAAGTGATAAACCATCACTAAGACTTTTTGAACCTTCATTAATTTTATCAATTCCATCTTGAAGGCTTTCAACTTTCTCATAAAGCGTATTTATTTTAGAAATATTAAAATTTCCATCACTTATTAGTTTATTTGAAATAACATTATACATTGTAGGTACTTCGAAGTTTGTAGTTTCATATGTGATAACTAAGCTGTCAAGTGAAAGTTCATTTATATTAAGACTTTCTTTAAGCCCTGGAATAGCTAAACCTACTACCATATTTTTATTACCATTTGCAATAACTTTACCATTATTAATAGTTACATTTTTATTATAATTACTATCAAGCATTGCACCATACATAATCATAAATGGTGTATAAATATTTGCATTTTTTCCATTTATATTAACACTTTTTTTAGAATTATTTTTGTAATTAATGATAATTTCTACTTTACCACTTTGGCCTAAAACATCTTTAGCATTTACCCTTTTATCATCTAATTTGTAAGTTATATCCATTGAAATTGGTAAAGACTTTTGATATTTACCTTCATAATATATATCATTTCCGTTACTCATCCAAGTTAATTTATTTTTATCAAGTGTATAAGTTTCGTTTCCATTTTTATTTACGATATCTTCGAGAGTTGAATAATCAATAAGTTCATTTTTGTTTTCTGTATTTTTTAAAATTTCAGAAACTATAACACTTTTACTTTCACCATTTTCATTTAAATGAGCATAAACTGTTTCATCTTTTGAAAGAGCAAATGTATTTAATGGCATTAAAGTTAGAAGTGCTAAAAATGATGCCTCTATAATTTTTTTATTCTTAACATTTTTCATATTATCATTTCCTTTCTTTCTAAATATTAATTTATCAAATGTAAGAAGTACTGTAGGAAGTGCTAAAATTACTACCGCCATACTTATAATGGCTCCCCTTGAAATAAGAGTACATAATGATGAAATCATTTCAAGCTTAGAATATACTCCTACACCAAATGTTGCAGCAAAGAAACATAAACCACTTATAAGTATTGAAGCTCCGCAGTAATTAAGTGCTTCTTCCATTGCTTTTTTCTTATCCATAGTGTTTCTTTTTTCTTTGTATGTAGTTGTTAAAAGTATAGCGTAGTCAATTGTTGCTCCTAACTGAATTGTTCCTAGTACTATTGGAGCTACAAATGGTAAAACTACTCCACCAAAGTATGCAATACTCATATTTATGAATATAGCGGCTTCAATAGTGATTATTAATAAAACAGGTAAAGCAAATGCTTTTAAACAAATAATTAATATGATAAATACGCATAATATACTTGAATAATTTACATTATTAAAGTCAGTATCACTTATTTTAATTAAATCTTTCATAAGTGGTCCTTCACCTGCTACGATAGCGGTTTTATCATATTTTTTAACTATGTCATTAACCAAAGTAATTTGATTATTTATTTCATCACTGGCCACTTCATAAATACTATTTACAAGTACCATTTGATATTTACCACTTTTAAATATTTTAAGCAAATCACTTGGAATAACATTTTCAGAAAGTCCCATTTTCTCAAGTTCAGAAAGTGATAAAGCAAAATCAATACCTTCAACATCTTTAATTTCACGTATCATATTACTTACATCACTTGTTTTAACATTACTATCTAAAATAATCATTTCTGGACTTACTATGTTAAATTTATCTTTTAATTCTTTATTTGCATTTATGCTTTCCAAAGTATCAGGAAGTGTTTTATCCATTTTGTAATATACATCTACTTTTGAATAAGCTAAATATGCAGGTACTATTAAAAGTACAAAAATAATAAATATTACTTTATAATTTTTTACAATAAAATGATTTAATTTATCAAAAACTAAATTTATCTTTTTATGTTTAGTTTTATCAATTAATTTATCAAATGTAAGAAGTAATGTTGGGAATAGTAAAAGTGTTGAAATAAGTCCGATTAAAACACCTTTTGCCATTACAATACCTAAGTCTTTTCCTAAAGTTAAACTCATTGTACATAAAACTAAGAAACCTGCAATTGTTGTAAGACTACTACCAATAACTGAAGTAAAAGTTTCTATAATAGCATTTGCCATTGCTTCTTCTTTTGATTTATATAATGCTTTTTTCTTTTCGTAAGAGTTATATAAGAAAATTGAGAAGTCAGTAGTTACTCCGAGTTGAAGTACTGCAACTAATGCCTTTGTTATGTAGGAAATTTCTCCTAAAAAGACATTTGTTCCCATATTTATAAGTATAGCTATACCAATATTTGCAAGAAGTAAAATTGGAACTATATATGAATCTAGTGAAAATTCTAACACTGCAATACAAAGTATTACTGCAATAATTATATAAATAACTATTTCTTCATTTGAAAGGTTCATTGTATCAAGTACCATTGAACTCATTCCGCCAAGTTTTACATTATCACTAGTAAGATTTCTTATTTCTTTTACGGCATTAATGGTTTCTTCTGAAGAAGTTCCACCTGCAAAAGTAATTAAAAATATATCGGCGTTATCATCATGTAAATATTTTGTGATATCAGTTGGTAAAATATCTACAGGAATTACTCCGGTAGCATCATATAGTGATACTACTTTATTTACTCCTTTTACATTTTTAATTTTATCCTCTAACTTTATTATTTCTTTTGAGGACATATTTTTTGCTATTGCCACAGAATATGAACCCATTTCAAAGTCATCAGTTAATATATTTTGGCCTTGTATTGTTTCAATATCTGCAGGTAAGTAAACTAAAATATCATAATTTACTTTAGTTAAACTCATACCGATAAATGATAGAACCATTAAAATACCGGTTACAATTAAAATAAGACTTTTATGCTTACATATTTTGTCTGCAAACTTTTTCATTTGTCATCTTTCCTTTCACACAAAGTATTTTATTACAATGGATAAGAAAATAACACACACATAAACTTTTAAATGCTTGTTATCCAACAAAATATCAAATTATGTATATTTTTATCCAACATTTTGCTATTTATCTTTTATTTTGATTAATAAAGTGATATACTTTAGTTGGTGAAAAAAATGGAAAAGAAAAAAGATTTGAGGGTTATTAAAACAAAAAGAATGATATACACTGCTTTAGTGGAACTTATGAAAGAGAAAACATTTGAAGAAATTAAAGTATCTGATATATGTGAAAAAGCCTTAATAAATAGATCAACCTTTTATGCTCATTATGAAGATAAATATGAACTTCTTGTAGATTTCATTAAAGATTTAAAAGATGAATTTTCTCAAAAACTTGAAAATAACAAAGCATTAAATATAAAAGAATACTATCTTGAACTTATTAAAATATTTTTAAACCATGTTGAGGATAAAAAAGATATATATTCCTCAATTATGGTACATAATCGAAATAGTATAATGATGGATATTTTACTTAGTGCAATAAATGATGATATTTTAAAAAGAATTAGTAAAGAAAAAATTAATGATGGTATTCCCGCAGAGATTATTGCTAAATTCTACGTTGGTGGAGTCCTAAATTTAGGATTTGAATATTTAAATTCTAATGGTAAGTATACTAAAGATGAAATAATTTCTTATATCGATAAATTAATAAAAGATGAAATATAAAAAATGCTACTTATTAAAAATGAAGTTGTCAACAAAAAGTAGACACTAAAAAAGTATTGTTGAAAGCCCAGTTGAGTTCTATATTCAATTGGGTTTTTATAATTTAAAGCATAACTGGGTCTATAGTTATTATTATCCCAAATAATATCATCAATAAATTCTTTAACTGTGTTATAATTATTTACGTCAAAATCAATATACATTTTTTTCTTTAACCATCCATTTTTGGATTCAATAACTGGATTATCTGTTGGTGTACCAGCTCTAGACGTAGATCTGGTTATGTTATAGGAATTAAATATATTTTTAAATGATACTGAGGAATAAATAATGCCTTGATCTATGTGAACTATTGTGTCTAGGTCTTTATATCCTCTTTTTATTTTGTTATTTAGCATATTTTCTACAGCTTTTTTATGATTTAATATACCATTTCCGTACATTGTTTATCTTACATCTAATCCAACAATTTCATTATTAAACACATCTAAATAAAATGTCCAATCATATTTTTTTCCTTTGAAATAGAATGAAGTTGTATCTGAAACTATCTTTTCAAATGGTTCATCTTTACGGTCATTATTTTGAGCTCTTAAATTATTTTCTTTTATATCTTTCAAAGAATTTTCTATTTTCTTTTTAACTTCAAAATACTTTTGTACATTGAAAATAGTAATAATAGTTATTAAACAAAATGTTAAAACTAAATAATTAAATAAAAATACTTTACTTTTTAACTTCTTCATTTTGAACTTCCAATTTATAGCCTAAATTTCGATAGGACTTTATAGTTACACTTGAAGCTATTGCTTTTAGTTTTTTTCTTAAAAATGACATATATGCTTCCATATAATTTGATTCACTTTCATTTTCAATGCCCCACACTTTATCGTATATTTGTTCTTTTGAAAGTATCATGGTTTGATTATTTACTAAATAAACCTTAAATTATAAAAAAAATAGGTTGTAACCTATTTTAAAAGTTTAACTATATCATTTACATGCTTTTTGAAGATAATTGTATCTATAATATTTGATACTGCATAAACCATTATTACTATACCAACATAAGTAGTTATTACTTCACTTCCAATACCTGGATTTATTATAATATAAATTCCACAGATAATTGAAAGAAGTGAACATATAAATAGAATTAGCCAATTTTTGTAACCACTACCGCTTAATAATAAAGATATTCTTAAATCAAGAGCAGATTTTACAACCATTGATATTCCCACTACTATAGGAAATAATGTTTTAACTATCTGAGGATTAATAATCATTATAATTCCCATTAATAATTCTAGAACTCCTAAAGTTAAGAAACCTGAAAAAAATAAACTTGTATCTTTTTCTATAATAAAGTAAATTCCATTAATAATTAGAAATACAGCTACTATATAAGTAATTACTGAAAATGATACATTTGGATAAATCATAAATATTAATCCTAAAACAAACATTAATACTGATAATATTATTGATGAATATAAAAATTTATTAAATTTTTCTAACATATATTTTTTCTCCTTTCTATTATAATTGTACAAATTTAAGATTTTTATGTAAATAAACACTTTTTTAAATATGTTGATTAATTATTTGGTTTAAAAATAATTTTAATTGCATCATCGGTTCCTGATGTTAATCTTTCAAAAGCTTCTTGAGCTTTTTCTAAAGGTATTATGTCATCAATATATTTCTTTACATTTAATTTGCCATCTGCAATTAATTTAATAGTTCTATCAAAATCAAACTCAGTATATGCAATTGAACCTTTCATAGTTATTTCACCCATAACAGATACTACAGTTGGAATTGTTATTGGAGCCATTGAAACACCAACTAAAACTATTGTTCCACCATTTTTAGTTATCATTATAGCTTCACTTACTGCAGCAGAATTACCACAACAATCAATAACTTTATCAAATCCACCAGCAGTTTTTTCTTTTAACATAGGAACTAGATTATCATCTAAAGCATTGAAATATTCATCAACACAGCCAAATTTTAAAGCCTTCTTTCCACGATTTTCATTTGTTTCAAGAAGCGCTATATATGTAGCTCCTGCCATTTTAGCAAATTCTGCAGCCATAAGGCCAATAATTCCGCCACCAATTATGGCAACTTTGTCACCTACATTAATGTTTGCAAGACCAATACCATGTAAACTTACTGCAGAAGGTTCTACCATACAAGCCTCTTCGTTTGAAACATTATCTGGAAGTTTTCTAACCATATCTGGATGGCAACTTGACATTTGCGCATATGCACCAGGATAATCTAAAGAAAGTCCTACTGCATGAGCCCATGTTTCAGGACAATATTGAGGATTTCCACTTTTACAAGCATCACATTTTCCACACGGAGAAATAGGAAGTCCAGTTATTCTATCACCAATTTTTAAATCAGCTCTACTACCAGGATCGACAACTGTTCCACAAAATTCATGACCCATTACTAAGCCTTCAGGTTGACCCATATCCCAATAATGTATATCAGAACCACAAATACCGCAAGTATCTACTTTAAAAATTACTTTTTTGCCATCACTTACAATTTCATTTTCTTGTGCTACATTTAAATTTTTAACACCTGTTAATTTTACACATTTCATATTTTACCACCATATTTATAATAGCATAAAAAATAAAAACTGAAAAATTATTCGTTTTCAGTTTACTTTAGTTTACACTTTTTAAATAACTTGCCATGTGTCTTCCCCATAAAAAGAAGAAGCTAGCTTTTGGATGAACACCATCTGATGAAAAAGAATTTACGCGATCATTTAAATAAATACCATTTTCCAAAAACTGAATACCAAGTTCTTTGGCTAATTCTTTAAGTTTTTCATTATATGTTTCTTGATAAGTAAATGATGGATCACTTTGCAAAGCGTAATCTCCTACAGGTAAAACAGAATTAACAATTATCTTTGTTTCTGGAAGAGCACTTTGTATCATTAATATAACTTCTCTATATTTATTAATCCAACCATCATAATTATATGACCATGATTTTATATCATTTGCACCATAAGATAGAAATAAAAATTTTGGATTATATGTAATTACTTTATCTAAATCATTTTTCATTGTATCAATTCTTCTTCCACGAGCCCATACAACGCTTTCTGAATTAAGTACTTTATAGCAATCTAAACCCTCTCCCATTGAATCACCGACTACCATAGCGTGTTTTTCAATAAAGATATTTTTAGCATCTTCGTTAGTTATATCATCAATTAAAAATTCATCTTGAACATATGTAGAATTTGGTTTAGTAACTGAAGGAGTTTCATTTTCAGTAGGATTTGTTTTATTATCTACAGTAGGTTCATTATCGGTTACATTCATATTGTCATCTAAAGTTTTGTTATCATTTTCTGTAGGAGTTTTATTTTCTACATTTTCACTCGGAATATTTTCTACTGTATTATTTTCAACTTTTACAATGTTATTTGAATTATTACTTTTATTTGTAAAATTACTTTTTATTAAAATATTTTTCAAAAACAAAACTATAATAGATATAAATACTATTAGAAAAAGTAAAACATAAAATATAATAATGTTCTTTTTTAATTTAATTTGTTTTTCCATAAAAAACATCCTTCATAATTAGAATAATCTTTTTTATAAAAAAAAGCAAGTTGCCTCGCTTTGATATACAATTTTTTTACAAAATTTACTTTAATTTTTTAAATTCAGAAAATTTTCTTTAATAGCCTCAGAATACTGATTATCCATTGCTAAAAGTACTAAATCTCCCTTGCTTTCGACAATTACATTTTTCTCTTCAACTTCTACACATACCCATTTTCTAGGATCTACTTTTTCTTTTATTTCTTTTGTAGCTTTTTCTGCATCTTTCGAAGAATTTAATCTAATTAAAACAACTGAATGAGCTACCGAAGACATAACTGGTTCACTTGCTAATGCATCTTTATAATCAAATGAAACATCTCCGATAAAATATTCTTGTTCATCTTTTGTAAATGCTACCTGCTGTAAATTTTCAGTGGAAAAACCATCAAGATTTTCATATAATTTATTCATTAAATCTGGTAAGTTTCCTTTTATGTTTTCTTCTTTCTTACCACATGCTGAACATAATAAAGTAACCATAATTACAAGTAATACTAAACTAATTTTTTTCTTCATATACCCACACTCCTTACTACTTTAAAGAAAAACTATTATTAATAATAACTGTACTATAAATAAACATAACATCTGCATCTTCTTTAACAGAAAATTCATTAATTTTTTCAAGATATTTACTACTAACGTATCTTAAATCAACCATTACTATTTTAGAATAACTTTCAATTAATAAAGGTGCTAATGAACTAGCAAAAGAATCTCTAAACATTACAAGTTCTTTTCCTGAATCATTAAATTTATTTTCAATAATTAAAAGTGGTGTTGCTCCTGATAAAAATACATCATAACTATCAACATTTTTTAAGTAATCTTCCATATATACTTTTTCTACTCTATTTTTTTCATAATTATAAACGCTAGCATTATTAATAACATCATTTGTTAAATATTCAATTTCATCTGCTTTAATATTACTAGCAACCTTTCCATAAAGTGCACCATAAAAAGGATAATATTTTTTTAAAGTATAATTAGTATTACTACTTTCAAAATTCATATTATTAGATAAAGTTTTTACTACATCACTTAACTTACTTTCTTTAAAATGAATATCAGTTTTATAATACGAATCTAAAGTTAAAGATTTTGTTATGTCAATCCATTTAACATCATTAGGTAGCCCATTTTTTAGACTATCTATAATATTATTATACCCTAGTTTAGGAATATTTTCATCATCTAAATAATAATTTTTATCTGGAATCATTACAAAATATTTGTTTTGATTATCTAAATAAGTATTATCAATATATTTTATTTTATTTAATAAATTGTCAATTGACTTTTTATTTACATTTGTTTCCATTTGAAATAAATAATTATCTTTTTCATATATACCATTATTTTCTTTCATAAGAAATATTTTGCTTGTTGTAATTCCTTTCAAAGACTTAAAATTATCTCTGAAAATAAATTGATCATTAAAATAATTTGTTAAATTTTCAAAATAATTATCACCAGAAAAAATACTTTTTAAATTTAATGAAGGCATTTTTGTTAAAGTTCTTCTTTCTTTATATGAAATATCATTATCTTTGGCAATAATACTT
The DNA here is from genome assembly GCA_934096985.1 of uncultured Bacilli bacterium. Classification (GTDB taxonomy): domain Bacteria; phylum Bacillota_I; class Bacilli_A; order RF39; family UBA660; genus UBA6448. Next base: position 167,319 of record CAKONC010000001.1, on the reverse strand, counting down.
CCTAAGCCTAAAACTAACAACATAGATACAAATAAAATTGATACAATTTTTTCTTTCATATTAACCTCTTAAAACCTAAAATATAAAAATGGACTTGATGATGCATCAATTATAAATGATGTACAAATAATAAGAAGTACTACATATGAAATAGTTTCTAATATATTTATAATCACATTCCATTTTTTGTTTTTTCTTAATTTTAAAATTACATTTTTTATAAGTGGTGTACAGCATATAAAAGAAATAATTAATAATACTAAATAATTTTTCAAATAATAAATAGTTTCAATATTTACTAAAGAAGCATTTTTACCAAACATTAAACCAAGTAATTTTGTTATATCAGAAATATTATATTGATAAAACATAACAAATCCTATAATAACTAAAATATTGGTCCAAATATTTCCTAGTATTTTATGTTTTTGAAAAAAATTATAAAATAATTTCTTTTCTATTACCAAAAATATGCCAAAATATAATCCCCATAAAATAAAATTCCAACTTGCGCCATGCCAAAGGCCTGTAACAAACCAAACAATAAAAATATTTAAATATTTTCTAAATTTATTAACCCTACTTCCTCCTAAAGGAATATAAATATAGTCTTTGAAGAAACTTGATAATGAAATATGCCATCTACGCCAAAAGTCTGTAAGTGAACTTGCACAAAATGGATAATTAAAGTTTTCCAAAAAGTGAAAGCCTAACATTAATCCAAGTCCAATTGCCATATCACTATAACCAGAAAAATCTAAATATAATCTAGTGATATCACAAATTGCTTTTAACCAAGCAGAAAGTACTGTTTGACTTTCAATTAAACTTAAACTACTTATAAACTTTCCTAAGGTATCTGCTAAAATAACTTTTTTAGAAAGACCAATTACAAATCTTGAAACACCTTTAGAAAATAAATTAAATGAACTACTTCTTTTTTCTAACTCTTCAGAAACTGTTTCATACCTAACGATAGGCCCTTGCACTAAACTTGGAAACATTACTAAATAAGTTAAATAATAAAATAGATTTTTAGCCTTTTGAATTTTGCCATTATAAATATCAACGATATAACTTATATTTTTAAAAGTAAAAAAACTTATCCCTAAAGGAATTATAATATTTAAAAAACTTATATTAAAACCAAATATATTATTAAAATTTTGAACAAAAAAATCATAATATTTAAAATAAAATAATACTAAGATATTTATTAAAATTCCAATAGTTAAAATAAACTTGCTTTTACTTTTTGATAACTTATTTCCTATTAAGTAATTTATTAGTCCCATCAAAATAATTATATAAAAATATCTTTGCTCTCCATAAAAATAAAATAATAAACTACCAATTAATAAAGTAATATTTCTATATTTTACAGGAGTTAAGAAATATAAAACTAAAAATACTGGCAAAAAATAATATAAAAATGAAATGCTTGAAAATACCATTATGAACCTTCCTACTCCCTTTTCTATTCTAAAATAATTTTACTAAATTTTACTTTAATTTACAATATAATAAGGCCAATTATAAGTAAATTTATTTTCTTTTATTCCATAAATAAATAGTTCTTGCTTATTTGAAAAAATATAATCTATAGTTTTCTGATTTAAAAGTGTATTTAATATACAAATAAAATCGTATTTAAAATGTGATTTATTTGTATTTAGTACATAATTAAGAACACCAACTTTATAAGTTTTGCCAGTTACATTAAGTTTATCAATTATACTATCATGAAATGACATAACATAAATATTTTTATTTTTATATTTAAATAATAAATCTTTAAGTTTTTCTATATTAATAAAAGGATCTTTTATTTCTAATAAAATTATTTTATCAGTTTTTATTTTTAAAACATTTTCTAAAAGCAAAGCATTATCGATATTTTTATAAAGTATATTTCTTAATATCTTTCCCTTATATAAAATATCGTGATAAATAATTAATTTTTCATCTTTAGTTTGCCTTACATCACATTCAAATCCTTCATAATTATTATTTATAGCATTAAAAAAAGAAAAAAGTGTGTTTTCTTCATTTTTATTAAAATGCATTCCCCTATGTGCAATTAATTTAAATTCATTCATACTTTTTTCTTATGAAAAATAACATAAAATAATGTCAAAATTGATAAAAAACATACTACTCCAATTAAGGGAGTAAATATTTCTTTATTATTATTTACTTTAACCTCAATTTTATCATTTGTTTCACTAAACACGCTTTCACTTTTCTTTTCTTTATTAACCGTTAATGTATAAGTAATAAGTTCTTTGTCATATACCTCAATTAGAACATGATTTTCACCCTCTGTAAGGAAATTATTTCCATATACAGTAACATTACACGTATCACATGTATCATAATTAAAGATTAAAGTTAAAGCACTTGAATCTACATTTACTTCATAATTAAATACTTCACTACTAAACTGCGGAGTTATTTCTCCATTTAATATTTCTAGATTATAAAGCATTTATTATAATTTCTCCTTTTAAATAAATTCTATTAAAATTTCATTTTCAACATATAAATATTTTTTATTAATACTCAAATAACCATTTTTTAAAATTAATTTTTTATTTTTTAATAACTTTAAAATTTTTTCATTTTCTAATAAATCAACATCATATTTAGAGAAAAAATTTTTTACACTTATTCCTTTTACTAATCTAAACCCTAAAATAAGTCCATAGGAAATATTATCTTTCTTAGTAATATTTTCTTTTTCACTAAGAAACTTACCACTTATATAGCTTTTAAAATTTTTTGTATTATTATATCTAAAATCATGAATATATCCCGAAGCACCTAAACCAAAACCATAATATTTTTCATTATGCCAATAAACTAAATTATGTTTTGACTCGTAGTTTGGTTTTGAAAAATTGCTGATTTCATAATGATTAAAGCCATTATTTTTTAAGGTTTTACAAATAACATCATACATTTTTTTATCTAATTTTTCATTTATAGGTTTTACATTTTTAATACTTAACAATGTATTTGGCTCAATCATTAAACTATATGTACTTATATGAGTTACATCAAGTGATATAATCTTTTCTAAATCAGATTTTAAAGTATTTATATTTTCACTTGGAAGTGCATAAATCAAATCAACATTTATGTTATTAAAACCATATTTTTTACATAAAGATATTTTTTCCTTAGCATCATTATATGTGGATTTTCTATTTAAAAACTTTAGGTTTTCTTCGTCAAATGACTCTATGCCAATACTTAATCTATTTATTTTAGATTTTTTTATAACTTTTAAAAAATCTTCATTAATATCAGATATGTTACATTCAAAAGTAAATTCATAGTTATCTGAAAGATTAAAGATTTTTAGAATATCTAATAATTTAGCTAATAACTTAATACTTAAACTTGATGGTGTTCCCCCACCGACATAAAGAGTACTTAAAGCCTCATTTTTATAATTAGTTTTTATTTCTTTAGTAAGTGCTAATAAATACTCATCTATAAATTTCTCATTATAAAGCATTTTACAAAAATCACAATATGAACAAATACTTTTACAAAACGGAATATGCACATAAGCACTTTTTATCATCTTTTTTTACTACCTATGATTTTTCCGTCTTCTTCTCTACGTAAAATATTTTGTCTTGCAAACACTTGACCACCTTTGATTTTTGCATTATATAAATTCTCTCTACGTTTTTGTGCTATAAAATTAAATGTTTCTGGTCCTAAAATTTCCATTGCAAATGGACTTGTAAGATACCTTCCTACACTCGAAGAACTAATTCCTGTAATATTCGAAAGTTCTATATCAGAATAATTACTCTCTAAAAAAAGTTTACTTAATAATAAAATTTTAACTTTCATCTCTTCTTCTTGACTTTTACTTCTCATTATTTACTACCTTTCTTATTCCTCATCACTTAAAATACTTAAAAATGCTTCTTTAGGAACCTCTACTGAGCCTATCATTTTCATTTTTTTCTTGCCCTCTTTTTGCTTTTCTAATAGTTTTCTTTTTCTAGATACATCACCACCATAGCATTTGGCTAGCACGTTTTTCTTCATTGCACTTACATTTTCTCTTGCAATTACTTTTGAGCCAATACTTGCCTGAATAGGCACTTCAAACATCTGTCTTGGTATTGTTTTTCTAAGTTTAGTAACAATATATCTACCCTTACTATAAGCAAAATCTTCATGGACAATAACTGATAAAGCATCAACAATTTGACCATTTAGTAAAATGTCCATTTTAACAAGTTTACTTTCCCTATAATCACTCATTTCATAGTCAAAAGAAGCATATCCTTTAGTTGTACTTTTTAATTTATCATAAAAATCATAAATAATTTCTCCTAAAGGAATATAATAATGAATATTTACTCTAGTTTCATCTAGATACTCAGTTACATCATAGATGCCTCTTTTATTTTGGCAAAGAGTCATTATTGGACCAATAAACTCAGTTGGCGTTATAATATTTGTATAGATATAAGGTTCTTTAATATATGCAATTTTCACTTTTTCAGGCATTTCATTTGGACTAGAAACTTCAATTTCATCACCAGATGTAAGTCCTACTTTATAGACAACTGATGGACTTGTGGCAATAGTTTCTAAATTAAATTCTCTTTCTAGTCTTGTAAGAACTATGTCCATGTGAAGAAGTCCTAAAAAGCCTGTTCTAAAACCAAATCCTAAAGCTATTGAGTTTTCTGGACTAATTGTTAAAGATGCATCATTTAATTTTAATTTTTCTAAAGCATCTTTTAACTCATCATATTTATTTGCCTCTGTAGGAAATATACCTGAAAAAACCATAGGCTTCATTTTTTTATATCCGTGTAAAGGTTCTAAAGCTGGATTACTTTCAAGGGTAATAGTATCACCAACAGCTACTTTTGATATATCTTTTATAGCAGCAGCAACATAGCCAACCATACCGCTTGAAAGTTTATCTAATGGCTTATTTACAATTTTATTAACTCCTACTTCAGTAACTTCGAAAACAGAATCCATTTGCATCATTTTAATTTTATCTTTTACTTTAATGCTACCTTCCATAACCTTCACAAGAAGAACTACACCTCTATAAGAGTCAAAATGACTATCAAAAATTAAAGCACGCAATTTATCATTTTCCTTAATTACTGGGGGTTGTACTCTTTCAATAACAGCATCTAAAATTTCCTTAACACCTAAACCAGTTTTAGCACTACAAAGAAGTATTTCGTCTTCTTTAAATCCTAAGGTTTTAACTAATTCATTTTTTACTTTTTCAGTATTAGCATTTGGTAAATCAATTTTATTAATAACTGGAATAATTGTTAAATCATTTTCCATTGCTAAATAAAGATTTGCTAAAGTTTGAGCTTCAATTCCTTGAGAGGCATCAACCACTAAAATTGCACCTTCACAAGCTGCCAAGCTTCGGGAAACTTCATATGAAAAGTCTACATGACCCGGAGTATCAATTAAATTTAAAGTATATTTCTCACCTTTATATTCATAATCTAAACATACCGCGTTTAATTTAATTGTTATGCCTCTTTCTTTTTCAAGGTCCATATTGTCTAAAATTTGGGTTTCATTATTACGACTTTCATATGTATTTGTAAGTTCCAAAAAGCGATCTGCTAAAGTACTTTTACCATGATCTATATGAGCAATAATTGAAAAGTTTCTAATATTTGATTTCATTTTCTTCCACCAAACATTATTATACAAAAAGTTAAGAAATAAATAAAGTCTTAATAAAATCCCATATATTTTTGGATTTTGAATTCACCAAAATTCCTATTTTATTTGAAACTTTATTTGCAGATTTAGTTAATATGTTAGAATAATCTTTTTCTTCAGGTAAATATGAAATAACATCAACAGGTTTACCTGACTTTAAATCATTTTCAAAATCATTAATTTTAGTTTCTGTAAGTAAAGTTTTTTCTCTAATATTTTTATCATAATAGCCAGTTTCTTTAGCTATAAATAATCCTAAATATATTAAAAATAAAAGAGATAATATTTTAAAAAATGGATTTTTTTTATCATTTGTCATGAATCCTCCATAATATATTCATACAAAACTTTTGCTAAAACTTTTAATGTATTATCTACCTGTTTAATATCATTATATTGTCCGCCGACTTCAATTAGAATTGTATTATTATCAAAGTCCTGATTATATACACCATTTGAATAAGGACCTTCTTTTTCCATTATTCCTCTTGATAAACAACTATTATAGGAAATAATTTTATTATTTAGCACATTAATCATTTTCTTATTTTTTTCATAATTTGGGTTTTCTAGTCCTAAAACAAATAATACTTTTGCATATGAATCATCATTAATTAAACAAGTAGTTCTTTCATAAGATGAAGAGTCTCTATGTAAATCAATAAAATACTTTAAAGTTGGATTACTTTTTTTAGCATTTTCCATAAGTATTCTACTTGCTACATAGCTATCTTTATATACTAAATTATTTTCATTTAAAACTTTGCTAATTAAATTTTCCTCAACATATGCATTAATACCATATTCATTTAAATAATCTTTTAATATTTGACTACCAAACATAACGGTATAATCTAAATTATAATTATTAACTTTACTATATTTATATTTTTCAGATTGATGAGTATTATAAATGTATACTGTGGGGTCTCTTTCATTTTTAAATATAGGAGTTGTATTTTCAATAACCTCATTATTTACTTGCTCAACTTTTTTAGAGATTTTTCCTAAATAATTATAAGTTAAATAGACTAATTTATCTTCATTTAATTTATAATTTTTTTTAATAACTTTGACAATTACTAAAGCAGATATTATTTCTAGCAAAAATATTATTATTTTTCTTTGAATCTTTCTTTTTTTACTCACGCTTTTAAAATGGCCCATTTTTATCACCATCATAAATTTAACAAATAAATACTAATTTTTTTGTCGAAAAAAATATCTTTAAATAAGTTTTTTAAGGTTTTTACTTAGCATGTTTGAAAATACTTGCTAAACTAGAAAAGTTTTGATAAAATAGTTACGTACTAAAAAGGAAGGAAGAAAAGATGGCAAATATTAAAAGTTCAAAAAAAGCAATTAAAGTTATTGCTAAGAAAACTGATAATAATCATGAAGCTAAAGCACAAGTTAAGAACTTAATTAAAGATATAGAAAAATTAATTGCAGCTAACGATAAAGAAAAAGCTTCTGAGTTATTTAAAAAATTTCAAAAAGAATGTGACGGAGCTTTAAGTAAAGGATTAATTAAATCTAATACAGCTGATAGACAAAAATCAAGATTATCACAAAAAATTAAAAACATGAAGTAGTTATATAAAAAACTACTTTTTTTATTACCTATTTTTTAGTACAATATAAATATGAAAAAATTTATTATTACTATTATATGTGTTATTTTGTTACTTGTTATTTCGTATAAATCAGATTTTATAAGTAACCTTATTGCTAGTAAAATTACTGAAACACCAAAACTTCTTATTAAAGAAAAAAATGAATATACAAAAACTGATAATTTCTTATTTGTTCATAATGTAAATGAATTCGTACCATATTCTTATGATGATTTACTAAACATTATTTATACTACAATTAATAATGGGTGGGATACTTTTACTTTTTATTGCCCTAATGAATATACTGATTGTATAAAGGATATAGAGCAAATAAGTAAAGATGATATTACTTTAACTCATGTTAATAACTACGTTCATCCTTATAATAGTTTTACTAATATGAAAACAAGCATGCTTGAATCCGGAGAAATTACTATTGAAATAAATTATCTTTATACTAAAGAGCAAATTGAAAAAATTGATAACGAAGTTAATAAAATTATAAATGAAAAAATTACTAGTGAAATGAGTGAATACGAAAAAATTAAAACTATTCATGATTATATTATTAATACCACTAAATATGACGTAGAAAGAAATAAAAATGGTGATAGTAAATATTTATCTTATATTGCATATGGTCCTTTATTTGATCACATGGCTACATGTAATGGATACACAGATTTAATGGCTATATTTTTAACAAAATTTAATATTAAAAACTATAAAATTGCTACGACTAAAGAAAGTGTTGGTTATAAATCAAATGGACATATTTGGAATGCAGTTTATTTAAATGATAAGTGGCTACACTTAGACTTAACTTGGGATGATCCAGTTAGTGATGATGGCAAAGACTATTTATATCATAAATATTTTTTAGTCGATACCGCCGCTTTAATGGCTGTTGATTCTGGAAAAGTTGAAATCGAAGAACATAATTTTGATAAAAACTATTATTTAGAATTTAATGATAAAATTAATAATTTAAAAGCTTTTGGTTCATAAAAAAATGGCAATTAATTTGCCTTTTTGTTTGCTTCAATATGTTTTATTACATCTTCATATGTATTATTAAAATTATCAAAATCTACATTAAACCATTTTATATCAAGTTGATTATTAAACCATGTATATTGCCTTTTTACATAATGTCTTGTATTTTTTTTGATAAGTTCTATAGCATCATTGTAAGAAATATTATTATCTAAATAACTTATTAACTCTTTATAACCTATAGCGCGTTTTAAAATATTTGAATTTGGATATTTTTCTTTTAATGTTTTAACTTCATTAAGTAAACCATTTTCAATCATTATATCTACCCTTTTATTACAAATTTCATATATTTTGCTTCTTTCTGCAGTAAGTCCTACAAAAATTACATCATATAGTTTAACATCTTTATTTTTTTCTTCTTTTGTTCGATTTAAAAAATTTATAAGTCTTACCCTATTATTCCTGTGCAAATTACACTTAGGATCTTTTTTCATAGCAAGAATATATAGCTCATCATTACTTAAATTATCAAAATTATTTTTGTTCATCTCATCAAATACATAATCAAAGAATAATGCTTTAATATATAAACCAGTTCCTCCGACAACAACAATATTTTTGCAATTATTATCATTTAATATTTTTCTTGCATCTTTTTGATATTCCATAACACTATAATCTTCACTTGGTTTTTTTATATCGAATAAATAATGCTGACGATTGCCCATTTCTTCTTTAGTTATTTTGGCACTACCAATATTAAGTTCTTGATAAATTTGAGTTGCATCTGCATTTAAAATAATTGCATCATATTTTTTTGCTAATAATTCACTTAATTTAGTTTTTCCTATTCCTGTTGGACCACATACACATATAATCATATTTTCCCTCAATTGGTATTATAATATAAATTGACAAATAAAGAAATATTTTATATATTAGTTGCATGGAAATAATAGGTTTAATTGCGGAATATAACCCGTTTCATAATGGTCACTTATACCATATAAATAAAATTAAGGAAATGTATCCTGATAGTTTATTAGTTTTAGTTTTAAATGGCTATTTTCTTCAGCGTGGAGAACCATCTATAATATCAAAATATGATAAAACACATATTGCTTTATTAAGTGGTGTTGATATAGTTTTAGAATTACCAGTTTTATATGGAACTCAAAGTGCTGATACATTTTCGGACGCCTCAATAAAATTATTAAATTATTTTAAAGTAAAAAAGATTATTTTTGGAAGTGAATGTGATGATATAGAAAAGATAAAATTAATTGCTAAAAAATCTATTGAAAACCATAATAATGAAAATATAAAAATTCATTTAAAAAATGGTCTTAATTATCCTACTGCACTTAGTAAAGTAATTAATGAAGATTTTTCTTATAATTCTAATGACCTTTTAGGAATATGTTATGTTAAATCAATTTTAACAAATAATTATTTAATCGATGCACAAACTATAAAAAGAACAAATGATTATTTAGATAAAGAAAGTAATGATGACATAATTAGTGCGTTAAATATTCGTGAAAAAATAAAAAATAATAAAGATATAAAAAAATATTTACCAAATTACTCAATGGACAAAATAAACAAAATTGATACTTCCTTGCTTTTTAATTTAATTAAAATTCAAATTATTAATAATGACATAAGTGATGTACTTGATGTTGACAAATCAATGAATTATCTTTTGAAAAAACGCATTAAAAATGTAAGTAATATGGATGAACTTATTAAAAATATTAAATCAAAAAAATATACATATAACAAAATAAATCGTATGCTTATTCATATTTTATTAAATATTAAAAAAAGTGATGCAAACTTAGAAATGGAATATATAAATATTTTAGGCTTTTCTCAAAAAGGTAAAGATTATATAAATAAAATAAAAAAAGAAATTTCTATTCCTATCAAAAAGGATAAAAAATCCATTATATACGATTACGAATTAAAATCTACAATAATTTATGACATGCTCACAGGAAATAATGAGCAAAAAAAAGAGTTAGCTAATAAACCAATTATTATCTAACTTTTTTATTTAAATAATATACTATGATAAATGGCATTGAAAAGATATATGGCATTGCGTATCTGTAATAGTTATTTGCAGGTCCTAAAACGCAAAATACCAGTGAAATTATCATAGGAAGTAATATGATAATTTCATCTTTCTTTTTAGATTTTAAAATATATATAATTAAATAAAGTAAAATCCAGGTATTAAATCCAGGTATAACAATTAAACCTAACACAGGAATAACCTTAAATGCATAAGCATAATTTTTAAGAATAACTCGTAAAATCTTTAAATTATTATAATGATAATCTACAAGGCCATTTTCAGTTATTGTACTATTATATCCCGAATATATATACCAATGAATATCACCAGGGTCAAAAAAACCATAAATATTATTTAATGTTGCATCTATATAAAGAAATGGTCTTTTTATAAAGCCATGAGCCCAAGTATCAAAATAATTTAACAAATCTTTTTTTGTAGCATATTTATTGTAGGTATTTTTTACAGGGTCTGAAAGCTGTGGATCATAACTAGTTTTAATAACCTCATAGTTTAAAACTTTTCCTATATTTTCTTTATCCTTCAAGGAAATTTCGTCCTCATAATATTTTATATATCTAGCACTTTGTTGAAATGGTATACTTAATACCTCTCTTACGCTCGTACCAGTAACACCAAGTTTTGGAAGTAAAACTTTAGTATAAGAATAATATAATCCAGTTATAAAAAGTGTAATAAGTAAAATACTTACTCTATTTTTTTTGCTAAATTTATATAAAAAAGGAAGAAGTACTAAAATCAAAAATATTCCATTATTTCTAAATAAACATAAAAATATGGAAACAACAAAGTATTGAAACATAAATGCTTTCGTTACCTTAGAATTTTTAAAGCACTCAATATATTTTATCAAAAGAATTATTAACCAGATAATAAACGTTGTATAATAAACATCTTTATTCATATTAATTGCATAAAATGGAAAACATGGAACAAATGAATAAATAAGTAAAAGTGGTATTAAATATTTATTTTGAACATTTTTCTTTTTTAACAACAAAACTGTATATGCAAGCGTAATTGCCAAAAACATTCCTTGTGTAAACGTATAAATAAATAAACCAAAATTATCATTTAAAATAATTCTTCCAAGTCTTATACATCCACCTAAAAGAAGTGTATGAAACACGGGATGATGATTTGTAATATTTACTTTAGGATTAATTTGAATAGAATAATCATTATATTTTGTTCTAACATTAAAGGCTTGTTTTATTTGATAGCTAGGATCTGGTGATAAAACAGCAGGATAAAATGCAATATAATATATTAACCACGCTAAACAAATAATAGATAAACTAATTAAAAATGGATGCTTATTAAATACTTTTATAAATTTGTTTTCTTTTAAATCAGGACGCATTTTAAAAATATTAATACACTTTCTATAATAATAAATTAAAAGTAAAAAGATAAAATATAAGCCTATAAATCTAAATATTGTAAAAACAAACATATATTTTTTAAATAAAATACTTAAACTAGAAACACTCCGATAACTTTGTCCTATTAAAGTAAAAATAGAAAATAATGTAGATAAAAGTTTATCTTCTTTAGAATTTTTTCGTAAGTCTATTTTATTATAAAACAAATAAAAGATAACTATAAATATAATAATTAAAATAGTACTCCATATATTTATAATACCACTTTTATTCAAATATACTTTTTTAAAATTTAAAAACAATGAAAGTGTTGAAATAATACTTAAAAATAAATTTATAAACTTCTTTTTCATACAAGTAGTATACCATTTAAATATTAAGAAATAAACTATTATTCTTCATCTTTATTCTCTAACAGTTTAAGTATTTTATTTTGATTATTAATAATTTTTTGTAAATTCAGGTGAAGTTCCTCTAAAATAAGTTCACTTTTTAAATCTGTTTTGTAATCATTTAAACTTCTTAGTCTATCCTTTTTAGATTCTCTATTTTGACTCATCATAATGATTGGTGCTTGAAGTGCTGCAACACATGAAAGTAAAAGATTTAGTAAAATAAATGGATATGGATCAGCATCTTTTAAAATAAAAATATTTAATAAAATCCACATAACTAAAAAAATAATTAAACCTATAATAAATGGCCAACTTCCAGCAACTTCTGTAATTTTATCTGCTAGTTTATCGCCAAAAGTTCTGTTTAAATCACTTTGTTTATCTACATCAACAGCTATTGGCTCATTAATAAGCATATCAAGAAGTTCATCTTCATCATTACTGTCTAAATTTTCCTTTAATAACATTTTTACAATTTCTTGTTTTGATTTTTTAATTTCCATACTATCACCATATTAATATTATCACTATATAATTTCTATGTAAACAAAAAAGCAAGTTAATTTCTTGCTTTATGACGCACTACAAGAGTTATTAGTTACATAAAATTTACCTGCAAAATTCTTGCCTGCCAACTGTGTTTGAGCTACGTCTAAATTATAATAATTTGAAGTAAATGTCCATTTTTGAACTGTTGATGTTCCAGTACTTTTTATTGTTGCACCAGTAACTATAGTTCTTTTTGCTCCCGCTGAAGAAGTTTTTGCAGTCCAAGTCGATGAATCATATGCAAAACTTTTTTCTGTAGAATAATTATTTGTTCCACCAGCACCTGTTGGTGTTGCAACTAATAAAGTAATTTCATTTTTTGTTGAGTCTGTTACAGTCGTAGGACTTAAACCATATATATTTGAACTTGTAGTATATTCAAATACAATGTCATACGTACAGGTTGTTGTAGTTCCTGACGTTCCAGTTAGGTTAACATTTAAACTACCAGATGCAGTTCCTGCTTTCGTTCCCTTATTAAGTTCACTCATATTTTTTGCGGGAACTTGTAAATTTAATGCTGCTGCTGTTGTAACTAAAGTAGCATTTCCTGGGGAAGCTGCATTAATGTTTACGGCTACATTTCCTGTAAGAGTTGTTGTAAATGAACCAAAATATGCAAATGTTGCTGCAGATACAACAATTAATAAAAATACAGTTGTTGCAAGTAACATAATTTTTGTTTGAGTATTTTTTCCCATTTCAATTTTCCTTTCTAATTATCTACTTAACATAACAAGTTTAACATAATAAAAACGTGTTTGTAAAGTAGTTAAATATAACATCAAAAACTTTACATTTAAATTATGGTGTCCTCGATGGGATTTAAACCCATAACTTCTTGCGTCGGAGGCAAGTACTCTATTCAAATTGAGTTACGAGGACAAAAAATAATTAAGTTAAAACAACTTAATTATATCATTTATTGTAACAATTATCATAAGCAAGAATATTAATACAAAGCCAATTAAATGGAACGTACTTTCAAACTTAGCATTTACGGGTTTGCCTTTAATTTTTTCAATAATTAAGAATAATACATGTCCTCCATCAAATGCTGGAAATGGCAATATATTTATAAAGCCAACATTTATTGATAAGAACGCTAATATATATAAGAAATAATTAACTCCGTAATTAATTGTTTGACCTACAACTTCATAAATTCCAACAGGACCAGATAATGCAGAAAGGCCTATTTTACCAGCAATTAATCCCCATATTGTATAAACCATAGAGCTTATAATACTAGCAAATTTTTGAATACTATAAATAAATGCTTTAAATATATTTGAAGTATCTGCTTCTTTGATTTTTATTCCAAATAATTTGCTTTCAGTACCAGTTTCTTCATCTTTAATAATTTCTGGTTTTACCTTAATTGTTTCCTTTTTACCATCTTCATGTTTTACTTCAAATGTATAATATTCTTTATTGTTTTTATAATATAAAATTATTTGAGCTTTATCCCAAGATGAAACATGATAACCATTAATACTTGTAATTACATCACCCGCTTTAATTCCCGCAAGAGCAGCAGGTTTATCTGCCACTGTTTCACTAACTTTAGGAGTTATAGCTCCGCCACCCCAAATTAATGTATAAACAAAAAGTATGACAATTGCTAAAATAAAATTATTAACAACACCAGCAACTAAAATAATAAGCCTTTGATACCATTTTTTATTACACATTAATTTAGATTTAGGTATTTTTTCATCATTATCATATACCTCACCAGCCATTGAAACAAATCCACCAATTGGTATAAGACGAATATTATAATCTATTTTATCTTTTTTTCCTTTATGAGTATGAATAACTGGACCCATACCTATAGAAAATTCATAAATATAAACACCAAATTTTTTTGCCCAAATGAAATGGCCAAATTCATGAACTAAAATAATTATACCTAAAATAAATAAAAGTAATAATATTTTTACTAGAAATAATCCAATACTTGTAAACATTTTTCTTCCTCCTTTATAATAATATTAAAGATAGTGCTACATATGTAATAAATATAACAAGTGTACTATCAAGTCTATCTAGGGCACCACCGTGTCCAGGCATAATGTTTGAAAAATCTTTTATATCATTTTCTCTTTTTAATTTACTAAATATCAAATCACCAATTTGATCCATTATAGTTAAAATAAATGTTATTAAAACTATAATAAAGTTAAACTCTTTAAAAAATAGATAATAGATAATAAGTGGAATAATTGTTCCAAAAATGGTTCCTCCTATCATACCTTCCCAAGTTTTTTTAGGGCTAATATTCGGACACATTTTATTTTTTCCAAATCTTTTGCCTACAAAAAGAGCAAATGAATCAGTTATTACAGGTATAGATACCAAATATAAAAATAACTTAATATCTATATTCCTTACTAAAATAATGCTATTAAAACCAAGTCCTACAAATAAAAGTAACCCAACTAAGTGAAACGCGTCTTTTATTGTGTATTTGTTATCCTCGTAAAATAGTGTTGGTACAATCAATGTAAAACAAAGTACTGCTAAATAAATGTAAGATACTCCACTATAATAAAGTGAATAACTAGTATTTGCAAACACTATCATAAGTAGTCCAAATAATCCTAAAAACATTGGTACATTTGGAATTTTTTTATGAGTTTTTTTTAAATCCATAATCTCTTTATATGACCACAAACAAATAAGCCCTATTCCAAACATAAATAATTCTTTTCCAAAATAAACAAACGGCACAGCTATAGCAATTGCTATGATGGCACTAATAATTCTCGTTTTCATTTAAAGCCTTTCATCAAATTTATCCATCTCATCAACTTGTGACTCGACCAAAGCAATAAACCTCTTTTTATAACTTATAACTTTTCGTTGCAATTCTTCTGCTTCACGTTCTATATTTTGAGCTTTAACCAAGGAATTATTAACTATTTTCGAGGCATTATTTTTTGCATCTTCAATAATTAATTTGCTTTGTGCAAAAGCAGCTTTTTGTGCGTTTGCACTAGTTTCTTGTGCAAGCAAAAGAGTGTCGTTTAAAGTCTTTTCTAAGTTTTGATATTTTTCAATCTCTTTTCTAAGACTTTCTGCTTCTAAAGTTGCCGTACGTAATTTTTGATAAATATTTTCATATTCTTCAGCTACTTTATTAACAAACTTAACAACATCATCTTTATTATAACCATAGATATTTGTTCTAAATTTAACCATGGTTTAGACCCCTTTACCAATCTATTTCTTCAGATTCTTCTTTTTCTTTTTTATCAGCTTCGTCAGTTATTTTTCCTTGAACATTAACATTTTTTGGCGTACATAAATATATTCCAACACCAATTTTTTGCATAGACCCACCAATTGAATAAATACAACCACTTAAAAAATCAATAATCCTTTTAGCTTGCTCTGCTGTTACCCTTTTTAAATTTACCACTACAGAATTACGATTTTTAAGATGATCTGCGATTTGTTGAGATTCAGAATAAGCTCTTGGTTCTAATAATATCATTTTATTTCCAACTTTATCTGCTTCCTTCATTGCATCATCTTTACTTATTGTATAAAATTCATCTTCACTAACATTTTGCATTACATCATCATCATTATCAACAAACAATTTTTTTAATTTAAAGCCCATATATATTTGCCTCCTAGTATCCATTTAATTATACTAAAAAAAAATCTATTATGCAATAGACTGCCAAAATAGATTTTTTTAATATTTTTTAGTATGATTTGCCCCAAATTACATTATGTTTAGCATCTTTGCCACAACAAATACATTTTCCTGTTATTAACTTTTCATCAAATGGAATGCATCTACTTCCAGCACCTCCCGTAAGTTCCTTAATTTTATCTTCACATTCCTCACTTCCACACCAATCAGCTTTAATAAAACCTTCTTTAGTATTTGCTATATTTATCATTTCATCCATATTTTTTGCTTCATAAATATGAGATGAAACAAATTCAGTGGCTTTTTCAAGCATACCATTTTGAATAGTTTCAAGTTTTTGAATAACATTACTTACAATATTTTCAAGTTTAATCGTTTCTTTTTCATGAGTAAACCTTATTGCTAAAGTAACTTCTCCATTTTCTAAATCTCTTGGGCCAACTTCAATTCGAAGTGGGATTCCTTGAACTTCACTTTCATTAAATTTAAATCCTGGAGTTTTATCACTATCATCAATTTTTACCCTAACACCAGCATTTTTTAAATCTTCATAGATTTCATTTGTACTTTCCATTACACCCTCTTTATGTGATGCAATTGGAACAATTACTACTTGCACTGGAGCAATTTTTGGTGGAAGAACTAAGCCATTATCATCACCATGAACCATAATAAGAGCACCAATTAATCTTGTAGATGTTCCCCAAGATGTTTCATAAACTGTTTCTAATTTATTTTCTTTATTTAAAAATTTGATATTAAAAGCATCTGCAAAGCTTTGACCGAAATAGTGAGTTGTACCAGATTGAAGTGCTTTTCCATCATGCATCATTGCTTCCATAGTATAAGTATTTTCTGCACCTGCAAACTTTTCCGAAGGAGTTTTTTCTCCAGTAACCATTGGAATAGCTAAATAATCTCTACTAAATTTGGTATATATATCAAGCATTTGCAAAGTTCTATCCATTGCTTCTTTACTAGTTGAATGAATTGTATGACCTTCTTGCCATAAAAATTCACGACTTCTTAAATATGGTCTAGTAGTTTTTTCCCAACGCAAAACTGAGCACCATTGATTATATATTTTTGGTAAATCTCTATAAGATTTAACTTCCTTTTGCCAATAATTACAAAATAATGTTTCACTTGTAGGTCTTATACACATTTTTTCTTCTAAAGGTTCATTACCACCTATTGTAACCCATGCAACTTCTGGTGCAAAACCAGCTATATGGTCTTTTTCTTTTTGAAGTAAACTTTCTGGAATTAACATTGGAAGGTATACATTTTGAACGCCTGTTTCTTTAAACATTTTGTCCATATTATTTTGAATATTTTCCCAAATTGCTTGACCATTAGGTAAATAAATCATACACCCTTTAACATCAGTATAATCACAAAGTTTTGCAACTTTTACAACATCTGTATACCATTGTGCAAAGTTTCCATCCCTTGGAGTAATTTTTTCTGTCATTTTATTATTCATAAAAATTTTTCCCTTTCTAAAATTTAATTTTTTCATTTACGTAAGATGTAATATCATCTAAACTTATCACTATTTGTTTCATTGTATCACGGTCTCTTAACGTAACTGTATTATTATTTAAAGTATCATCATCAATAGTTATAGCAAATGGAGTTCCTATAGCATCAGCTCTTCTATAACGTTTACCAATATTTCCTGTTTCATCAAATGAACAAGCAAAATTTTTAGATAAAGCTCTATATATTTCTCTAGCTTTTTCACTATGAAATTTTTTAACTAAAGGTAAAATAGCTACTTTTACAGGTGCTAAATATGGATGAATTTTAAGTACTTCTCTACTTGTGCCGTCATCTAAAGCCTCTTCATTATAAGCATCACAAAGTATTGTTAAAAATAATCTTTCAACACCTACAGAAGGCTCTATAACATAAGGAATATATTTTTCATTAGTATCCGGATCTAAATATTTTAAATTTTCTGAAGAAAACTTTTCGTGTTGAGTTAAATCATAATCGGTCCTTGAGGCAATTCCCCAAAGTTCTCCAAAACCAAATGGAAAATTATATTCAATGTCAGTCGTAGCATTTGAGTAAAAACAAAGTTCTTCTTTTGTATGATCACGCATACGTAGATTTTCTTCTTTAATACCTAAATCTTTTAAGAAGTTAAAACATCTTTCTTTATATATTTTAAACCATTCAAGTTCTGTACCTGGTTTACAGAAAAATTCAAGTTCCATTTGTTCAAATTCTCTTACTCTAAAAATAAAGTTTCCCGGAGTTATTTCATTTCTAAAGCTTTTTCCAACTTGGCCAATTCCAAATGGTACTTTTAATCTCATGCTTCTTTGTACATTTAAGAAATTTACAAAGATTCCTTGAGCTGTTTCAGGTCTTAAATAAATTGTACTTTTAGCTTCTTCAGTAACACCTTGGAATGTTTTGAACATTAAATTAAATTGTCTTATATCAGTAAAATCACTTTTTCCACATTTTGGACAAGTAATTTTATTTTCTTTAATAAATTCAATTAATTTTTCATTGTTCCAACCATCACCTGTTTCTTTTCCATTTGTATAATCTTCAATTAATTTATCTGCTCTATATCTAGTTTTGCAATGTTTACAATCTATAAGAGGGTCTGCAAAAGTTTTCAAATGTCCTGATGCTTCCCATACTTTAGGATTCATTAAAATTGAACTATCTAAAGAAACATTATTTTCATCTTCTTCAACAAACTTTTTAAGCCAAGCATTTTTTATATTTCTTTTTAATTCTGCACCAAGTGGTCCAAAATCCCAAGAATTTGCAAGTCCTCCATATATTTCACTACCTTGAAATATAAATCCATAATTCTTACAATAATTCGTAAGTTTTTCCATAGTTAATTTTTCCATACATCCTCCTAATAAATAAAAAAATCCCTTCAAAAATAATTTAGGGACGAATTTTTTTCCGCGGTTCCACCCTAATTATTCCCAAAGGAATCACTTTTAAAATTTATATAGCTCCGGGTTGCCAAGCCCCTCATTGCTTTTATATTTGTATTATAATCTGTTTTACCTATTTTGGCAACAATTTATTTGTTTTCTACTGATAAAAGGCTTTTATATTTATTAATCATGTTCTTTTCTTTTTTACTTATAACTTCTTTAAAATAACACTCACTGCAAAGTGGTACATAACTTACATCGTCAACTCCATCTATTGCAACTTCATCACCAGAATAAACAAATGTGCCATTAACTTTTCTTGCATTAAATATAGCAGTTTCTCCGCATTTACAATTGACAGTTAATTCATTTTTTCTATCCGCATATCCTATTAAGGCTTGCGTACCTTTAAAAAGTCTTCCTTTAAAATCACTTTTTAAAGCATAACAAATAACTGTAATCCCAATCTCATGAGAAAGCATCCAAAAGTCAAATATTTGTCTTTCTGTTAAAAACTGTGCTTCATCCACTAAAACAACCTCAGTACCTTTTATAAGAGATAAATATTTCTCATCAAATATAGAATCTTTTTCATCTAAAAGGATATCAACTTTAGCTTTTTCTTTAGTTCTATTTATTACATAGTCTCCGCCCTTTGTATCAA
This sequence comes from uncultured Bacilli bacterium, assembly GCA_934096985.1. Taxonomy (GTDB): domain Bacteria; phylum Bacillota_I; class Bacilli_A; order RF39; family UBA660; genus UBA6448. The sequence continues at coordinate 147,271 of CAKONC010000001.1, read as the reverse complement.
GTAAAGGCTTAAGTATTAAAACTTTGTGTCCATGTTTTCTATAATTATAATTATCTTGTAATAACTTTGTGGTCTTACCACTTTCCATTGTTCCATAAAATAAGGTTAAATCTGTCATTTATTCTCTCCAAAAACTAACATTTTCTTATCAATATAAAGTCCAGTAAATGAATCATAATAATCAGTAACAAACTTATTAATAATTTTTTTAATTTTATTATCGACATTTATTGTATTTATTGACTCTATATCTATATAATAATACATCCTAATAAGTTTTACTATCTTTAAATCAATTATTTGTTCATTTTGATAGCAATCTTTACATATAAGTCCACCATAAGATGCGTCAATTGTAACAATATTAGTTTTTTTACCACATCTTATGCAACTATCTAAATTTAAACCTACTCCTAAATATGGTAAAAGTTTTAATTCTAAAATATTACATAATGTTAAAGGGTCCAAATTTGCCTCTATTTTTAATATAGTTTTGATAAATAAATCATAAATTTTTGGATTATTATTTTCCTTAACTACTTGTGTTATAAGTTTAGTTAAATATAAAGAAACACTTATTTTATCTAAATCAGTTCGAATATTTACTAAGGGGTCTATAACATCAACACTTATTAAATTTGATAGTTTACCTTCTTTATACTGCAAATTAAAAACGCCATAGGTAAGTATTTGTGTGCAAGCTCTAAGAGGAGACTTCATTTTCTTAGCACCTTTACACATTATCCCTATAAGGCCTTTTTCTCTTGTTAATACATTAATTATTTTGCTAGATTCACCATAAGGCGTTTCTGTAACAATAAAACCTTCTACTTCCTGTGGCATTATTTTCCTTCTTTAACTTTTTTATAATTTAAATAATCTTCAACTTTTCCACTTGTTTTAAATTTATTCCAAGCCTCTTTCGTAGTCAACCTTTTCACCCTTTCTAATTATATAATGATGAAAAGATTACTTTTTTATTCATTATTTAAATAACCTAATTCTAATAAATACTTTTCTTTATCTTTCCAGTTTTTTATAGTTTTAACATAAAGCTCTATATAAACTTTTTTACCAACCATTTTTTCGATTTCTTCTCGAGCTTCGATGCCAACTTTTTTAAGTCTACTACCATTTTTTCCAATAACTATTTTTTTTATAGAATCTCTATCCACTATAATATCTACTAAAATATTTACTACATCTTTTTTTTCATGGTACCCAACACAGTTGCAAGCAATACTATGAGGAACTTCTTCGATTGTATCATTTAAAAGTTTTTCTCTAACAATTTCAGATACCATAAAGCTCATTGAATTTGAGGTAATCATATCATCGTCATAATATTTAACTTCATCAGATAAATACTTTTTTATTACTTCAATAAGTCTATCTGTATTATCATTTGTCATAGCAGACACCGGAACAATGTCAGAAAAAGGATATAAATCTTTATACTCATTTATTGTATAAAGAAGTATTTCATCAGATATTTGATCTATTTTATTTATAACTAAAATAACGGGAATTTCAACATTTTTTAAAATATTTAAAATATATTTATCTCCAGGGCCAATACCTTTTTTACCATCTATAACAAAAAGTATTGCATCAACATCCTCAGTCATTTCTTTTGCTTTTTTATTTAATATTTTACCTAGTCTATTAATTGGTTTAGCAATACCTGGAGTATCCACAAACACAATTTGATAATCTTTTTCATTATATATACCTTGAATAACATTTCTAGTTGTACCTGCTTTATCAGATGTGATAGCAATTTTTTGAGTAATTAAGGAATTAATTAAGGTTGATTTTCCTACATTTGGTCTTCCTATTAAACTTACAAATCCACTTTTCATAACTCACCTATTTAAATAAGCTTATTATATATGGTAAAAATATTATTGCATTTACTATTATTGCCATAAATGTTGCCATACAAGTTGCTGCTGAACCACAATCTTTTGCTACTTTTGCAAGTGGATGATATTCTTGAGTTACTAAATCTACAGTAGCTTCTATAGCGGTATTTAAAAATTCAATTTCCATTATAAGAAGCATACTTATTAAAGCAAAAATCCATTGCATAAAAGTGATTTTGAAAATAATGCCACATACAATAATTGCAACTATACCAATTGTTTCAAATATAAAACTAGTTTCATGAGTATAACAATAAATAAATCCTTGAAAAGAATATTTAAATTTATGTAATACATCTTTAACTGGTCCGACTTTTTCACCTTTGCGTTTTATTAAATCCATTTAATACCAACTCCTGTTTTCCAAACATTATTTTCTCTTCTTCTTTTGATTTTGTGTGATCATATCCAAGTAAATGTAAAAGCCCATGAACAGCTAAAAAAGCTATCTCTCTAGTTTCATTATGACCATACATTTTTGCCTGCTCTTTCATCCTTGGAATACATATATATATTTCACCTAAAACTCTTATGTCATTATACTTACGTTTATCATTATCTTCAAAAGCAAATGATATAACATCGGTTACTCTATCAATATTACGATATTCTTTATTTATTTCTTGAATTTTCTTTTCATCTACTAAAACAACTGAAAAAAATGCATTGTTAACTTTTTCCATTTTCAAAGTTCTTTTTAAAACTTTTTTAACAATACCATATTTTTTATATTTAACTAAATCTATTATTTCAAATTTATTCATCTAGAATACCCCACTAGCAACTATTATATCCAATAATACTTAACAAATCAAACTATTTAAGTGTTTTTTCACTTAAAAAAGTCATTAATTTATTAACAAATATATAAATCAAATAACCAATACTACAACCAATAGTATTTAATATAATATCATCAACATCAAAACTACGACCTATATTAAGTTGAACAAATTCAATCGTAGAACTTACAATAATGGAAATTAACAAATTATAAAAGATATTTTTAGGTTTAATGTATACAGAAACAATATAACCAAATGGAATAAATAAGGCAATATTACCAATAACATTTAATAAAAATAATTCACTATTAATTTTATATCTTAAAATTTCAGTAAAAGGAATAATATTAAATCCTCCTAAAGTATTATAATCAACTCTTGTTACAAGTTCATACAAAAGAAGTAGATATACAAGTGAAAGCATCATTAATAATTCTTTATATAAAACAAACTTGATTTTATTTATGCGTAAATAAGCAAACCTTATGCAGCAAACGGTTACTAAAACAATTACTAATGATGGCCATATATTAATCAAACTATTTTTTAAAACGTTATAAATCACACTATTTCTCCTCTAAAATGACCTTTGAGCCAATTTGTTTTTCTACTACTATAAACACATCCATATTCATTGTACTATCATTTGCAGTTTTTTGCAAAACTTTTTCTTCGATAATTCTTTCATCGTTAGATAAAGTTAAATTTATTTTTTCTTTAGCTAAATCAATACCTTTTTTTACGATTTCTTCTTCACTATAAATAAGTTTTTTCTTTTTCACCTCATAGTCTTTTCTTAAATATAGTTTAATTCCTAATCCCTCAAATATAAGTTTATTTTTAGATTCATAATTTTTTAATCGATCGTTTAGTAAAACATAATCTTTATCATTAATATTTAATACAAAATTATTTCTCTTTTTTTTAGTAAACTTTGTTTCATAATATTCAAAAGGTATATCAACACTAACATTATACCAAACTTCTGCATAAACACTTGCATCTGCACAAACCTGATTAACTTGATTTTCATTTAAAAGAATATCACCACTTACAAGTAAATCTCCTTTTTTTACATAGTCATTAATTTTTATTAAATTATTGCCCTTATATATTTTAAATTTTTTTATAAGTCCATCATTTGAAGCATAAATACCACAATATGAATGATTAATTTCTTTTTCAGGAATAATTTTTTCTTCGACTTTTACAATATATTTCATGCCTTTGCTACTAATTTCTAACCAATCAATTTTATCATTATATTTTGTTTTAATCTTCTCTTTTATTTCGTTTAATTTGTTAAAACTTTTTTTCAAAGTAAATGCACTTATTCCATACTCACGTAGCTCTTCTTTAAGTAAATTTACTATCTTTTCGTTTTCATGATCAATTTCTACATCTACAATAACATTGGAAGAGGCAAAAACTAATAAAAAAATTGTAAGCATACTAAAAAAAATCAAATAATATTTCTTTAGTATTTTTTTATAATATATTAATCCATAATATCTTACTATTTTAAAATTTAAATATTTATAGTATTTATTTATTTTTTCAAAATCTTGATACTTAATTTTAAAATAAAAATGATTATTTTTTTCATAAGATAAATAAATTGCAACATTTATATTATTTAATTTTAAAGTAACATCATTAAGACTTTTTCCACTACCCTTAATTAAAATATAATCAGTCATAAATTTTTCCTATATTATTAATAATTCCCTCAATAAGAAGTTCTTTTTTATTTAACTTTTCAATTTTTAAATTACTACCTATTACATTTACTTTAAAATTATTTATTTTTAAAACTATTTTGTCATTTGTTAATATTTCAATTTCATCATAATTATAAACATATACATGGCCACTATAAATTGATATAAAAAAATCTTTATCATACAAAAAATTTTCTAAAGCATATTTTATATTCAAACTATCACCAATAGATTATATGAAAAAAAGATAGAATTTATCTATCTTAATCATTAAATAATGAAAGGTTTACTTTCTCTTTTTCTTTATCAATACCTATTACATAGCAATCTACAATGTCTCCAACTGACAAAATTTCACTTGGATGTTTAATATAATTTTTACTCATTTTAGAAATATGTATTAAACCATCATTATGTAGTCCAATATCAACAAATGCTCCAAAGTCTACAACATTACGAACTGTTCCTTGAATTTTCATGCCAATACTTAAATCTTTTATTTCTAAAATATCACTTTTAAGAATTGGTTTTGGCATTTCATCTCTTGGATCTCTATGGGGTTTTTTTAGTGAATTTAAAATACCCTGCACTGTATAAATATCACTTTTTGTTTGGTTAACTAATTCATCTTCATTTATATTATCAAGTTTTGGCAGAATACTTTCTTTACCTATATCATCATAACTTATATTTAAAATATCCATAATTTTTTTAGCAACATCATAACTTTCTGGATGAATATCTGTAGTATCAAACGGGTTAGTTCCACCTTCAACTCTCATAAAACCAATTGCTTGTTCATAAGCTTTAGCACTTAATAACTTATTTTTTAGTATTTCTTCCCTAGAAGTAATTTTCCCTTTGTTTTCACGATAATTAATAATTTTATCTATGAAATTCTTTGTCATTCCAGAAACATATTTTAAAAGTGAAGAACTAGCGGTATTAATATTTACTCCAACATCATTTACAACTTTTGTTACAACAAAATCAAGTGATTCTGAAAGTTTTTTATCATTAACATCATGTTGATATAATCCTACGCCAATACTTTCTGGATCAATTTTTACAAGTTCTGCTAAAGCATCTTGAAGTCTTCTACCGATACTTATTGCACTTCTTTCCTCAACAACTAAATTTGGAAATTCACTTATGGCAAGTTTTGATGCACTATAAACTGAAGCTCCTGCCTCACTAACAATTATATAATCAACTTTATGATTTACATTTTTTAAAACATCAATAATAAATCTTTCACTTTCTCTTGAGGCAGTTCCATTACCAATAGCAACAATATCTACATTATATTTATTTATTAAATCAATAGTTTTAATTTTAGCCTCTTCATATTTATTGACAGGTTCATGTGGATAAATCTTCTCAATTGTTAGAACTTTACCAACAGGATTTAATACTGCAAGTTTACAACCAGTTCTAAATGCAGGATCAAGTCCTAAAACAATCTTATCTTTTATTGGTGGGGTTAAAAGCAAATTATTTAAGTTTTCACTAAAGTTTTTAATTGCAACAGATTCTGCTGTATCAGAAAGTTCTGCTCTAATCTCCCTTTCAATGCTTGGATAAATAAGCCTTTTATAGCTATCTTTTATTGCATCTTCAACAATTTTAACCACAAAGCTTTCTTTATTTTTAATAATTTTTTCTTCTAAAAAACTAATTATTTTATCATTATCAACATTTAAAGAAACTGTTATTATTTTTTCTTTTTCTGCTCTATTTATTGCAAGTACACGATATGACTTAATAAGTCTTATGCTTTCAGAAAAATCATAATACATCTCATAAATTTTTTTCTCATCAACAGCATCTTTTTTCTTTTTAGATACTAGCGTTCCATTTTTAAATATATAATTTCTTATCCATTTTCTATAATAAGCATTATCAGAAATATACTCTGCAATTATGTAGCCTGCTCCAGTTACTGCATCATCAATAGTTTTAACTTTATCATTTACAAACTTTCCTGCTAAAAGTTCAATATTTCCTTTAACTGGAAAAGACATAATCATTTTTGCAAGTGGTTCTAGGCCATTATTAATTGCATCTGTAGCTTTAGTTTTCTTTTTTTCTTTAAACGGTCTATATAAATCTTCAACTTCAACAAGTTTTTCCGAAGCCATAATTTTATTTTTTAATTCATCGGTTAATAACCCTTTTTCATCAATAAGTTTTATAACATTTTCTTTGCGTTCTAATAACTTATTTTCATAATCATACACTTCGTTTATTTTTCTTATTTGCTCTTCATCAAGTGCACCCGTGGCTTCTTTTCTATATCTAGCAATAAATGGAATTGTACATCCCTCACTTAAAAGTTCTAAAGTTTTTTGAACTTGTGATACCTTTATATTTAAATTATTTGCAATATTTTCAATTATTATATTATTCATTTTATACCTCAAACAAGATTATATCACAAAAAAAATAATACTTACTACTAACATAACACTTATTTACAATTAATTTATTCAAATAAAAAAACTATGATATAATTATTTTAATTTATTAGAAAGGTTACTTATGAAAAAATATGATGTAATTATTATTGGCGCAGGACCCGCAGGAATTGCCGCAGCAAAAACGCTTAAAAAAGTTAATATTAATTTTTGTATAATAGAAAAAAACAAATTTCCTAGAGAGAAACTATGTGGTGGTGGTTTAACTCATAAAAGTATAAATTTAATTAATTATTTAAATATGAAGATAGAAAATATTAATACAAAAAAATGTAAAGAAGTTAGAATTGTTTCAAATAAATTATCAAAGAAAACAAAGTTATACAATGATATTATAATGGTTGATAGAAAAGAATTTGATTATAATAACGTAAAACAAGCCACTAAAAATAACTTATTTGAAAAAGAAAATGTTATAAATATTAAGGAACATATATTAATAACCGATAAAAACGAATATGAATTTAAATATATTATATTTGCTGATGGTGTAAATGGTTATAGTAGAAAAATGATTGAAAATAGAAAATTTGGATTCTGTATAGAATATAATAGTGATGATATTTTTGATGAAACGATTTTTGACTTTTCGGCAATAAAGGATGGATATGGATGGATTTTTCCTAAAAATGATCATACAACAATTGGTGTTGGTAAGTTTGTAAATAAAAAAGATGAATATTTAAATTATTTATATGGCTTTGCAAAAAAATATAATTTAAAAATTGATAAAACAAAAATAAGAGGTTATCATATACCACTTTATTCAAAAAAAGTTTTTAAAAAATCTGTCATAAATGACAGATTTATACTGGTAGGAGATGCTGCTTCATTAGTAGATAGAGTAAGCGGTGAAGGTATTTACTATGCTCTACTATCCGGTATAAAAGCTGCAGAAAGCATAGAATTTTGTCTAAAAAATAATTGCAATTTAAAAAATATATATTTTAAAAAGACTAAAAAACTATATAGTTCATTAAATAAAAGATGTTTTTTAAGTAAACTTTTATATTCTAAATATGGTGAATTTTTTATAAAATTAGGACTAAGTAATAAATATTTTACAAAAAAAATCAATGACATATTTGGATAAAAATACACTTAGTATGCAAATATTAAGTTTTTTTATAGCATAAAAAAAGTCCGAATATACGGAACTTTAGTTATTCAATTGGTGCGATATAAGAGCCTATTTTGAACTCTTATACCCAAAAGAACAACTAATAAATATCAGTTCTATATATAATATAGCATGAATTTAGCAAATTATCTATATTGATTAAATAAAAAATCACAAAACATCAAAAATCGTGATTTATTAATATTATCTTCTTCTTCCATTTGCTTGTTCAAAATATTCAGCAGTCATTGTTGCTCCACCGATATTAATACTTGCACTTTCGTGGAACTCTTTCAATTGTTCTAATGATGAAAATCTGAAAACAAAATGTAATTGTCCTTGTTCTACACGTTGAGCCTTTATTGTTGCTCCACAAGTTGCAGCCCACTTACAAACTGCTCTTGCTCTATCATAACATTCTTTATCTTGAGCAAGTTGTGCTTCATCTCTTTTTGCAATATAACTTTCTTCTGCAGAATGTATATCTTTGGACATAATAATACGATCTCTCTCTGGTGATTGAATAGAAACTGCTACAGTCAAATTGTTATAATCTGGTTTTGTAGTCATATTAATTTTTATTTTACTCATAAAATGCCTCCGAAAACATTATATCACGTTTTTATTAATTTTTGAATATATTTGACAATTTTAATTACACAGGTAACGATAGTTTATCATTAACTTTGTTTTCAATATACTCAAGGTTATTAAATGATTTATTATTTTTTAATAATTCCATTTGTTTTCTAGCAATATTATTTAGTCTAACAAGTCTTTCATTTTGTGGTATTTTCATTTCAATTAATTCAGCATTTATATTTTCTAAATTATTTAATATTACTAAATGAAGCAAATCAGTATAATCTCTAATATTTCCTTTATCTGCTAATTCAGGATTGCTTTCTCTCCATTCTTTAGCAGTTATACCAAATAATGCTACATTTAAAACATCAGCTTCCTCGGCATAGACAAATTTCTTTTGTCTTTCAGTTAAGGTTGGAACAATTATACTTTTAATAGCATCAGTATGAACAACATAACTAACTTTTGCTAAAACTCTATTAGCATGCCAATCAATTTTATTCTGGTATGCTTCATTTTTCTTTAATCTTTGAAATTCTTGAATAACATATAATTTAAACTCAGGACTTAACCAACTAGCAAATTCAAATGCAATATCTGGATCTGCAAATGTTCCACCATCATATCTACCTGATTTTGATATAATCCCAATAGCATTTGTTTCTTTTATCCATTTTTGAGGTGACATTTTAAAAGTGTTGCTTCCAGCCTCATTTTTAAACGTGTCGAATTCGCCCCCTTTAAAATTTTCATTATGTATACTTTCCCATAGTCCCAAATAAGAAATTACTTCTTTGCTTCTCATCCAATCTCTAATTGGAAGTCTAGGTTCTTCATTATCTGCATATCTTGCTAAATCAGTAAGTGAAATATATTCTTTATTTCCAATTCTTAAAACACCAATTTTACGGTCTTTTACTATAATTTCTGCTTTAATATTGTCTTTATTCATAACTCACATCCTTTCTACATTGAATAAAGTTTCTTTAATTATTTATTTTATCATATAATTAAATATTTGAATCAAGATTTTTATCATTATCTCTCAAAATCATCTTTTTCTTTACTTAAATCTAATTCTTCAATGTCATCATCATCTAAAACATTATCATCATACATATCATTAATTACACCGATATATTTATCATCTTTATCATACCAACTATGAAGTTTATTGTGTAAGAAAGATATTAGTTTTTCAAATTTATCTTTCCAATATTCTAGAGTATCTTTTAAATCTTGCATTTTAGATTTTAAAAATGATATTTCATTATCTTTTTCTTTAATCGTGTCATTTAAGGTTTTAACCCTTAAATTAAGAGTTTCATTATTCTCGGTTAGAGTCTTAATTCTATTATTCTTATTGAACCATTTTTTATTTCACAACTAGTATTACAAAAACTACATATAAACTCTAATTTCTTTTTAATGCTTCTTCAATATCTAAATCTTCTTTAATAATGTTTACCATTAAATCATTCCTTTCTTTCACACAACAAAAAATCAATTCCATTTCTAGAATTGATATTTATTAGTTAATTGAACCAAAGTTCAACCAGATTCTTTAATGGTGCCCTTTTGGTGGAAGTATAACAACCACTAGGCATAAATTTATAGGTAGTAATAACTACTAACTAATATAATTATATCACAATTTTTATTTTTTTAATAATAAAGTTGCCAATTCCTTTAATCAAAATTTTTAATTTACGCAAAAATATGGTATAATAATTAATAACAAGGAGGTTATTTATGAATGACGACATTAAACGCCTTAAAGAATTAAAAGATCGACATCATTATTTTGGTGATTTAACCCCTAATGAAGAAGAAGAAATGCACCAATTGGATTCATTACTATCTAGTAATTTGGAATTATTAGAACAAAGAGCCATTGATGATAGATTTCCTGGTATTGATGAAAAAATATGGGAATTAAGAAGTGTTTTAAAAATAGGCTGTGAAAATCAAATGTTTAAAAGAAGATAAATAATATTAATTATTAACCAAAATGTGTTATTTATATGCTATAATTATATTAACAAGGAAGTGTTAATGTGAGTAATTTTCAAAATAATTCAATAATAACTATTGATGCTGAATTAAGAGGATATCTTTTAAGGGATTTTTTAGAAAAAAACGGTCTAAGAGAAGAAGTTAATAATAACATTGTATATGGTACTTATACAACAATGGAAGAAATGGATGGTATAGGTGGTGGCTTATCAGAAGTTAAACATGAAGGTTGGAATTATTTGGGAAAAGGGTTAGAAAAAAATCCTTTTGCTCCAGTTCTTAAAACTAAACCTACTGTTATGGATAATGCTAAATTGCAACTTTTTGTTTGTGATAGATATGGTATATTAACTAAAGAAGACTTTTTTAAATCACTTGATGAATTACAAACTAAGTTATCAGATCAATTTATAACAAGAAAAATTCAAGAGAGAGAAAGAGTAATGGCTCAAATGGCAAAATTACAAGAACAACTTCGTTCAATTGATGCTGATATAGAAAATGCAAAAGGAAATAATCGTAGCCCAAGACGATAATTTGTTTTTTGAATATGTTTAAAAAGTTCTAATAATTGTTATTTCATTAGAACTTTTCTTTATTTTCATTACGAAGTTTTGAAAATAAAAACATAATTTTGCTTGGCTTTATATGCCTTGCTAAAATTATGATTAAAAGGGATTAAAAAGGGAATTTCCCTTTTTCACACCGTTATTGGCTTTGCCAATAGCGTAGTGTGTTACCATTTCGACAAAATGGTCTTTTTTCACGAGCTGTTGCTCGTTTTTTAAATATCAAAATCTCGATCATCATATTCATAATTTATTTTGTATAAATAATCGTTTATTTCTTCTTCTCTTGTAGTATTATCTGCTATGTCGTGTAAATCTTCATTATCGTAAAGATTATTTTTGTGATACTCTTTTATTTCATCAACAACATCATCTTTATCATTTTCAGTTCCTATTTTTAATAATCGTTTAAAGAATTTTTTTAGTGCTTGTAAGATAGTTTTAAGTAAGTTAAATAAATTATCGTAATCTTGTTGTAATTTTTCATTTTGTTTTTCTAATAATTTAACTTCAACCTTAATATTATCTCTTTCTTGTTCTATATCTTTATATGTTTGTGTGTAGTCTGTTAGTTCTTTAAATAATGCTTGACTTCTAGGCATATCTTTAATAACTCTTTTTGATGTATGCATAAAGTTATTTAGTGTATCGTATGTATCTTTATCAATTTTAACCTCTTTGCCACTTATTGTTGGTTTGGCAATTTTTAATTTTTCTTCTAGTAGTTCATAATCTCTAGTCATAAGGTAATTTTGTTTTTCCATACGAGTATCTAACTTTTTTGTAATTTTCTTAAATTCTTTTATTGAAATGTGCTCGTTATTGCTGTTTTTAATGCCTCTTTTAAGGTCAAAACCTTTGTCTACTAGTCTTTGATGGTATTTGTCTTGAAGTTCGCTTAAATGGGCGTTAGATTTGATATATTCTTTTTTAGAAATAGTATATTTTTCAGTATTAGTTCTTTTATCAAACTTTCTAATTAAGGGAACAACTACACAATGAATATGTGGTGTTTTTTCATCTAGGTGTAGTGTAGCATGTAATATTTGTTCTTTTGTATAACCTAAATCTTCATAAACAAATTCCATACAAATATCAGCCCATTTTTTAATTTGTTTCTTATTCATATCTTTAAAGAAATCACTATCACTAGTAAATAGTAATTCATCTGCGACTACATTATTTGCGTCATCTACCATTTGTTTAAATGTTTTCTTTCTATCATCTCTCATTGTTTCCATTCGTTTATCGTGTTCTTTTTTATACTCTTTTGTTAGATTATAAAAACCTTTAATGTATTTCTCTGAAAGTGGGACTAGTTCAATATTATTTTTAGTTTTTGTAATATCTATATCGGGGTTAGATTTATATGCTTTTTTCTCTCGTTTGTTGTGCGATCCGATTTGTGCTAAATCTGCTATTTTATATATTGGCTCGACTCTAAATATCGCATAACTCATTATCACACATCTCCTTAAACTTTTCAAAGAAACCTTTATAAAGTTGCTCGCCATTTATATTTTTAATATCGCTTAAATCAATAGTTATAATTCCAAATTTTAATTTATCATCTTTGTATTTCTTTTTATCGTTAATAGCAATAATTCTAATTATTTTTTCAATATCTACATTTGAAGTAAAACTTATATCGCTTAAATCATCATTTGGATAAACAAAATAATAATTTAATTTGTAATCACTTCCTAATGTTTCTACTAGTTTATTAAAATAATTTTGTGCTTGTTCTGTTGTTTTTAATTCTTTATTCATAGGTAGTGAATAACCATAGTTATCTTCAAATAGAAACCAATTTAAAGGTAGTCCATAATCTTGATTATAGTTAATCATATCAAGTAAGAAACTAGTTCTAAAATGTGTTTCTTTAACTATTGTTTTATCTTCTTTTCTTTCTACTACTAAATTATCAATGTAAGTAGATATTATTCTTTGTTTTTCTTCTCTTGGCTTATTTAACCAACCATAGATATTAGCAAAAAACTTCTCTGGTTTAACAAATGTATCAATGTTATGTTTATCTTGTAAGATAAGTAAATCATCAACAGTAAAACTTAAATTTTCATATTGTCTTTGTTCTTGATATTTCTTTTCTAAATCGTTCTTTTGAAATTCAATGTGTTTAATCTCTTTATCAAAATCTTCAAGTTTCAATACACCTTTAATATATGCTGTTTTAATTCTATCTAATTGTTTATCTAAATCTTTGATTTGTTTGTCATAGTCTATTTGTTTATTATCAAATTTAGATTTAATAAATGGTGTGTAGTAATCATTTATAAGTTCATCAGTTTTAGTAAGTTCAATAACTGCTGCTAACATATTTTCTTCTATTTCTTGCTCTTTAAAGTTAGTTTTACAATGTTCGCATTTATAGTAATAATATTTATTTCCATTCTTTTTAGTCGTAGCACTTCCACCTAGAAATCTACCACATTTAGAACATATTAGTTTATTTGTGAATAAGTAAGTTGCTGTTCTTTCATAGTGTCTAGCATTTCTTAATTTTTGACTTTGGCAATTATCCCATTTTTCTTTTGATACTATTGGCTCAACAACATTTTCATAATATGTAGGTTGTTTTGTTCTTTTACCATTTACAAAATCGCCCTTATAAAGTTCGTTTGATAATATCTTTTGAATAGTAGAGTCATACCAATTTGTTTTTCCTAAAACTTTTTCTTTGTTAAATATATTAGCAATAGTTTGATGAGATTTACCCTCTAAATATAAATCGAATACTCTAACAATAACATCTTTTGTTAAAGGGTCAGGCACTAACTTTTTATTATCTCTTGTAAAACCTAATGGAGCACGATTTGGAATGTGTCCTGACTTAATAGCACCTACCATACCAAACTTTGTTCTTTCGCTACATTTTTCAATTTCATTTTGAGAAACACTAGTCATTATTCTCATAACCATTCTACCATTTGAAGTAGTTGTATTAGATTCATCAGCCATACAATCAATATCACATTCATAATCATTAACAAACTTCATAAGTTTTTCAATATCATAAACTGAACGAGTTAATCTATCTAACTTAAAAGCAACAATAACATTTATTTTCTTATCTTTAACATCTTGCATCATTTCTTGATATGCTGGTCTTTTATCATTTTTAGCACTTATACCTGCATCTTCATATATTTTATAAACTTCATAACCTTTAAATTTACAAAACTCTTTTAATTTTTCTTCTTGTTCGGGTAAACTAAAACCCTCACGTTTTTGGTCGAGTGTAGAAACTCTTTTATAAATACCTGCGATTTTCTTTTCTTCATTCATACTTTTATCAACCTCACTTTCTATCAAAAAAGAGGGGTCAAAAATACTAGGTGGGACTAATACCTTTGACTCCTCTTAAATAAATAAGTATAAATTTTAAATATGTTATATGTGCTTTTAATCATAGAAGTACCTCTCTTTCCCCTTTAAAAAGCGATACTGCTTGCTTTTATTAGTTCTATACTATATACATTTATTCTTGATTTGTCAAGGTTTTAGTGGGTTTTAATATATTCTTCAAAATCTTTAAACTTAATTTTCTCTTTATAACCATTTATAAAAATATCATCACATTCATCAAATATTAAATAATCAATACCTTTAATTTTTACTATATGAGGTTTAACCATAGCAATATTTGTGTTTTTAATACTTTTAATATTTCCATTTGTGATAGTGTAGTCAACATAAGCAAACCTACAAATCATTTCTACCTTTCTTTTTAATTCTTCACTTATTACAAGTTCTTTAGTTTCTATTGTCATAACTCATCACTTTTCCTTTCTTAAATAACAAAAAAACTAACATTTCTGTTAGTAATTTATTACTCTCGAATTTATAAAAGTTCGAGTTTCCTATCAATCTGGTGCAGGTAAAGGGACTTGAACCCCCACGGATTACTCCATTAGATCCTAAGTCTAACGCGTCTGCCAATTCCGCCATACCTGCAATTGAATGGTGGACCTCATAGGACTCGAACCTATGACCGCCCGGTTATGAGCCGGATGCTCTAACCAACTGAGCTAGAGGTCCAACAACACTATGATTATATTATAAAAAAACTAAAAAAGCAATAAAAAAATAAAAAAATAAGCATCTATCAGCTTATTTATTTTGTAACATATTTAATAAATCAATTTTAAACATTTCTTTTGAGGCATTTTGTTTAGAAATCATTATTCCTTTATATGTAGTAAGTTCACTTCTGTGACCTTCTAATAAAATATCTTCTGGAGTTAAAGTTTCAAGAATTACAATACCCTCTTTTTTATGAACTGTATATAATAATTTAACTTCTCCATGAATTTGAGTAAATATTTTATCACTTGGAAGTTTTAATTCATAACTTTCTGTGCCATTTTTCTTATTGCTAGCAACCATTTCTCCTACAAAATTACCATTTCTTAATGATGGATAATATTCGAAATTTAATTTTTTGAAAGCTATCATGTTGTATTTTTTTAACGCTCTTTCTAACTTTCTAAATTCGTTTTCATTAACGTAATCTAATACATAACCTTTCATATCTATTTCCCCCTTATTACGCTATGATTATAGCATATTTTTTGTAAAATGTCAAATTTACACCTCATATATAGTATTTACCAATGGGATTAAATTATACTATGAAAGTTATTTTACGTCAATAAAAAAGCAATTTTTTAATATTTAATTGCTAATTTTCTACCATAATCATAACCATGTCCTAAGTCTTTAGGCTCAATTTGGCTACCTTTTATAGGTATTAGATAATAATTTATGTGATACCTTCTCATAAGAACAAAAGTCATTTTTACATATAAATTCGTAGCTTGTTCAAATTGACCACTTTGAATTAATGCACATAATGGTTCAAAATAATTAGGTACTATAACTTCATTAATCATACTAAGAGTATTTTCTTTATCAAAAGTATAAGACTCATACACCTTTTGAGCAACTTTTACTCCATAAACGTCATAATCAAAAAGAATTTTTTTACCAAAATCAGAATTAAGTAAATAGTCTCTTAGTGCTCTTAAACTTTCTAAATATATATGACTATCTGAATATCCCAAAATATCACAGCAAATCGTTGTTATATAGCAAAATGTGTCTTTATCTCTACGTGGATCATAGCCATGATTATTCATCCAGCTTACCGCAGATGATATGTAAGAATTACTTCTTGCTATATCCTTTGAGTATCTTGGACACTTTTCATCCATTGCCATAGGTCTTCCGTGATAAGTACATCTAAATCCTCTTGTAGTAGCATCATTTTTTGATGATAAATCATAATTTTTACATGTTAAACAATAACCTTTATATTCACTTGCATAATCTTTCATATTTACCCCCTTTAAATTGCCCATATTATACATAAAAGTTTAATTTTTGTCAAATTAAAAGCCTAAGAATTATTCTTAAGCTCAACAATAGTCTGTCCTAAATTCCAATTATCTAAATAAAACCTTTTTACCTGATGGTTATTTTTTAATACATTATGTACTTCTTTAGTTAATATATTAGTACTTTTACCATGAATTATTATTACTCCATCGTTTTTTAGTAATACATTTAAATTAATAAAATCATTTACTAAAACTTCAACCATACTACTTTTTTCACCATGCAAATCAAGTTTAGGCGTTTTACTAGTAATTATCATTTTGTAGTAGTTTGACCAGCTTCAGTTGGAACAACTGGAGGAACTACTTGTTTATTTTCTTCAGGAGCATATTTTTGATTAAAATATTTCATAACATCATCAATTTCTGGAACTGATGGTTTACCACCTATTTTGATAACAGATAATCCAGCAGCAATATTAGCAAAAGTTATACACTTTTCAATGTCATAATCTTTTGAAATACCATAGACAAATGCCCCAGCAAAAATATCTCCTGCCCCTGTAGTATCAACAGCATTAACTTTTAAACCAGGCATAACTTTAATTTGATTATTTGCAGTATACATAGCTCCTTTTTCACCAAGAGTTACAATAATATTTCTATTTGGAAATTTATTTAATAAAGCTGAATAAGCATTTACTAGTGAATTTGGATTATTAAAATCAATTTTAATTCCAGAAACTGCCGAAGCAAAACCTTTTGAACATATTATATACTTTACATATTTACATAATTCTATAGTTTCAGAATTGGGCAATGTTGCATGAATAACAGTAATTTTATTTGCATATTTATTTAATGCTGCTAAAGCTGCTCCATAATCACTACTATCTACTAAAACTAAATCCGGATCCATTGCAAATTCTGTTTTTTTCATAAGTAATTTTTCTTTATTCAAAGTAAGAACTGTATTAATTTTAGTATTTTGATTTAATAAAATTAAACTCATTGGAGTCTTTTTTTCATAAGCAATTTCCATATATTCAGTATGAATGCCGATTTTTTCAAGTTCTTTTCTAATTGAATTACCAAATGTATCATCACCAACTATAGAACCAACATAAGTATCAATTTTATATTTTCCAATAGTATATGCAGCATTTACTGTGCATCCACCACTTGTTTCAGTAATTTTTGTAATATTATTTATACTTCCTTCTTCAGGATATTTATCTATTTCACCGAACATATTATATTCACAACGACCAACACAAAGTACTTTCATATAATCAACCTACTTTCTATTATCAATTATATAATAAAAAATTGATATTTTAAAGTGAAAAATGTATAATTATTACTAGGGTGATAAATTAATGATAGTTGAAGAAAACAAAACCTATAAGCATTTTAAAGGCAATGTTTATAAAGTTTTATTTATTGGATATGATAGTGAAATTAATGATAGTGATGGCAATCCACGCAAACTTGTTATTTACAAATCAAATCATGATGGAAAAATATGGGTAAGACCATATGATAATTTCATTTCAAAAGTCGATAAAGAAAAATATCCAAATTCAGTGCAAGAATATCGTTTTGAAAAAGTAGACTAACTACTTTTTTTTATTATAAAAATTTTTTTATTTTTATAAAAAGCATAAAATACTTCTTTTAAAGAAAGATTATTTTCATTTAACACATTTTTTAAATAATTTTCACTTTTTTTAATATGTTTTAAAGCATCATAATCTATTTTACCATCTAAAATAATAGGCATTGGATAAATACTTTTTTTAAATGGTTTATATTTAAAAATTGAAAGTTTACCATTAGGCTCTAAAAAAGCATATTCAACCTCATTTATTTCTCTAATCTCTTTTTGTCTTAATGATAAAAGTAAATCATCCAAAGTGTATCTTTGCTTTATCATTTCATGATAATTTATTTTTCCATTCGAAATAATAAGTGATGGTTTTCCGTCTAAAATTAAACGTAGTTTTCTATTTTTAATAGAAATAAATGCTAGCACGATTTCTAAAAATACCAAAAGCCCTATAGGAATTACAGTTAAATACATAGGATCCGAATGATTTTCTATTGATATAGCCACAAGTTCTGCTATTAATATTGACACAATTAAATCAATTACGCCAAGCTGTCCCACTTCCCTTTTACCCATAAGCCTATAAGATATTGTAATAAAAAAATAGAAAAATAGTGTTCTTATGACAACTTTAAATAAAACCAATTTTATCACCTATATTTATTATGGACAAAGTAATATTATTTTAAACAAATCATATTCTTTATTAGGTGATTGTTATTAAAAAATTATTGAAATATGGTAAATATATAGGTATTTTTATACTAATTGAATTATTATTAGCTTTTATTTTAGGGCTTTTGAATTTAATAGGTTTAAATAGTTATATAACAAATCTTATATCGTTTATAGTAAATATATCATTATTTTTTTGTTTATCGTTTAAAAAAGGTAAAAACACTACAAAAAAAGGATTTGTCGAAGGCATTATAAATGGAAGCTTGCTTTTATGTAGCTTATTTATTATAACTTTAATTTTTTTCATAAAAAATATAAAAATAAGTATTTTACTTTACTATTTAATATTAATGGCAAGTTCCATAATAGGAAGTATTCTTGGTAAAAACACAAAAAAAGGAAATTAAAAATTCCTTTTTTATTTTTTCTTTCTGAAAAAAGTTCTGATAACATAGTATAAAAATACTATATATATAGCAAGAACTAGCCAACATATAATTGTATATACTATTCCCGTTGTATAAGTTCCTGCAATATCTAAAATCGAATCATGAAAATATTTATTAACTAAAACAGAAAATTCACTAACATTTAATAATTTTTCTAATCTATCAAGTATTCTTAAAAAAATATCAACTATACATATTACATAAACTACATTACTAAATTTTCTCATAAAAATTATTGTTAATACCACAAGTAAAATTAATATTGCTAAATCCATTTTATATCACCTACTTTATAATGATATCACATTTTTGGAAAAATAATTATTATATATTTATAATTATTCGTAAAAACATGTAAAAAAAAATCGAGTTTATTTTGACTCGATTATAAGCTTAATAGCAGTTTTCTTTTCACCGCCTATTTCTATATCTGAAAATGCTGGAATGGCAACCAAATTATCCCCCATTGGTGCTACAAAACCTCTTGCTATTGCTAATGCTTTTATTGCTTGATTTAAACTTCCAGCTCCAACAGTTTGAACTTCAACTGTCCTATTTTCACGAAATATATTAGCTATTGCTCCCGCAACTTTACTTGGATTAGATTTAGATCCTACTTTTAATATTTCCATATTTTCCTCCGTAATAGTATATATGAAAATACTTTAAAATTTAGAACTATCTTTCACTAATTAAATAATTAGTTATTGGATCTATTAATTCTAGTATTCCATGAATGAAATAGAAAAAACCTAACACTAATACTTGTACTGAAGGTTCATAATATAAATTTATTGTACATAATAAACCAGTTAAAACAAATAATATCAAAGTTATAATTCTTAGTATATAAATCTTTTTATGTCTATCATGATAATAGTCACATTTTTTTAGCTTTATTAAACTCATTAATGTAATCCATACAAATAAAGTAAGTGCCAAATTTAAAGGATTTTTTTCAACATTAACAAGTCCTAAAAGAACAAGAGCAATAATGCTTGCTATCATAGTAAATAGTCCTTCATAATCTTTTGATTTAGTGGTAAGTAAATATTGAATTAAATTCATTACTCCATAAAAAGATAAAACTCCCATAAAAATATATTTTACGTTAACTATTTTAAGTAATGGAAAAATAAGCAATACACTACCAACTATAATAAGCGTTACTGCTGTAACTAAATCAACAATTTGTTTTCTTTTCATTTATACCTCCGAATCTTCTGTCTTTATGATAAAAAGAATCTATTATATTATCTATTTCTTTGTTATTTAAATCGGGAAATAATGTATCTATAAAATATATTTCCGCATAAGTAAGTTCATAAAGCATAAAGTTACTTAATCTATGATCCCCACCAGTTCTTATTAATATATCAATTGGTGGCAAATCATTATCCATATATTTGTAAAAATTATCCCTATTAATATCACTTTTGCTTACCACATTATTAACTAAATCATCATGATATTTTTCTGCTGCTCTAATAATCTCTTCTTGTCCGCCATAATTTAAACAAATATTTAAAATCGTACCTAAATTATCTTTTGTCTCATTTACAATATTATCCATTGCAGATATAACATCACTTCTTAAATTATCTTTGCTACCACTGAAGACTACTTTAACTCCTTTTTTTATTAGTTTTTTTAGCTTTTTATTAAACATTTCTATAAAAAGGTCCATTAAGTAATCAACTTCTTCTTTACTTCTTTTAAAATTATCAGTTGAAAACGCATAAACACTCAAAACATTTACACCTAGTTCATTTAGATGAAGTGCTATTTTCTCAAGTGTTTCTGAACCTTTTTTATGTCCCATACTGCGCTTCATGCCTCTTTTTTGAGCCCATCTGCCATTACCATCCATTATAATTGCTAAATGTTTTAAATTATTTTCCATACATACCTTCTTACAAATATTATATTAGAATAAAATTTTATTTTCAATATTTTGTTGCCTAGTAAAGAAAAATATATTTGTTCACCTAGTAAAAAAAATAACTTATAACCAACTAATTTAAAAAAGTTTTAGATATTTAAATGCATTATTTTTTTGAAATCATCAATTCAATCTACTTTAAACTCTTTTTTGTTAAAGACAAAACTCTTTTAAAAGATTCTTTGCTGCTATAATTATCATATTTTGGAGCTCTTTCAACTTCAGGTATATCAAATAAATCCCAATATCTCATTTTTATGTGATATGTAGTTATTCCCTCAGGCGTATTTATTCCCGCAATAAAACTATCAGAAAACATTGGGTTACTTTCCTCATCATAATGTTTTTTAGATTTCCAAGATATATTTGTAAATAAATTGCAAAGTGTACAAAATAAAATAATTCTATGATAATATAATTCCCCAAAAGTATGATGCCCATCACTAATTTCTTTTGTTGAAATATTTTTTAAATCTTTATTTTCTTTTATTATATTATTTATTTCATCAATTTTGTTCATAATTTGTATAATCCCCTATATTAAATAAAAAACACAAAGCAATTACTTAATTTTATAATTATTATTTAGTTTATAACTTTAATTATAATTAATCAATCATTTTTTAATAAACTAATTCAAATGGCAAAATAAATAGTTAGTAGTTATAATTGTAATTATATTAAAAGTCTATTTGTTAAAATAAAAATTTATATTCAAAAAATATTATACTTTTAAATTTTTATAAAGAATTTATCAGTTTTAAGAACTTGTATATTTCTAATAAAACTTTGATGTAAATTATATTTTTAAATAAACACTATAATAATATAAAGAGTGATAAACATGTAAAACTACACAAAAGTTGATGTAACAAGTTATGTGATACAAGGTATTGACAATATAAAAAAGTTGTGAGTCGCACAACTTCTATATTCCACCACTACCGAGCAATACGGGTGGGGTTAAGTAATTAGGGGCTTGACTTTTCAAAAATCGGTTGCCACCTCGTATATAGATTTACTTATCTAATTAAAATAACTGCCATTATAACCCAATGCTTCAAACTCATTTGCTATTTTATTCAAGTCATTTTTGCTTTCGTTAGCATATTCTATAATTTGCTTATCTATTAAAGAACACTCTATACTTATATCATTTTTTGAACAACTTGGATTTGAATTATAATTATGCTTAGAATATTCTTGTGTTGTAAGGTTATAATAACCACCACTATTCATTTGCACTGAATAATATTGACTTACATATATAATATTTATTCGCCAATATTTATCGTCTCTTTCAAATGATTTACTCCCCCAACCAAGGCGAATATCTAATGTTTTATAACCATATTTAGACAATATATTTTCAAATATTTCTCTTGCCTTGATTTTTTCTTCATAAGAAATATATTTGAAAATAGCCTTTAATTCGATATCTTTTGTAATAGGTGTATTAAAATCAAACTCTTTATCATTATAACTCCAATATAAAAATTGGTGGTTATCTTTATATGGTTCATTTGGTTTTTTAACTTTTTTATTTTCTTCTATTCTTTGTTCATTATAAACTTTTCCGTCTAAAATAAATGATACATTATATTTCTTGTGTACATCGTTATCATTTACATTATTATTTTGATTATTATTGTTATTATCGATATTAGGCTTATTGTTTGAGTTATTGTTGTTAGGTTTATTGGTATTGCTATTATTATTTGGCTTTTGATTAGTGTTTGGCTTATTTTCAGTTTGGTTATCGTTTGGCTTTTCTTCATTGTTGTTTGTATTTTCGTTATCTATGTTAGGTTGGTCATTTGGCTTTTGTTCTTCTTCATTTATTATTGTTGTTTCTAATTTTTTAACATAAGCCTCTATACCAACAATATAACCTTTAATTCCGTTTGATGTTTCAATTTCTAACCATTTGTATTGACTTTCTTTATCTTCACTTATAATACTATATACTTCATTTTTATAGACTTTTCCTATAACTTGAGAGTTAGGCTCTTTACTTTCTCTAATTTTAACACTATCAGCAACAACCTCTATTTGTATTTTATCTTTGTTTCGTTCATTACTTTGTATAGAAATATTATTATTTGATTTTATTATACTAAAAGTTATAATACCACCTATAATAGTGGTTGATACTATACAAGTAATTATGATTACAAGTTTTAAATGACTTATAACAAAACTTTTCATATCAATTCCTTAAGTCTTTATCTAATGGATAAGTTAAATAACCTGTATTTATTACTGAGTTATCACTTAATATTGTGTATTGTTGTCCTATAAACTTAATATCTTTACTAAACTTTTTATATATTTCACTTTCTTTTAATTCCAACTCGCACTCTATATCTTGATATTTGCTACACTCATCTGTTTTTACTTCATCTAAATAATAATAACCTTTATCACTTACAATATTTATTATTGTATTATCTTCTAATTTATAATCTTTGCCACTCTTACTTGTATAATTATTTGCTAAATTTATATGTTTTACATTTCCATATTCTTCTAATGACTTGTATATTTCTTCTTTCTTTAATTGTGATATTGTAGAACCACTATAATTATACACTTGTTTATATATATTGTTGTTTTTAAAAACCAATACATTTATTTCTCTATTATCAAAGTTATAATCACTATCAATTATTTTTCTTATGTCTTTATCTGCTAAATATATTTGTGAATAATCACTTGTCCGTTGTTCTTCTAAATCTCTTATATTATAAACTTTATTATCTTTGCTAAAGATATAATAATCTTGTATATTTTTTATATCAATGTCAATTTCTCTTTTTTTACAATTTTGATTATTACTATATAATTCATAGAAAGATATATCATATACTTCATTATCTTTTGTTACAAAATAATCACTTTGAAAATCTTTTATATTGTTATAATCTATATCACATACAAACTTATTTTCTTTAAAAGACATATTTAAACACTCACTATCATAACAATTTAAATATTCCCAACTATGTGTTTTTACATACTCCATTAAAGTTTTTGCATTTCTTCTTTCGTTATTCATAGTTATTTGTTTTATTTTTCTAAAGCCAAAAATGCCACCAACTAATACAAGTATAACGATTACTATTATACCTATAATTTTAAATACTTTTTTCATATCATTACCTCACTTTCAATAATTAACATCATAAAATCAAATTTCTTTCTTTCCTCTCTATTATATCACATTTTATCTACGAACGATAGATAAAGAGAAATCTTTATTTTTGAGATAATTTATATATAGGTGGTGAGGATACGAAAGACAACAAAAATGACGAAAATTATATCTACTATGTGATAGGTCAAAACTTGAAAAAATTACGAAAAGACAAAGGCTTTACCCAAGAAAGATTAGCCGAGGCAAGCAACTGTGCTTTAAGTTTTATCGGCAATTTAGAAAGCAAAGTATTTCAAACTATTTCAATAGGTAGTCTTTACCGTTTAGCAAAGATTATAGGTATAGACATAAAAGAGTTATTTGCTCCCCCCATAGACGAAAACATGTAAAGGTGTGTATCACATCTTTTTTAATGCTCGAAAATAGCTATTTTTGCCTACTATTTAAGTGATTTGTTTTAGGGGATATTTACAGCAAAAAAGAGGCACAAAACCTCTTTAATCAAGTTTAAACTCGTCCATATCAGCAAAATAAATGTTATCAAATATTTGAAATTAAATATAATTTCAAATCTATTTTTTAAATTTTTTCTCACTTTTAAGAGTATGAGTACTAACTCTAATATAAATATCTGCAATTTTCTTTTCATCGTTCATAGTTTTATCTCTCTTTCTATTATTTTTTTGAAAGAGATTAAAAGCACAAAAAGTCCATACTTTTAACCTCAAGTATTTCACTTTCTTTTTGTACGCCTAGTTTAAAAACATTTAATTGTTTTTAATATGAACTTCCATATCTTTTAATTTAATACATTTAGAATAATCATTTACAAAAACTTTATCACTTCCATTAAATATTAAATAATTATTCCCTTTGATTGTTATAATATGTGGACTTACATAAGCAATATTACTTCCTTTAATATTGATAATACTTCCTTGTTTAATAGTATATTTACAGCAAGCAAATCTACATATCATATCAATTCTTTTTAAAACTTCTCAACTTCTAATATTTTTACTTTCTTCATAAAACTCCTCACTTTCTTCATAATAACAAAAAAACTAGACGGTACTTCTAGTTAATATTTATTACTACTCGAAAAGTTCGAGTTTCCTATCAATCTGGTGCCGAATACAAGAATCGAACTTGTGGCTAAAGCTTACCATGCTTTTGTTTTACCATTAAACTAATTCGGCATGAATTCATTATATCAAAAATATTTATAATTGAATAGATTTATGTTATAATTAATATAATAAGAGGTGGTTAGTTTGAGAGAAGCTATAGGATCAAGTTGGATATTCATGATTGTAATCAGTTTTACTTTAATATTTTCAGGCTTTCTTGTTATGGCATTAAGTTATTCAAGAGTGTATAAAGTTAAAAATGAACTGACTTCAATTATAGAAAAATATGAAGGTTTAACAACTACTGATACCTCTACTAAAACAATTAAAGGTTCTGTTTCTGTAATGAATTTATATTTACAAAATAACAGTTATAATGCTAAAGGTTATTGTTATGATGGAACAACTTCAATGTATGGTTTTAATTTAGATTCTGATACAGTTGAAGTAGCAAGAGAAAATGAAAGATACGCATATTGCGTTAAAGTTACAACAAACACTAAAACATGTGGAACAATATTTAGAGTTACTTTATTTTATGAATTTAACTTGCCTATTTTAGGTGACCTTGCCAAATTTAAAGTTTCAGGCCAAACTAACGAACTAACAAAATCTTTTGTTAATGATGCTCAAATAAAATGCAAATAATTTTCACAAAAAAACCCCAATAATGGGGATTTTATTTGCATTTCTGGTGGCTCCAGCGGGAATTGAACCAGCGACACAAGGATTTTCAGTCCTCTGCTCTACCGACTGAGCTATGAAGCCAAATGGCGGTTCCAACGGGATTTGAACCCGTGATCTCTTGCGTGACAGGCAAGCGTGATAGGCCGCTACACTATGGAACCATTGGTTGCGGGAGAAGGATTTGAACCTACGACCTTCGGGTTATGAGCCCGACGAGCTACCAGACTGCTACCATCCCGCGATATCTAACTTGGCGGGGGAAAAGGGATTCGAACCCCTGCGCCGGTTACCCGACCTCCTGGTTTTCAAGACCAGTCCCTTCAACCGGACTTGGGTATTCCCCCACTTCTTCAAGTGCAATATGATTATAGCATACAATATTTTAACTTGTCAATTAACTTTTAAAAAAAAATGCTATTACAGCATAATTATACCCAATTATTTTCATTTATATTCAAAAAAGTATTGCAAAGTAAAAAAAAACAAGTTATAATTAAGTAGTCTTATTAATTAAGACAGTGCCTGCCCGAGTGGCGGAATAGGTAGACGCACAGGACTTAAAATCCTGCGGGCATTAAAACCCGTGCCGGTTCAAGTCCGGCCTCGGGCACCATAAAAAAAATACTCAAGAAATTGAGTTTTTTTATTTAAAATAAAAAATGGTTATTTATTCACCATTTTTTTTGATTTCTGATAGTTTTTCACTAATCCAAGTATTTAAATGATTTTTCAAAGGCAAAAATCCAAGTCTTGATTCTTTTACTTTACTTTTTGAATTGGATTTGTAGTTTATATTTTTAATTGATAGTTTTAATTGATGATGTGTTTCATCAACTTCAAGAATTTGAGTGTAAATAATTTCACCTACTTGTAAAAAATCAGTTATATTTTTTACATAATCATTTGATATTTCCGAAATATGGATAAGGCCTGTATAAACGGAATCAACATTTACAAAGGCACCATAATTTTCTATTCCAGTTACTTGGCATTTCACGATACTACCCGCAATATATTCTGCCATAAAACCTTCTTCCAAATAAATTCTACCATGTTTTTTAAAAAAATGATATACTATATACGTGATTTATATGAAAGAAAAAATTTTAGAGGTTATTGAAAAAATACGACCATATTTAAATATGGATGGTGGTGATATTGAATTTATTAAATATGAAGATGGTTATATCTACATAAAACTATATGGTGCTTGTGCAAATTGTATGTATCAAGATAATACAATTAACGAAAATTTATTAACTTTTTTTAAGGAAGAGATTCCTGAAATAAAAGGTGTAATTAACGTTAATTTTTAAGCCATTCAATATTTTCTAAAGGAGCATACTTACTAATTAGTTCGTATGCCTTTTTTAAAAATTTTTCATATTCTTCATTTAATGATATAACTTTTAAAATCTTTTCACTTTTCTCATTTGTATTAACAATTTTTTCATAAATATCAAAATAATAAGATGGATATAAAAGTCTTGCAAAAAGCATATTATAACTATATGTTGTTAAATGAGTACTTTTTAAAAAGGTTTCTAATTCTACCATGGCATTTTCACCTGCAAAAAAATAACTTTTAATATACTCAGCTACATCTCTAACTTCTAGATCAAATATAAAAGATAATGGATTTAAATAATTTAATTTATAATTTGGAAAATAAATTCTTTTTCTACTTAATACAATTTTATCTAAATTTGATATAGGATATTTTTTTTCAATCATATTTACATAATATATGGCATTTTCAGCTAGACCGATGTAATAATCTATACTATTTTCAATTATAATATTTGTTTTAATTTCTTTAAGCTGTGATTCTATATAATCAATTTTTGTCTGCCATAAATATGACCAATTATTTCTATAAAGGTTACTTGAATCTATTAAAATAAACTTTCTATTATAATCAATTATATCGGAAATACTAATTATTTCTCCCTTATTTATAACCTCAATAAGAATATAGTTTTGGTCTTCAATTTTAGTTAAATAATCATTGTTAATATTTTTTAAAATAATATGGGTATTAATACCATGATTCTTAAGTTCAATATTGCATTTTATAATGTCTTCTAAATCTTTAACATCTCTAGAAAAATAATTAAAATAAAAATCTCTATTTTCTAGTTTAAAATGATAAACATCCTTTTCTATAAATAATTCATCGATTGTTAAATTATAATAATATTCTATAGATTCTTTCATAGTACATTATATAAAAAAACTTTCAGTTTTATACTGAAAGCTATTTATTTTGCATTTTTTTAACTAAAGCATCAAACATATTCTCACAAGATTTCATAAATGTTTCCCTAATTTGTGCAAGCTCACTATCATCACTTCCTGCTGTTTGCACAGGAACAGTTGGTGTTACTTGTGGTGCTGGCTCTGCAGGTGTATTCTCTGCAAATGGATTTGTTAAATTTATTGAATTTACAGTTTGAGCACCTGGCATTTGTTCTGCACTTGGCATTACATTTGCAGTTGGCATACTTGGAGTTATTGATACAGGACTATCCATAATATTTTGAACTGGTTCTGGTGCTACTGGTGTTGGCACATCCATAACCTCAGAATCCGTTGGTGTTACTGGAGCTTGAGGCATAACAGGTACCGGAGGCTTATATGCATTTTTTAATACATCAAAAGATGCTACTGGCAAAGTAAGTTGAGTAAAGAAATCATCTTGACCATTTAAAGTTTCAGGAACTTCTAAATAAATCATATTTTGACCACTTATAATGGATTTTAAATTTTCTTTTACACTTGCCCATTCACTTTGATCAAATATCTTTTCTACATTATTACCAACAAGTTTACTAATACAAATAATTGGTAAACCCATTGCTCCATTCATCTCATTATCAAATACTACATAATTTGCAGTTGCACCTTGGAAACAAGTTACTAAAGGTTTTTCAAATACACTTCCACCTGCTAAATTAACTTTAATTTTCCCCACTTTAATCAATCCCTTCTATGATAAACTTATTATAACAAATAAGCTATTTATTTTCAATCTTTTTAATTATGAAATATCTGCAACCATATGCACAATATTTCTCTATATATTCATTAACCATATCAATATCGTTAATTTTTTTAAATCCTTTATTACTTTTATTATTAAAACCCTTTAAACGAACTTTTCCATAGGCCCAATCACCTACGATATAATCAAAAGGTTCAAAATAATCTGTAATCTTTTCTTTCAAAACTTCTTCATCTATAGCATCTTTTTCATTTTTTATAACTTCGTATGTAACATCATTAATTGTAATATTCATAAAATATTCCTTTCTAGAATACAAAAATTGTTAATAAGAATATTACTAAACCAAGAGTTACAATTATAGATAAAATAAGCAAAATATCCACATATCCATTTCCTGTAGAAAATGATGGTTTTGGATTATTAAAATCATATACTGCTTTGTCTAGTAAATAATCTTTATTAATTGCATTTTCATTAATATCAAAGTAATTATACACCTTTTTATTAACTTGGTCTAGTTCATCAGCAGACATTCCTTTTATATCCTCGAGTGAATATTTTAAAATTTCATAAGCATCAATATTTAATGTTTTCTTAGGTTTTTCTGGTTTATGATATTTATTAGCACTTATAACTTTATCAAAATATTCAGATATTTCATTTGGATTTGGTGCCATCAAATAATTATA
Source organism: uncultured Bacilli bacterium (assembly GCA_934096985.1). Taxonomy (GTDB): domain Bacteria; phylum Bacillota_I; class Bacilli_A; order RF39; family UBA660; genus UBA6448. The sequence continues at coordinate 117,368 of CAKONC010000001.1, read as the reverse complement.
TGATGTTATAAGCATAGATGATGAAGATGGTGTATAAAGTAAATCTTTGAAATTACTTATGACAACATCATCGACTTTCATTGATTTTGTTTTCATTGCAAACATATCAATTAACATTTTTTGAATGCTTATAAAATCCCCAGAATTTTCATTTTCAAAATATCTTTGAAATGCTTTTTTAAATTCACATATTTTAGTATAAGAGTATCCATATTTTTCTAAATTATCATTTAATGATTGCTCATTATTTAAATAATAAGGGTTTAAAATATCTAATTCATCATATATAATCATTAATAATCTTATTACCACTACCGCAAATGAATTATACTTGACTCCCTCAGGTTTATTTTTACTACTTAAATAATCATTAATAGCTTCACTAAATGCTTCATTTACAAAAATGCTATCATTTTTCATACTCTCACCTATTATTAAGTATAGCACAATTATTTTTTAATTGGAATATATAAATTTTTAAATTTTTATGAAACAACAAATGGATTTGTATATGACCCATCTCCTAAGGTATACCCGGTGCCAGGCTTCAAGGAAATAGATGGACGCGCGCCCCCCACATAGTTAACATCGAAGTAGTTGCTGCTCACGCTACCCGTGGCGCCCACGTTCCCGCCGATGGCTTTTTTGCTAGTGAAGGTGCCAGGGGAAGCAAGCCAGTACAAATTGCCGGTCCTTAAATAATGCGTTCTATAGCTGGCATTTCTATACGCTAAATATACCTCCGGTGCGGATAATAATCCGACTGGATAATTAAGTCTTGCTTTACTATTACTCCTACTAAATCTATCAGTTTCATTTGTACATGCTAAGCTATAATTTGTACTCCTATTTTTAAAATATAAATCAGTTGTTGTACTTCCTCCATCTGGATTCCATCCACCTTTTGAATATATTGTTCTATCATTACAAAATACTGTGTCTTCCAGTTTATCTGTATAACTTGTCATTTTGTCTTTATACCATGAATCTATATATGCTTTCATTGTACTATCTTTTGTATTTACATCATCTGCATATAACATTTCATTTAATGCATCGTCTACCGATTTTCCATTTGTTAGTGTTATATAATCCGGAGTTCCTGAATTAATATAATATACATAATAAAGTGACGTACATGTTGTACCATCTGTAAAACATGTATAATGATGCGTATTTATGCTTGTTTTATTAGCAATAAATGTGTCTGAATTAAGCGTTATTGTATCACTTAATGTATATGTTCCATTTGCATATGTAAATGAGTTGCCAAATACATAATCTTTGCTATAACTTGTTCCATCTGTAATGCTATCAGATAAAATATAATAATAAATTATATCTTCACTGTAATCTACTATATAATATGGGCTTGAGCATGATGTAGCTGAACTACTATTACATGTATATTTGCCTACCATTTCACTTATATTTGAGCTTGATACACTTACTGTTGATGTATTATTAAGAGTATATGTACTACCACTATACGTTACTGAATCTCCTACTATCTTTGAGCCACTAAAACTTGTTGAATTTATTATTGTTTTTGATGAAACCGAATAAACTTTATTATACATATAGCCTACATATGCTGGTGAAGTGTAAGTACTATTAAATGATTTTTTACTTGCTAACTGTGAAGCATTGCCTGTATTATTACATGATTTTACTGTTTCACCGGTTGACTTGCTTAAGCTAAATACTACATTATCACTTCCGGATGATACTGAACCATCTTTCGAATATTTTACAATAATAACGTCAGATGTTGTAAGCCCGGTAAGTGATATTGTCCCAGAATCGGCAAATTTTCCTAGGGAGGTAGTACCCTTTAAAAATTCTGCTTTATCACAACATGTTTCTGATGACACTGTATAGTTTAAATAATAATCTCCAGGCTCAGAAACTGTAAAAGTTATTGTTCCAGTTTTACTATGATCATGGTTTGTACTTGTCCATGTTTTATTGGTATTATCAAATGTATATGGATATGTTGCATCATTAGTTACATTTGTATATTCTGATTCTTCAATTAGCACTGTAGTAACGTCATCTTTTTGAACTCCATTATATATCATTTTAATGCCACCAGTTTCAGTAGTTCTTACTATCTTCCAGCAAAAGCCTGCAAAAAGGACATTGTTATCTTCTACTGCTCCATTAAAATAATATACTGGATTTGCATATGTGCTGGCGTCTGACTCACTATATAGTTTTACATATGTATCATTATTTTTATATCTATTTTTTATTAATGAATATATTGTATTATCTTCATATCTATCACATGATACATTTGCTACATAATATCTTCCTTTAAATGATTTATTTGCTAAGGCTGTTTGGTCTAAATCTAAATTATAAAATCTATTTGTAAATTGCCATCTGTGCACTGTCGGCATTCCTGAAATTGAATTTATTATCTCTGCTCCACTTACTATTACTTTTTTCCTACTTGTTAAATTAAAATTCTTTTCTTCAAAATAATCACTTGTTCCATTTGGACCACTTATCTGAAGGGTAAGCTCTTTATCTGCACCCGTAGTTACTGGTGTTGGACTTACTCCATATACATTTGATGATGAATCATATTCAAAAATAATATCATAACTACATTTAACACTCATTCCATCAAATGCTGGATTTACTGATACATCAAGTACTGCAGTATTTTCTGTAACATAATTATTTTTATTATCTTCTCCCATTAATGCAGGATCCACATCTAAAGCAAATGAGACATTATTTGTTACATTAAAATATGTATTATTAACATTTTGTGCTATAATATTTACATTTGTATTAGTTATTACTTTTTTAAAGCTTCCTAAAAATGCAAAAGATGCTAAGGCTAAAAATGAAACCATAACTATTGATAAAACTACCGCTATTATATATTTTTTATTCATTTCTTTCATATTAAACTTTCTTCCCTTAAATATGGCCCACTTTTTTCTTAAAACATATACATTTAAGAAAATTTTTTTGTTTTTGGCATAAATATAGGAAATAATGATGAACAAAAATTTAATTTGACTAGAAATTATTAAAAAATCTTTTTTTCAAAATAGTTAGTTTGCCAAGTATTTAAAAGAAAAAACGTTAAAATTTTTGACCATTTTTTTGACTAGAAATTATATATAAAGTTCGGATTTTTTTAATAAAATTTTTATATTTTTTAAAATTTTATTAACTTTTTTTATACAAATGATACAATTTTTTATAAAAATATGATAATATTTAAAAGTAGTAATACGAAAATATGGGAACGTTTTTTCCTAAATGTATATGTTTTAAGAAAAAACACCATAGATAAAACCTTAGGAAAATCAATTTGTAACAATAGAACTATCTTTAGTTATATTAGTTCCATATATTGAGGGAACTTTACCACTAACAACTTTTGATGTAAGAAGTAAATCATATTCTTCCTTATATTTTTGTGTGTTAATTGGTATTGTAATTAAATAATTAATTTCTAAATGTAAATATATTTCTAAAAGAGCATTATTTATTCCATAATTAGTTACTTTTGTATGAATATTTGCTATAACTGAATTAATAAAGTCATATTTAATCCTTATTTTTGGCCCAAGATTTGCAAACAATAAACTATCATTTGCTGCAAAAAAAGAAATTATTATAATATTACTTTGTTTTATATCACTGCTTAAATTATTTACATAATTATTAAGAATTTCATATGATTTTTTTAAATTATAATCAATAAATAAAATTTCATTATTACTATTTAAATGCATAATTAATAAATCATTTAAACTGTTGCTATAAACATTATTAATATTTTTTATTATTTTTTTTTGAAGTTCTTCCTTAACCAGTTGATTAGCATAACTATCTAACTTTAAAGCAACTTTTTTATTGTAAAAATTTATAAAAAAACATGTAAAAAAAAAGACTAAAATAAGTGATATTAAAATATAATACTTTCTTTTTAATCTTTCTTTTATTTTCATAATAAATTATATGTTATAAAACAAATGATTTTACTAAAATTATTGCACCTGCTATAAAAGCAATAATAAGTAAAGCAATAATTATTTTTACAAATATAGATGATTTGCCATCTTCAATATCTGAAAAATCTTCAAAATCTTCTTTTTTAAAATTAGTAGACTTCGTAAAAAAAGATTTATCTAATGAAGTTGTTTTTTCATCTTCATTTTTATCAACTGTTTCAAAAATTGTTTCTTTAGTTTGCTCTATTAAATCTTCATTATCTTTTAACCCTTTTAATGTTTGAGTATGATCTGAACCTTTTAAATCTTCAAATAACGAAAGTGGATCATCACCATTTTGAATGTCTTTAATAGCCTTTTCATTAATAGAAATTGTATTAATAAGTTCTTGTAGTTCTGATGCATTTTCTTCTCTAATAGAATGACTTTCTGTTTCTTTTTTCTCTTCTTCCTCATCTAAATTTAAACTACTTAGAATATCAAATTGTGTATTACGAAGTTTCTTATTTCTTTCTTCACTATAATTTTCTTCTTTTCCTTCACGAGCTTTATTTAAAATAACATTTATATCATATTCTTTAGTTTCTTCAACAGGCTTAACAGTTTCTTCAATATTTTCAAGTTTTATTGATTTTCTTTTTGGAGCATCTTTGTAATGCGTATCTAAAATACTTTTTATTTTTTCCACATCAATATTTCCTTTGCCTTCTCCAATAACTGTAGCATTACTTCTCACTTCATAATTATTAAGTTCAGTTTTGCTAATTTCTTTATATAACTCTTGATTCCTTGAAGTTCTACTTGGAACAGTTTTTATATCTTTTTCATAATATTTATCAGTTCTTGAGTCCATGAAAAACACCTCTACTATTTAATGATAACATATTTTAAGTCTTTATAAAAGTAATTTTATTACGATTTTTTTAAATTAGGTTCCTTTGTACCATCATATAATATTGTGGACTCATAACCACCATTTTTTAAAAAATCCAAATAATTATAATCAAATGGAAGTGCTTCAACGCATCTTAAAAATGACATACTTATTAACTCACTTGGAACTGCAAATTCAACTATATACGCTTCTTTATGACAAGTAAAATCATCATATAGTCCCATTCCTTCATAAAAAACTAATAAATCATCAGGGATTTCATAAGTACATATAAATCTTTTTAGTACATTGTTTAAATGAAAAATATCTTCTTTTTTAGGAAAAAAATGCATATAAAAAGTATTTGGAATATAGTCATGATTATTATTAAGATTATTTTCATGCTTGCTACCAACTCCATTGAAACTTTTTTGTGATAAAATTTTATCTAATTCAATATTACTACATACTCTATAAACAAGCATTTTATTTTCCCCCTTTTTTAGACTGATATATTTTACCAAAAATATTTTATTTGTCAAATTTATACATATTTGCTATAATGTCACTGGAGGAATAAATGAAAAAACTTATTTTAGATGAAGAAAAATGTATTGGTTGTGGTGCTTGTATAGCTCTTGATAGTAAACACTTTGATTTTAATGATGAAGGTTTATCTTCAGTTATTAGTCAGGATGACTTAGAAAGTGAAGATTTACAAAACGCTATACATTCTTGTCCTGTTAATGCTATTAAATTAGCTGAAGATGGTGATAAATGCTCATGTGATAATTGTCACTCACATGATTGCCATTGTAATGAAAATGAAGAATGTGCATGTGATAATTGCCATTGTGAACACGAAAATAAATAAATTGTCATAAAAAAAGTAACCAAATGGTTATTTTTTTTAATTTCTATAAAGTTTTTTTACTTCTTTAAGTGTTAATTGTCTATATTCTCCAGACTTTAAATTTCCTAAATCTAAAAAATCATAGTTAGTTCTTGTTAATTTATCTACCAAAAGGCCTATACTTTCAAAAAGCTTTTTAACAATATGATTTCTACCCTCAATTATAGATACACTTATGTAAGTAGCATTTTTTTCTTTATCTAGCTTTTTAACTTTAAAATCTATAATGTCCACTTTACGTTCATCTATGCAAACACCTTTTTTTAATTTATCAATTTGTTCTTTAGTTATTAAACCAGCACATTTTGCTAAATATGTTTTAACTATTTTATTTTTTGGATGAGTTAAATGATTTGCAAGATTACCATCATTAGTTAAAATAATAATTCCTGTAGTATCGTAGTCAAGTCTTCCCACTGGATAAATTCTTTCATCTGTATCTATAAAATCTACGACAGTTTTTCTTCCCTTGTCATCACTAACAGCAGATATAACTCCTCTTGGTTTATTTAAAAGATAATATACTTTTTTTTGATTATTAGCTATTTGCATACCATCAATTTCAATTAAATCATTTTCATTTATTCTATCACCAATGTAAACTATTTTACCATTTACACTAACTTTACCTTGTCTAATTAATTCTTCAGCTTTTCTTCTTGAGGTATAACCTCTACTTGCTATTATTTTTTGAACTTTCTCCATAAAGTCCTCCTCAAGAAAAAGTATAACACATTTTAAAAGAAAATGCTCGTTAAAATGAACGCCATTATTAAACCTACTAAATCAGCAAGTAAACCTACTACAATTGTATATCTACTTTTAGTTATTTTTACACTGCTATAATATAATGCTATTACATATATAGTTGTATCGGTACATCCTTGAATAACTGAAGCAAGTCTACCTGGATATGTGTCAGGACCATATATTTCAAAAATTTTCGTCATTATAGAAAGAGATGCAGTACCAGATATTGGACGTAAAAATGCCATAGGAAGAATTTCTGTAGGTAAATTTAATATACTTGTAACTGGTTTTAATAAAAATGGTAAAATATTACTATCTAAAAATATATTAACCGCAAAAACCATTGCAAGAACTGCAGGGAAAATATTATAAACTATTTTCAGTCCATCCTTTGCGCCATTTAAAAATGATGTATATATATCGATTTTTTTTAGATAACCATTAAATACTACAAGTAAAATAAAAAATGGAATAACTATAATAGAAAATGTATTCATTTATTTTTTCTCCTAATAAAATAATCAATTAAAATAGCACTTAAGCATGAGCAACTTGTAGATATAACTGCTGGAGCAATAATTGCTGAAGGATTCGAGGAATTATATGCTAGCCTAATTGCAATAATAGTTGTTGGTATTATGGTTACTCCAGCCGTATTTAAAACTAAGAAAGTAATCATTGATGTTGATGCAGTATCTTTTTTAGGATTTATTTTTTGAAGCTCATCCATAGCTTTCAGTCCAAATGGTGTTGCAGCGCTTCCAAGCCCTAACATATTTGCGGCAATATTCGAAGCAATATATCCTAATGAAGGGTTATTTTTTGGAATATGTGGAAATAATTTACTTAAAATTGGTTTTAAAAAATTTGCAAATTTTTCAAGCATTCCAGCATCTTCAGCAATTTTCATAATACCAGTCCAAAGTACAATAGTTGGTAGTAAAGACAAAATTAATTCCAAGGCTTTACCAGCACTAGTTAAAATACTTTGATTGATGGTATCAATATTCCCTGTTAAAAAACTATAAACAATGCCTATAACAATTAAAAATGTCCACACTATTGAAATCATAATAAATTTTATGAACAATAAAAAAAAATAAAACCATTTTAGATTTTATTTTATATCAAATGCAATTTTTTCATCAGCGTAACTTAAATATACTTTTAAGTTTGTATCTTTAATAACGTCTTCGGGTTTATGATAACTTTGAAGTGTATAATATGTATAAATATCATCATTTTTTATCTTTACACTTACCTCTATCTCATTATCACATTTATCTTTCTTTCCACATTTTATTTGTGAAATATTTAGTATTGTAATCTCCATATTATTAACAGTTACTACATCACCTTTTTTATAATTAAATGTTATATCATTATTATTTTTATCACGATTTTTTATAATTGCACACCCTAGTAGTACACCCATTAAAATAACAATTATTACAAATAGTATCACACTTATATTCTTCTTCATATTATATATATTAACACATTTATTTTATAATTTAAATAATCTTTTGAAAAAATTTTTACGAGTTTTTTTATTATTTTTTTGAATATAAATATTTTCTGTATGAACTAAATCATCTTTAAAATAAATATTTGCTTGCCCTACAATGTCATTATTTTTATAATTATCTTTACTACTTAAAAGGTATTTAATTTTAAAATATTTAATTTCATTATTTCTAACAAGCTTATTATAATTATTTTTTATTAAAAGTTTATCTTCGATAAAAATATTATTTATATTTATTTTAAACTTATCTTTATCCAAAACAGGAACATTTATATAATTTTTTTTTACATAATCATACGATGACAAGTGGGTTTGCCAATCATTAGGATCATTTAAAGTAACTACTACTATATTTGTCTCGTTAACTAATCCTGTTGTTACAAGTGTTCTTTTGGCTTTCTTAGTGTAACCTGTTTTTCCACCAGTAACATAATCATATTTTAATAGTTTATTTTTATTAGACCAAACATAACTTTTTTTATCAGATTTACAACTATAATTTTTGGTTTTAAAAATACTTTTAAAAGTTTCATTTTTCATAGCATAACTTGTAAGAAGTGCCATGTCAAAGCTTGTTGATATATTTCCATTTCCATCTTTATCTTCGAGTCCATGCGCATTTATAAAAGAAGTATTTTTCATTCCAATTCTTACTGCATAATCATTCATTTTTTTTGCAAAACTTTCCATAGAACCAGAATTATTTATAGCAATCATTGTAGCAGCATCATTACCACTTCGAAGCATCATACCATAAATTAAATCTTTTAAAGATATCTTTTCACCTATTTCAAGATAAATACTACTTCCTACAGCACTTAAAATATTTTTATCTACTGTAATAATTTCTTCTAAATTATTTTCTTCAATAGCAATTATTGCAGTCATTATTTTACTGGTACTAGCAATTAAATGTTTTTCATTTTCATTGCTTGCCTTTATAATGCTTCCACTATCAATATCATAAACAATATAACCACCAGCATTTACTACATTTAAAAACACAAAAAAACTAAATATAAATAATAATATTTTTTTCATATTACAATTATATGTTAGTTTTTATTTTTTAATTATTTGTATTAGTATTTGTAAGTGTTGGTTGAACTTTTAAATCTTCCGTTAAAGTTTCAATCGTATTTTCTTCCTTAGCTAAAATAGCCTCACCAACTTTTTTATTATTGTTTTTCATTATAAATAATATTAATGCAAATACTAAAATAATACCTACTCCAGCAATAATATATATGTTTGTTAAATTATATAATTCAAACTCAAATTCAATATTATCTTCTTTAAAAGAAGTTAAATCCCAGCTTAATTCTTTATTATCATTATTTGATGAAGTAGCATTACTTCTTATAGCACTATATGGTAAATTTACTTTAAATTTTAAATCCATTGAAGATGTTAATGAAGAAGAAAAATCTAAATTAGGAAAATCGTCACCAGTAGTGTTATCTTCGATTTCATAATCATCTGTGTACTCAATATCATCATCACCTGTCAAATCGTCATTTAAGTTACTATCTTTTGTATCAAAATGTAAAGATGCTGTATATTTATTTTTTATTAAACCCTTTTTTACTTTAAAAAAGGTTTCACTATTATCTTTCTTTTCAAACATACCAGATAAATCGAAAGTGTTATCCTCAGCACTACTTACATCGTCTATATTTTTTATATTTCGATAAACCTTAACGCCCTTCATTTTATCATCTTGATAATCTTCAACTGAAAAGCCATCCTTTTCAATTTGGCTTTTACTCTCCTGATCCATAAGTGTTTCATTACCAAAATATGTTGTATCTACTGCATAAATTATTGAAAAATCCATTGATTTATCTTTCTTTATGTCCATCGTTGCATCAAATTTAACACAGCCACTTAATGAAAGCGCTATAACCAGTAACCCTATCACACTAAAAACTCTTTTTTTCAAATTCTACTCACCTCTATTTTTATTTTATCATATATTATGTCAATATAACTAATAAAGTGTCTACTTTACATTATTAATTCTCTTTTGTGTTAATGCTTAAAGGACTACTTACATTATTATTAGTGTCTTTAAGCCAAACATAATATTTTTTATGTTCAAATATTGATACTTCCGTTTTATTATTTTCAATATTATTCCAACATAATGAATTTAACGTTGGCGTTGAAACAGTTGATTTAACGCACACCTGTGTAGCATCACCTGATGTTTCTATAATAAGTTTTCCCCCTTTAATTTCTAAACCTTCAACTTTAGCATCCATTTTATCATTTACTTTTACATAAAATGAATTACTTTCATGATTAGGCATTAAATTAATTACCGCTACAGTAACAAAAACTGTAAATACTACTAAACCAGAAATTGCAATAAAAGTTGTTAAATTATTTTTTTTCATTTTACCTCCACATAATCTTTAAATAATTTATCATATAATGGTTTTATAAGCTCTCCTATAACAAAAGTAACTAGTAAAACTGTTAGTGTTATTATTATGTTTTCTTTACTTATTCCATTAACTATAAAGAATTTTGAAAAACCAGTTGTTAATATTATAACTTGAATAATTATTAAAATTCCAATACCTAAATCAAGTTTTTTATTTTTGAAAATATTTTTATTAAGAACTGATTTTTTTATATTTCTACATGAAAATGCATATAAAAGTTCATGACCGATTAAGAAAATAAATAAAAGTGAACTTGCTACATTTACATTTTGATTTTTTGAAAAATACACAAATAATAAAATCATTACTAAAGATTTAAATATTGCACCAATGATTATTTTTGATGCTAACAAAGGTGTAAAAAAACTTTGACTTGCCTTATTCGAAGGATTATTTTTCATAATTTCACTATCAGCAGGTTCAAAAGCTAAACATATTGCAGGGATTGAATCAGTTATTAAATTTAACCAAAGAAGTTGCAAAGTATTAAACATTTCCATATTCATAATCATCGAAACAAACACTAATATAACTTCAACAATATTACCTGCCAGTAAATATAACATGACTTTTTTTATATTGCTAGTTATTCTTCTTCCTTCTTCAACGCCATCAACAATGGTAGAAAAACTATCATCTACTAAAATGCAATCGGCTACTTTTTTTACAACTTCTGTTCCAGTAACTCCCATACCTATACCAATATCAGCTTTTTGTATTGCAGGAGCGTCATTTACTCCATCACCAGTCATTGCCACAACATAGCCTTGTTTCTGAAGCGTTTCTACTATTCTTAGTTTTGTATTAGGAGAAATTCTTGCAAAAACTTGATATTTAGAAATCTCTTTTTCAAGTTCTTCATCACTCATTTTATCAATATATTTTCCTTCAATTGCACTTTCATCATTACTAATAATTCCAACATCTTTGCCTATTGCAATTGCAGTATTAATGGAATCTCCGGTAATCATAATTGGTTTTAATCCCGCATTATAGCAAATTTGAATTGCATTTAAAACACTATCTCTTGGTGGGTCTATCATACCAATAAGTCCTATAAATATCATATTTTTTTCAATATTATCTAAATCTGTATTTTTATAAGCAAATGCAAGTAATCTATAAGACTTTTGTGATTCTTCCTTTTCGATTTGCATTACTCTTTCTTTATATTCATTTGTAAGTGGATATATTTTATTATCCAAAAGATAATAGCTGCAATTATTTATTATTGAATCTAAACTTCCTTTTGTAAATAAATATTTATTTTCATTAATTACATTTAACGTACTCATCATTTTTCTATCTGAATCAAAAGGATATTCATTTTCTCTTTTTAGCTTAGTATAATCAATATTATATTTTTCTAAATATTTATATATAGAAATTTCTGTTTCATCCCCAATATAGCCGCTTTCATTTTTAGTAACATTTTGACAGCATGCAGCACATAAATTAAACATTTGAATATTTTCTATATTATCTTCATCAGTATAAATTTTGTCATTCACAAATATTCTTTTAACTAACATTTTATTTTGAGTTATTGTTCCCGTTTTATCAGAACAAATTATATCTGTTGAACCTAATGTTTCTACTGAAGCCATTTTTCTAATAATAACATTTCTTTTAGCCATTGAACTCATTCCAAGTGATAAAATTATAGTTATAATGGAAGATAAACCCTCTGGTATTGCGGCAACTGCTAAAGAAATCGACAACATTAAAATATCAAAGAAATCATTTTTCATAAGAAGACCTACAGCCATCATTACTAGAATTATACCTAAAATAATATAAGTTAAAACTTTGCTGACCTGATTAACTTTCTTTTGTAAAGGTGTTAAGTCACTTTTTTTATTAATTAAACTATTTGCAATTTTTCCAAGCTCAGTATTCATACCTGTTGCACAAACAACCGCAAAAGCATGTCCATTTTTAACGTTGCATCCAGCATATAACATATTTTCTCTTTCGTATAATTCTTTAGATTCATATATGTTAATATTACTTTTCTTGACAGGCCTTGATTCTCCCGTTAAAGTTGATTCATCAACTTCAAAATTATTTGAAGAGATAACTCTTGCATCTGCAGAAATATAATCTCCGGCCTCTAATTCTAAAATGTCTCCGACTACAACATTTCTTACATCGATAGATTCCTTTTTACCATCTCTTATAACAAAAGTATTTGTAACAAACATTTTATTAAGTTCTTCGATTGCAGCATCAGCCTTTTTCTCTTGAATAAAACTTAAAATAGCATTTATAATTACAATAACAATTATAATAATTGAATCTATATAACTTTCTTTCTTTATATAAGAAACTATAAAAGAAAATATAGAGGCACAAATTAACAAAATAACCATAAAATCACTAAACTGATTTAAAAACAATAAAATATTAGAGGTTTTTTTTCGTTCAGCAAGTTTATTTTGGCCATTTTTTGAAAGCCTTAACTGTGCTTCTTTCTCTGTTAATCCATTTAAAGACGTAGAAAACTCTTTATAAACTTCATCCACTGACTTGTTATAAAATTCTTTATTTTCCATTTTACTCCTTTATTTAAACATTATATAAGATATAACAAATAAAACTATTAATAGAATTATTAAAATTATCATGAAAAATATCATAATATTTTCAATAATATAATGTGAATTATTAATTTGTTTACATCCACAATATGTACAATATTTAAAATCATCATCCAAAGATGTTTTACAATTAATACATTTTTTCATATTAAAGCCTTTCTAAAAGAATACTAATTATTTCTTTAGAATAATTGCTACAATTATTTCCATGTAAATAATAATCGTGCACTGCTTCTGCAATAACCTCATCATATATTAAAGTATTATTATCATTTAATTTACCCGCATAATTAGAAATTCCTTTTGCAAATTCGAATTCACTTAAATTACTACCATATTTAACATTATAATTATTTAATGCATTTAAAATAATTTTTTTAGAAAATGCTCCATTATTAAAATCTTCTAATAAAAAGTTTATCTTTTCTTCATTTGTCTTTGTTATATAAGTAATATTTTCTAAATTATTGTTTTTCAAAAATATTTTAAAAGAAATATAGTGTCCTAGTTCATGTGCTATAGTAGAAACTAAAGTAGCATCTTTAACATAAAAATCCTTATCCACAATATTATCTATTGAACCTTTTGTATACTTTTCATTTAAAAAATAATAACTATTTAATAAAATTTGAGTTTTATTTACTTTGTTATAATCATTAATATCTAAATTTGTATTAACAAACTCATACATTGGTTGAAAATAAGCTATATATTCAGAATTTGAATTAGCATTAGTAATTGTAATATTTGTAAGTGATCCTTTTATATTAGGAAATAAATAATACATTTTCTCAATTACATTTTTTATATCTAAACTTACATCTAAATTAACATCACATAAAGTAACACTTGGTATATTAAATTTTTCCTCCAATTCATACTCAACCTTTGATACTTCTACATTATTATCACATAACCACTTTTGTGATTCAAAATCATTTTTTATATAATTTATTGCATCTTCATAAGAATTAACATTTTCATTTAAGTAAATATTATCAGTTTTAATTGGTGATGTATTATAACCATAAGAGTAATTTGTTATTTTCTTTTTTAAAAATATAATTGGTTTAAATAAATCATCTTTACGAATTAAATACATTGATATAAATAATAATAAACCGCACATAAAAATAATAGTCAAAAGATTCACTCTTTTGTCCTGTTTAATTAAAGAACCATTTAATACTTTATTTACATTTTCTTTTTCTTGAAAAAATTTATATCCTTTGGCCGTCCAATTACCACAATATGGGCAAAAGTTATAACTTTCATCAAGATTTTCTTTCTCACAATTTAAACATTTCATAATAATTCTAACTAATTAACTTCTTTCTGAAATATTAGTCTTTCTCCTCCGTGAACAGGTATAGTTTTAGTATATTTATAATTTTCTTTTTGAAAGTTTCTGATACTATATATATTTTCTGGATGCACTGTTGCTATAATTTCTTTTACGCCTAATTTTTTAGCGTCATTATAAATAATTTCCATTCCTTGGGCCTGTAAATTACTACCTCTATATTCTTTTTTTATCATTACGCTATCAAAAATGGCAACGCCATCAATATTTTCAAGTCTATATTCATTAATTATCTCTTTTAAAGGGTTTATTGTTAAAACATATAGTCCAATCATTTCATTTTTATAAAAAGCCATATATACCCTACCATTATTTTCTATAGGATATGAAAATTCTTCTTTTAAAAGTGGTGTAAAAAATTCTTTTCTTGGCATATCTTCAATAATTTCTTTTTGAAAATTTAATAACATATCTATGTCATTTACGTTTGCAAGAACTAAATTAATATTATCATTAATTAGATACTTCATATACTATCACCTACTATATAATATCATTTATATATTTTTTTCACAACTTTTTATAATGACATTTTTTATTATATTTAGTAAAATATATATGATATGAGAAAAATAAGTAAAAAACATTATAAGCTAATACTAGGAATTGTATTTGCATTTTTATCTTCAATATTTTATAGCCTAAATATTCCTATTTCTAAATATTATATTAATAGAGTCACTTCAAATGAATTATTATTTTTAACATACCTTGGAAGTAGCATAGGTCTTTTGCTAGTTAATATTTTTCATAAAAAAAATGAAGCAAAAATCAAAAGGGACTTAAAAACCGAAGGAATTATAATATTATGTGATATGCTAGCAAGTCTATTTATTGTATTATCCTTAAAATTTGTTAATGCAAGCACAGTATCATTACTAAGCTTATTAGAGACAGTTTTCACACTTATAATTTCTTATTTATTTTTTAAAAATAAAATTAATAAAAATTTAATTTTATCAGCTATATTTGTTACAATCGGAGGACTAGTTTTATCAATTAATGAAATAATAAATTTTAATATATCAATATATATTTTATTAATCTTAATTGCCACCATTCTATGGGGACTTGAAAACAACTTAACTCCATGTGTAAATCAAAAAAATATTCCTATTTTAATTTTTTATAAATGCTTAACAATATCACTATTTAATCTTTTATTTTTTAGAAAAAACACTAATTTAATTAGTTTAATTTCAAATAATTATATTTTACTTATAATAGGATTTTTTAGTTATGGCTTAAGTTTTTTATTTTATGCATATTCAACAAAAAAAATTGGTGCCAACAAAACAGCTATAATTTTTTCATTTAGTCCATTTTTTAGCGCCATATTATCATTTTTATTATTTAAGGATCACTTATCTATTGCGGCATTAATAAGTTTAATTTTTATGACTATTGGGGTAATTTACTCTATAAAAGAAAAAAAATAATTATTTAAAATATTTTATTTGAAAAATAACTTTTTCATGATCTTGATTAACACATATTTTTCCATTATTTTTTTCTACAATTGATTTTGCTAAAGAAAGACCTATTCCAGTACTATTTTCTTTATATATATTTCCAGTATAAAATCTTTCAAATATTTTATTTATATCACTTTCTAAAATTTCTCCATTATTTATTATTTCCACTAAAGAGTATGCTTTATTATCATCAATATTTATAATTACTTTATCATATTCTTTTGAGTTTTCTATGGCATTTTTTACAATATTGGTAATTGCCTCTGTTTGCCATGATTCATCACAATATAAGTCAAAAACATTTATATAGTTTATTTTTATTTCTATATTTTTAAGATCACACAAAATAGATATTTTGTCATACACATTATCTATAATTTTTTTAATACTTACTATTTTATTATTATACTTAACCGCATTAACATCAAATTTAGATAACTTTAATAAATTTTGAATTAAATAATTAATATTATTAACTTCTTTATTTATTTTTAAAATAAAACTATTTCTATTTGTTTCATTCATTTTAGGATTATCTATTAAATTTTCTAAAGATATACTAATTACTGTAAGTGGTGTTTTTAATTGATGTGAAATGTCCTCAATATACTTTTTTACAATTATTTTATCTTTCAAAGAATTTTCTGCATTTGTTTTAAGCATTATAGTAGTTTTATAAATTTCGTTTTTTAATATTGATAAAGTCGATTCATCATTATCTTCGATTGTTAAATCATATATTTGTTTATTAATTTTCTCTATTAATGAAGTTATTTCTTTTATTTTCATATTTTGCATTTTATTATCTTTTATTATTACTATTAAAATGCTTATAAAAGAAATAGCCACTACTACATTATTTATTATTAGATAAGTTTGATATTTTTTAGTATTATTCTTTAAAGTAAAATCATTATCTAAATTAATTCCATATTCTATTAAATAGTCCTTATCAGCATTTTCTAAAGGAAAAATTTTTTGAATATCATTTTTAGTAAGATTTGGATATTTTTCATATAGCGTGCCTAATACGTTATTAATAAAAATATTCTCATTTTTCTTATAAGAATTTATCTCACAAATAAAAATTATATTAAAAATTAAAGAATAAAATATCATAACGCTGACTAATAAAATATAAAATTTCTTAGTTTTCATTTATTATATACCCCATACCTTTTTTAGTTTCAATTATATTATCACCAATTTTTTCTCTGATTCTTTTTAAATATACTGTAATTGTGTTATCATTAACATCATTTCCAGTTAAATTATATATATAGTTTAAAAGAGAATCTCTAGTTATCACTTTACCTATATTTGTAGCAAATAAATATAAAATTTTTAATTCTAAAGATGTTAAATTTATTACATTTTCATTTTTTGCAACCTGCATTTTATCTATATCAAAAGAAATATCTTTTATTTTAATAATATTACTTTTTTTACTAATTAATCTTTTTACTCTAGCAAGCAATTCTTTAGTAGAAAATGGTTTTGTAATATAGTCTTGTGCTCCAAGTTCAAAGCCTTTTACAATATCATCTTCATTATCATTTGCAGTCAAAAAAATTACGGGTACATTTTTTAAAGAAAAATCCGATTTATAAAATTCAAATCCATTTCCATCAGAAAGAGTTACATCTAAAATTATTAAATCAAAATTTATTTTATTTAATATATTCTTTGCTTTTTCTAAAGTGTTTACATGATAAAAATCATAATTATTTTCTTTAAAAGTATACTCTAAACTTGAGGCTATTTCGATATTATCTTCGATTAATAGTATTTTCATAAAAATTCCTTTCTTTCAT
Organism: uncultured Bacilli bacterium; assembly: GCA_934096985.1. GTDB lineage: Bacteria > Bacillota_I > Bacilli_A > RF39 > UBA660 > UBA6448. The sequence goes on along the minus strand of CAKONC010000001.1, from coordinate 99,618 downwards.
ATTTTACTAAAAAGTCTATGAAAAAGGAAGCATTAAGACGCTTCCATAATTATAAATTAATTTTAATATTTTTTTCTTTTTCTTCGATTTCAAAATATTCAATTTGTTTAAAATGATGAATCTTCGCAACAATTAAAGATGGAAATGTTATAACCTTTTCATTATATAAAGAAGTATTTGAATTATATAGTCTTCGTGCTGCTTGCAAATGCTCTTCGGCATCTATTATTGCCTTTTGAAGAGCTAAGAAATTTTCATTAGCCTTTAGGTCTGGATATTTTTCTATAATCATATTAATTTGATTTATATTTTCATCCATATCATTTTTAGCATTTTTTAACTCACTCAAATTCATATTAGAACGCATCTCAATAGTTTTAAATAAAACTTCTTTTTCATATTTGGTATAACCTTTAACAGTTTCCATCATTTTTGATAAAACATTATACCTTTTTGAAAGTGCTACATCTATGCCAGATAAAGCTTCATCAACTTTAAGTGACAACTTTTTTAAACTATTTAATGTATTTATATAGTTACATATTATAATTAATAAAATAATTCCTACTATAATTAATATTATATATTTTACTTCCATACTTAAATCTCCTTAAATAAATCATTATCTAAATCTAATTTTTCAATAAAATCAGTAATAATTTGTATATCTTTTTTTATATCGTTTTTTATTATTTCTTCATTAACTTTTTTATGAAAATTTGGTTCAAAAGCGTCTTTATAATTATTTAAGCCAATATATAGTTTGCTATCTGTAAAACATAGCATTAAATGACCACCCATTTTTTCACTTAATTCCTTTAATTTTTCCATAAATGATGGTGTTAAAATATAAAATGCTTCATGTTCATTTTGTGCATAAACCAAAAAGTTTTTATTAAATTCTTCATCTTCAAGTTTTACTTTTTCATATTTTTTATGATAACCCCTAAACATATAAGGAATTTGTGTAACACATAAATCAGCTTTAAAAGGTTTATTAAAATCAAATATAAACCATCTTCCTAAAAATATAGTAACATACTCTGTTTTTTTATTACCATCACTATCTTCTGTTTCATGTTCTTCCTGAATATGAACATCCGAAGATTTAAAGTTTATTTCTTTATATTTTCCTTCAATATAATCATTTGAGTGATATCTATCTCCCAAACGAATCATATCTGTTTCTTCTAAAATTTCTTCTTCAAGGCCTTCATCAAAATTATACTTTAAATCACTAAAAATATCTTTTAGAGCACTTAAAACAAAAGTATTTTTATATATACTAGTATACTCACTATAATTTTTATTGTTAAAGATGCTGGCAATTACAGCACTGATAGCTAATGTAAATGGTAACACATAATAATATTTAAAAGGTAAAAAGTTACTTTTTTTTAAAACTATAGCTATTATTACATTTACTATAACTACCACTATAAAACCGATAATATTATTTCTTTTAATTTTTTTTCTTAAATTTTCTAACTTTTCTACTTCCATAATCTTCCTAAAAATATATTAACATACAATTTATTTTTTTTCATTAATTTTACAAAAAAACTTAAAGATAAGTTCTTTAAGTCTTAAATATTTTCATTTCTTATTGCTTCAAGGATATTTTTTGAATTAACCTTTTTTGTACTATACTTCATAAGTGAGAATATTAATATAAATACAACTATCACGCTTATGGTTATTCCTTTTAAAGGTAAATGATAAATTAATGCCATTTCACCAACAAGAGCTCTATGAATAATAATTGAAAGAATTATGCCTATTGGAATACCTATAATAAGTGCCTTAGTACAATAAAAGAAACTTTCTAAAAATATCATTCTATTAAATTCTTTTGTAGTCATACCAATACTTCGTAAAGATGCAAATTCACTAGTTCTAAGGCTAACATTTGTTGTAATTGTATTAAATATGTTTGTAAGTCCAATAATTGCAATAACAATAATAAATCCATAAAGAAATATTGCTACAATTAAATATAAAGAGTTCATTTGCTCTACAGATTCATTTACGTTATTTATGTAAATACCATCATCATTAGGAAACATTTTTTCTATTTCATCTTGAGTATCATCTGGATTTTTTGAATCTATATATATTGATGTCATTGTAGTTGTAGTTTTAATAATGTTAGCATCTTTTATTTTATCCATAGTTTCATCACTAACAATTATTATTGGAGCTTCTCCACTATTTTCAAGACCTAATGGTCTTTGTGATGTACTTTTTATATTTGTTAATTTTATTTCTACATTTGAGGATTCATTTGTAAAAGTCAAAGTGTCACCTTCTTTACAGTTAAGTACGTTATACTCTACTTTACTACCATTTTCTTCATATATAGAATTGTTAATTATTATTGCATCATAATCTTTAGCATCTAAAATATGCAATTTTTGTAAGTAACTTTCATATTCTTTTTTACCAAGTGTTTTTATAGAAACTGTGCTTGTATCATCATTACTAAAACCATATTCTAAAGCTTTTTCAGTAAAATTTAAATCTTTAGTGTTTACAAAAATAGTCCTCAAGATTGAAATTCTATTAATATTATCAAGATTATCTATTAGACTAGTTTTTTCTTTTCTTAATTTGTCATCTTCTTCATTAAATATAACCTCAATATTATAGTTATACTCACCTAGTTCTTTTTTAATAACAGTAAATGCAGAGTTTATGAAATAAGAAAGTCCTATATAAACCGCAACACAAAAGATAATTGACACAACTGTGGTACGATATTTTTTACCATTTCTTTTAATATTTTTATAAGATATTACTCCACCAACACCAAATAATTTATCGATTAATTTAGGACTTTTAATTTTACTTGATTTAATACTTATTTCTCCGGGATTACGTAACGCTTCTATCGGTGAAACTTTTGAGGCTTTTTTAGCAATTTTTCTACTAGATAAATATATTGTAAGCAAACTTAAAATGATAGAAATTATTATTGCAAGTAAATTTGTTTTAAATATTAAAAATCCTTCGACTACAAATGATTTACCTAAAAGTAGATTAACAATTTTAATAAGAACATATGCTGCAAAAACACCACCTAAAAGGCCTAATATTATTCCAATAAATCCTAAAATAAAACTTTCATAATAAACACTTTTTTTAATTTGTTTTGATGTAGCTCCTACAGTTATAAGATGAGCATAACTTTTGATTTTTTCTGTATATGATATATTAAAGCTTGATTTTATACAATAAACACTTGTAAAAATGATAATTATTATTACAACTGTAGCTACTGTGATAAGAGCTCTCATCGTTCCATCGTCAAATGAAGATGCTAGTATTTTAATTAAATATGTATTTGCTGTATGATCATATTTGGCTTTTGCCATTTCATCATTAATTTCTCCATTTTCAAAATTTTCTAAAGTTTTTCCAGATACACCAATTATGCCGCCAACAACATTATATCTATTTTTTAAACCACTACTTGTAAGGCTAACATAAACATTATTTAATTCCGCTTCTTTTTCTGAATATGTAACTAAAGTATAACCAGGTGCAGTATAAGGCTCTATATCAAGTCTTTTTATAATACCTACGATTTTATATGTCTTAGTGTCAATATTTGTTATTTCTTCTTTAACTTCATCATCGTAAGGATTATTTTGATTTAATTTATATCCATCACTTTCCCTTTTACCAATATTTAAAGTTATATAATCACCAATTTTATAATCAAGTCTTCCGTTAGTTTTTAGACTCGTGGGAATAACAATTTCATTATCATTTTTAGGCAAATTGCCTTGCACCAAAGTTACTCCTAAATTATCCATAGCCTTTTTATCCATTGACATAACATACACGTATGGCTTTGCTAGATTTTGGCTATCAATTTTTGCATAACCTATTTCATTTGTAATAAATAAATCACTAATACTTCGATTATTTTTTAAAAATGAAATTTCACTACTTGGAACATCAAAAAAAGCATATTCATAATTTCCTGATACCTTTTTTTCATATTCGATCATACTTTCTCTAAAACTTGTTACCATTGTTGCAACCGCAGTAATTAATGCTACTGAAAGTAAAATTCCTATAATTGTTACAATACTTCTTTTTTTGTTTAATTTTAAATTTTGAATAGTTATTTTTTTAAGCTCTTTCATTAGTGTCACCCACGATTTTGCCATCTTCAATTCTAATTATTCTGTCAGCCATTTTAGCAATTTCCATATTATGCGTAATCATAATAATTGTTTGATTATATTTTTTATTAGACATTTTTAGTAAATTTACAATTTCATCACTAGATTTAGAATCCAAGTTTCCAGTTGGTTCATCTGCAAGAACTAAGGCTGGTCTTGTTATAAGCGCCCTTCCTATTGAAACTCTTTGCTGTTGACCGCCAGAAAGTTCATTAGGTAAATGAGTTTTTCTATTTTCAAGGCCTAAAAGTTCAAGCATCTCTTTTTCATCATCAGGATTAACTTTTCTACCATCAAGTTCTAAAGGTAAAGCTATATTTTCTTTAACATTTAAAATTGGTATTAGGTTATAAAACTGATATATTAAACCTATTTGTCTTCTTCGAAAAATAGCTAAATTATCATTATTTAATTTATAAATATCTTCATCATTTATAAAAACTTTTCCGCTTGTGGGCCTATCTACTCCACCAATCAAATGTAATAGTGTGGATTTACCTGAACCACTTGCTCCAACAATGGCAACAAATTCCCCTTTTTGAACAGTAAATGACACGTTATTTAAAGCTACAACTTTATTTACTCCTTTGCCATAAATTTTGCTTAGATTTTCAACTCTTAAAATTTCCATAATTTCCTTCTTTCAAGAATAATTTTATTATAACAAAATGACTTTTAAGTGACAAAAAAAATAATGAATCAATCATTATTTAATTTTACGTATGCACCTTCACAAGAAGTTTCATACATTTCAGTCACAGAAAACACGCATATCTTATTACCCAGTTTTTTTTCACTTGATTCAGTTACTCTAGCTTTAATCTTAAAACTTTTACTTTCTCCGACCTTAAATTTACCAATATTTAAAAATAGCGTATTTTCATCAACAATATAATTTTTACTTCCTACAATACTAAAATCACTAAAATAATCTGAAAATATATCTCTTAAAATAATTGTATCCGTATTAATTGTACTAACATTTTTTATTGTAACATCGTAAATAAAGTATTCATTTTTATCTATTAAAAATATATCATTTTCATCATAAGTATTTTTACCTTTAATTTTTTGTGGTGTTACTGTAAGTTCAAAAGAATTGGCCTGAACTAAGTTAAGTTCAACATTAGTTATTTCAAAATTAAAATCTTTACTATTTTTAGGTTCTAGATAATATTTAGCTAAAATAATAACCCTATCAGTAACTTTTTTATCATTTTCATCTAAATAAGATATATTTTTGCCATCAGAAGAAGTTACAGTCGTATTTGAACTTATTGCAAAAATATTTTCTTTGCTTGAAACTTTATAATCTGTTTGAAAAAAGCCATATTCGTATTCAATTTTTTTAATATCAACATTTTTTTGCCTAATACTAAATTTTAAACTATTAAATTTTTCTGTATCATCTAATTTAAAATAAAATATATACCAACCTGTTTTATTACCTTTTTCATCAAGTTCTTTACCAATGCCATATTTAACACTTGCTTCAGAAGGTTTACCTAATAAAACCGGCAATAATATTATTAATAGAATTATTATAAATGTAATAACTATGTTAATTATCTTCTTGTGCACTTATTTCACCTACTTAGTTTAGTATAGTCTATTTAAGAAAAAAAGTCTAGAAAATAAACTTTTTAATCTACTACTTTCATTATTGCAGGTAGTATTTGTTTTTTTCTAGATATTAATCCTGGCAAAAACTCTCCTTCATTTATATCTTTCAAATTGAAAGCATTCTTAACTAAATTTTTACTATTTTCATTATAAATTACATAACTTCCTTTTTTTAATATGTCTGTTATAAATATTAAAACTGCTTTAAAATTATTTTGACTCATTTCATCTAATTTGGCAATATATTTGTCCATATCTTTTTCTATTTCATCAAAATCCATTGTAGTAATAACCGCTATACCATAGTTTTTATTATTAATTGTATATGTTTTAAAGTCTTGATGAATTAATTCACTTATCGTTAATCCCTTAATTGAACTTGCGGCTTTAAGCATTTTTATTCCATATTCATTTATATCAACTTTAGCTATTTTTGCTAATTCATTTGCAGCAGTAATATCATCCTTTGTAGTTGTTGGAGATGTAAAAAGAAGTGTATCAGAAATAACGGCAGAAAGTAATAATCCCGCTATGTCATGAGGAATTTTAATTTTTTCTTTTTTAAATTGTTCATATATAATTGTGGCAGTACATCCAACTGGTTTACACAAAAATGTTATTGGAGCACTTGTACCAATATCTCCTAAATTATGATGATCAATTATTTCCAGTATGTCTGCTTCTTCAAGACCATCAACTGATTGTGAATAGTTATTATGATCAACTAATATAACTTTTTTCTTTTCATATTCAGTCATATGTGTTACTTTTATAACACCTAAACATTCATTATTATCTTTTACAACTGGATAATTTGTATAACTAATTCTTTTTGACAATGAAAGAAAATCTGTATAATAACTATGAATGTTTACTGTCGTTAAATTATTTGTATTTGGATTTAAATTCTTAATAAAATTGGTGTTTGGCAATAAAGTACAAAGTGACGCAGTAGAGTTTGGACTATTTATAACACAAACATTATTCTTTTGAGCCTTTCTAATTAATCTTTGAGAAATAGTTCTATTTTTTGTTAAAATAATCATCTTAACTTTTTTATTTAATGCACTTTCAACTATATGATAACGATCTCCTACTACTAAGATAGTATCTGAATCTAAATCTTGATTTTTATTAAATTCTTCATTTGAACAAGTTATATATTTTATATGTCCTTTTACATTTTCTATTGGATTACATAATACTTTTGCATCAAGTAATGTAACAATATTTTCAAGTGATGTATCAAGAATAATATCCGGAGTAAGTGCTAAATAATTTACTATATCTTTTAAATTTACGTATCCAGTTAAAATATTTTTATCATTTACTATAGGAATTGCATTTAAATCCTTTTGACGCATAAATCTGATAGTGTTACCAATACTTGCTTTTTCATTTATAAAAGCGCCTTTTTCATATTTTAAATCTTTTATTTGTACTTTTACATCATTTATATATGAAGGAAGTGGCACATTAAAATAATCTAAAACATATTTTGTTCCATTATTAATTTGCCCTATAACTTTTGCTGTTGCATTAATATTTTGTGCATTTTTTAAATATGCAAGGGCAATTGCACTACAAACTGAGTCAGTATCAGGATTTTTATGTCCAAATATATAAATCGATTTCACTATCATCACCATTATAAATATAACATAATTATTAAACTTTTTAAATATACTTCTAAACTATTTCAATAGTTCATAATTTATTAGTTGAATAAAATATCATAGGTGATAAAAATGAAACCACTTTTAAGTTTACAAAATATTAACAAAATATTTAATACACCTAAAGGTGAAGTAATTGCTATAGATAATGTTTCTTTTGATGTGTTTGAAAATGAATTTATTGCAATTGTCGGTTCATCTGGTTGTGGTAAATCAACTTTATTAAACATTATTGCAGGGCTTGAAAATTATAATGGAAAAATGATTTTTTCTAAAGAAAAACCAATTATAGGATATATGCTTCAAGAAGATGCTCTTCTTCCCTATTTAAACATATTTGAAAATGCAATTTTAGGCTTAAAAATTAAAAAAATAGATACAAAGGAAAATGTTGAATATGTAAAAAATTTACTTACTACGTACGGATTAAAAGATTTTATGGATAAATATCCGGCATCTTTATCTGGTGGCATGAAACAAAGAGTTGCTTGAATGTAATGTGGACACCAATTATAACAATAAAAAATCTAATAAGCATATTACTTATTAGAATTTTCTATAATTGTATTTTTTCATTATTACCATCTAATTTAAAGCTGAATGGATATATTATAGTTTTTTTATTTATTAAGTCAGTTTGTTTTATATCTAATATTCTTTCTATAGTGGGGCTAGTATTAACTGTTACTATTTTTGATTTTACTTCTTTAATAAATTTAGAAGCATTTTTTGTTTCAGCAGTGAATATAGCAGAACTATACCTACTTCCATTGTAATTAATTTGAGCAATTGCTTCTTCGATATCACTAACTATTATAGCATTAGGATAATCTAAATTAATATCACTATTTATATATACTTGAATATTTAGTCCAGTATCAAGCATTTTATTAAGAAAGTCTATATGAGTTGCATCCTCAATATACAAATCAAAATTTTCATACCCACTAACAATAGTTTTGTTTTTGGATTTATTTAAAATCAGATTTTGTAAACTACGATTACCTATACAAACTACTAAATCGATATTAGAAAAATTTGCTAATACCTCGTCAAAACTTTCAGATACATACATTTGAATTAAATTTTTAGATAAACTATATATTTCTAAAACACTTTGCATTATTTGAATTAATAATTGATTAGTGCCAAACATAAAACCTTCGTTTGCAAAAATTGTTGTATTACCAGCCATTATATTTCTAATGGCCATTTCAATAGTAATATATGGATTACCATCAGTAATAACAATTACATTTCCATAATCCATTATTTGAGTTCCATATATAATATTTTTATTTTCATCTTTTTGAGAAAGAATAACATCACCATAAATTATACTAATTTCTTTTTCTAAATTAGAAAATATATTATCAATAACATTAAAGTCTAAAATAAAGCCATTATTATTTTTTTGATCAATAGAATTTGCCTGTTCAATAATTTTCTTATTGCTTTCAAAAGCTTTTTTCATTTGCATAATTATTGACTTTATATTTTCACTTAATTTATCTTTATTAACTTGTAAAGCATTTGTTATTATTTTGCTAATATCTTTATCTTCCATGGCCAACACCTCTTTCATTATCTAGTTCATCAGTTAGACTTATAGCTTTTTCATACATTATCTTTTGATTTTCATCTAAATCAGATATATCTATTTCGTTTCCATTTGAAATCTGATTTAAAGCTAACCTTATTTGCATAACAACATTATTTTCAATGTCCATTTGTTGTTCTTTATTATCTACTCTAGTGTTAAATAATAAATCTCCAATTTTGAGTTTATTACCATTAATATCATAAATAATTGCAAAATTGGGATTCATTATTATTTTTGTTGTTTTAGGATTCAATCCATAACTTATTGCTATATCACTAACAAGATGTTGTGAATCTTTATAATAACTGGCAGAAACGCCCAAATCTCTTGAATTATTTTTAGTAACAGCTTCCAATTTTATTAAAAAATCTAAAAATTGTGGTGTAAAATTTGTATCAGTATACTCAGTATAAGTGTCACTATGCACAGAAAGCGTTTCCCCATTAAATTCTTTTCTATCATTTCTTTTTTCTAAAATATATTGTGTCGTAGAGTCATTTGTATATAGTCGTCGTGTTAGTTTTACGGGTTCTTTAAATGGTAACGGTCTTGATAAGTTTCCATCATCAACTACTGCGTTTTGCTTTAATGATTCCGCTATATCATTATATCCCAATCCGACAGTTATTTTTCCTAATCTTAAACCATCATATTGTTCTTTCGTAATTTTTCCACTTTTTAATAGCTCTTTATATACTTTTTCGTCTTCTTCTATTAAATCATGTGCTGCTTGTTTGTATATTGCAAAAATTTCATCAGTAAACCCTTTCCTACCCAATTCTGGATGTTCTTTATCAATTCTATCAAAAGTCCTGTTTGGTATTTCTATATTATCAAAACATAGCACATCTTTGTTTCTCCATACCCAGCTTTGTGCAACTTCTTTACCATTTTCATCCCTAATAAGAAATATACGACCATTTTTATCAACCATGCTGTGCTCCATACAAACTTCAGCACAATTATTTAATTCCTGGCAACAATCTGTTAAAGTACCAATTGCCATAGCATAAGGATCATCCAATCTTAAAATTTGATAAGTATATTTGCCACTTGTTTTTTCTACTTTATTTTCAATTCTTGGAATACTACTAAATGTTCTTTGTTTACCATAATTATAAATTTGTTGTAATACATTAAAATCATTTTGACTATATCCAGCAATAGCGGATACTTCAGCAACTCGTTCATTACCTACATTAACTGATTCATATTTATTTTTTTGAACAAAACTTATTGCTAAATCCCAGGTTAAAAATCTATTACTATTTATTGTTTTAATATCTTTAAATTGTCTTTGAACACTAGAAACTAGGCCAGTATATTGTTGTGAATCATGTAAAATTGTATCTACATTGGCAAGTAAAAACTCTCTAAAATCAGGATCATAAGTTAAGGAAAATCCACCAAATAATTGATGTGCTTTATCAGGTGTCAACATTGGTAATGTCCAAAATTTTTCTAAAATACCCCTAATAATTTGAGCCGATTTTTGACAACTTTGAGGATTAATTTTTAAAGAATATGAACCATCTTCATTTTTATTATAAAGCTGTGCAAATATTGGCTTAGAGAAATCAATTGTAACATTTTCTTTTCTTAATGATTCAAGTAAATTAAGTAAAGTATCTGTATCAATTAAATCAGTAAAATCATGTTTCTTTATATATTCAATCATTTGTTGATATGCTTTTTCCTTTTCTTCAGGTGATAGAATACCATTATTTGATTCATTATAATAGAAAACATTTTTTTGACTATAAAGATTTATTTGATAATCAATTTGATCTATAATAAATCCATTATCAGCATCAATCTTTTTAGGTAAACCGGTTAATAAATCTTGTACTTTTTTTAGGCCTCTTTGGTCTTGATCAAAAGCTCCAAATGAATAAGCTAGTTTTAACATAGCTGCTCTTGATTCAGCTTTTTTAGAAAAACTTTTAATTTTCATCAAACTGCTCCAATTTGCACCAGATGATAAAAATTTATCTGCTTCTTCTAAAGGAAAGTTTTGCATTACAACATAGTCAGGAATAAACTTACCACCAGTTTTATCATACCAACGTTTCATTAGTTCAATCTGATTATCCACTAGCATTTCTTTAATTGTTTCAGGCTTACTAATTCCTAATTTAATAGCTTTTTCTTCACCAAACAATTCAAAATATTGTCTTAATTGATATTTATACTCTTCACCCCTAATTAATGAAGTAGCTAAGGCTTTTCCTTTTAAAAATGGCAACCAATCTTTATTCTTTTGCAATAATTCAAAAGTTAAAGGATAACTACCCGCACTACTATTATAAAAATGTCTTTTTAAATCATCAGGAGCATTTTCTTCCAAAAACAATTCCGGGGACTTTTCTTTTAAAAATTCTGGTACATCATCTGGTCTATATTCAATATTACCCTTTTTGCATTCAAGAATAATAATATCTTCAATTATCTTGGAAATATCCTCAAAATTTAATTCCTTATTACCTTGCCTAATATCAATATATTTACCATTTTTTATAGTTACATTTTTGCTAAATTGTTGTGTAACACCATCCATGTATCTTCCATATTTGGCACATAATTGCAAAAATTTTTCATTACCAAATACTTGCAATAATTCTAAATCACTATATTTTTCTTCATAAGTTTGACCTATATATATTCTTTCATTATAATGTCTTCCATCAATACGATTAAATGCTACAAATAAATTCTTGTCTTTAAGTACATCTACTAGCTCTGGGTATATTTTTATAATATTAAAATTTAGACTCCCGCTGTAAAAATTTTTTAAAATTACATTTTTAACAGTTTGAGGTATATTAGATAGACTATCGAGATTTATAAATATTTCTGGATGTTCAATTATAAAGTCTTGATTACTACTAAGAAATGAATAATCTATGCGTCCTTCTAATATTTTTTCATAAATAGAATTTCTTAATGATTGCTCTATGGCTTGTTCATCTTCAATTTCATCATTCGAATTACTTACTTCAATATCTGAAAGAATACCATCATATTTAACACAAAGTTGTAGAAACTTTTCATTACCATATCTTGAAATATATTCTTTTACAAAATTTTTGTAACTAGGAAATACAAAACCATTTTCATCAGTTTCTCCGGGAGCAAATAATTTCATTTCAACATTTATAGTACTTAATAAATCTCTATTTACCAAATATTTTATATAATCCTGATGTTCATATATAAATGTTGGAGTAAGTTTATTTTTATAAAATGCTTCTCTTAATTCTTTAGGCAGATTTGAATCCATAAATATTTCAGGATGATTTTCTCTAAATTTACCTTGAATCCAATCATAAGATTGATGTAAAGAAAAACCATTATGTTTGCGAACTTCATTCAAGTATTCTGCAAATTTATCTAAAAATTCATCATAAGATAAACTACCATTTTTAAATATTGAATATAGTTCTTCATAATAACTAAAGCAAAAATTAAGCATGTTTAAATCTTCTGTCCACTCAAATTCTTTATGAGTAAAAAAGCCTGTGTCTTGCTCAAATTTTTTTACATTATCAATACCAAGCCCAGCTAATACTTTTCTTTGTTTGTAATCAAAAATTAAAACTGAATTATCACATTGTAACAAATCTTCTTTAGTTTTTAATTTATTTACAAATTTAAATTTCATAGATGATAACCATTTTAAGTTATCATTTGGCATCTGATCTTCATAGGCAAAAAATTGTTCAGGATTACAATAACTGAAAAAATAATCTTTAACTGCATTTGTAAATGTAGTATCTGCATCTTTTCCTGGTTTCAAAAAATGACTAAATTCATAAATATGATTTTCTTGTAAAATATGGTTAAATACATCAGGGTGTTTTTTTATCAACTCTTGAAATGTGCCGATGCCAAAAGTATCTCTAAAAAATTGTGATATATTATTACTAAAATCCATGAAATAATCTATAGAAATATTGCTAAAAACATCAGGATAATCAAGAAGATCTTGAATTAATAAAGACCTATTAAAATATCTTTGTTTTACATCTTCTGGAATATTGGTATTAATTAAAAATATATCCGAATTTTCCTGAATAAATGCTTCTGGATATTCATTTTTCATAATTTTTATATTAGAATTTATAATTTGTCTTCTTGCATAAGAAAAACATATATCCTTTAATTTTGAAATATCAGCAGTTTTAATTTGTTGTAAAAATTCATCAAATGTTGGTATATTATTGCTTTCACGTATAAAACCACTAAAATCATTATGTAATTGCACTATTTTATTAACATTTTCATATTCTTTAGGAAAATTTTTATAAAACTTTATAGCTTTATCAATACCAATTGTATCTATTAAAACGCTAGTTCTTTCTTGCTGATTTATATGTAACAATATGTTTTTTTGCATTAATTCATCTAATTGCTGACTAGTTAATGATGTCAAATCACTAATATTTAAAGTTCTACTATAATATTTACGTTTAAATTCTTCATTAAAAATATTAGATAAAAATAATGTAGAATTAGCTCTAATTGTTTTCTCATCAAATTCACTAGGATTTAAATAACTACCAAGTAAATTAAGATTTTTTATATTGCAACCCCTAAAATTGCCATATCCATAATATGAAATTAAGCCAAAATCTATATTAGCTTTTGTTTTAGAAAAATCCACTACATGATCTTTATCTGAAACTATTGGCACACCATCCCATGCTTCAAATGGAATGTCACTTAAATCATATTCTAATAATTGATTTTGAATTTTTAAATATTGTTCAACTATCCTCTGCTCTATATCAGGATCATCATATGTAGCCTCATTTGCTAAACTTATTAATTGATTTTTTATTTGTTGAAATTGTTCTAAAGTCATTTTTTCATTCATAAATCACACACCATCAAAAATTAATGCAACCGCACTATTATAAATATATAATATCATAAAGATTATTTTTTTACTATAAAATAAATAAAATATATTGATAAATAAAAAACAACTATTGTAAAAAAAGGAGGCATTTTTATAAATACTAAATATAACGTTATAGAAGTTATGGATAAAAATATAACCGATACAAAGTTAAAACAAATAATTAATGAAAAAATATTTAATATTATAGAATATAGCTTTAATTAACTATTGGAGGCTTTATGAATAAAGATTATTTAAAAGTTGCTATTTATTTAAGATTATCTGATGAAGATAAAGACAAAACAAATAAACTTGACGATAGTGAGTCCATTAAAAATCAAAGAAATTTACTTTTAGACGAAATTAGAAAAAATCCCAAATTTAAACTTGTTGATGAATATTGTGATGAAGATTTGTCAGGTGCCGGTACTTATAGACCTGAATTTGAAAGATTAATTAAGGATTGTGAAAATGGAAAAATTGATATAGTCCTATGTAAAAGTCAATCCAGATTTTCTAGAGATATGGAAATAATTGAAAAATATATTCACAATAAGTTTATTGAATGGAATATTAGATTTATCGGTTTAGTTGATAATGTAGATACTAATATCCAAGGCAATAAAAAATCTAGGCAAATAAATGGCCTTGTTAATGAATGGTACTTAGAAGATATCTCAAATAATATTAGAAGTGCTTTTCAAGCAAAAATGAAACAAGGTGAATTTATTTCCCCTTTTACTTCTTTTGGTTATGAAATTTCAAAAGAAAATAATAACAAAATAATAATAGACCCTGTGGCTGCTAAAATAGTAAAAGACATTTTTAGATTATATTTAAAAGGAATGTGCTTTACAGGAATAGCCAAATATTTAAATGAAAAAAAAATACCATCTCCTTCATTTTATAAATATAAAAAAGGAAGTAAACTAAACATAATAAGTAATAGGCCTATAGAAGAAATAAAATGGTCTGCAAATGCTATTAAAACGATACTAACAAATGAATTATATATTGGTAATTTAGTGCAGGGCAAAAGAACTACAATAAGTTATAAAAATCATAAAATTATTAAAAAAAATAAAAATAATTGGATAAGAAGAGAAAATACTCATGAAGCTATTATTGATAATAAAACATTTGATAAAGTACAAAAGTATATTAATGAAAGAACAAAAGCTGGAAAAAATACGGGAATTGTGCATAATTTTTCTGGTAAAGTATTTTGTTTAGAGTGCAATAAATATATGAAAAAAAAGAATTCTAAATTACATGAATATTTAGTTTGCTCAAGTGTTAATAATGGATATAATGATTGCATTAATAAAAAATCTATTAGATATGATGAATTAGAAAGTGTTATATTAAGAGCAATCAATGAAAAAATAAAAAATTATTATGATGAAAAGATTTTATCTAAAATTGTGGCTAATAATACCAAAAATACAATGATAAATGAATTAAGTTTACTAGAAAAGCAAAAAATAGAATGTAAAAAAAAATTATTAGAAAATAAAAGATATTTAAAATCACTATATGAAGATAAGGTTAATAAAATAATTACTAATGAACAATTTAAAGAATTAACTATTGATTATACTAATAATGAAAATTTTTACACAAATCAAATAAAATTTATTGAAAGTAAAATTAATCTTTGTAAAAATAAGAAATTTACAATTAATGATAATAAAAATTCATTTATAAAATATAAAGTTATAAAAAAATTAAATAAGCTCATTGTTGATGAATTTATCTTCAAAATTTACATTGGAAAACTAGATGAAAATAATAAGAGAATTATAAAAATTATTTGGAATTTTTAGAAATGTAAAAGGAAATTTCAAAAGATATGGTAATAATATAATTGTAAAAGGATATCTTATGAAAAATGAAATTATATTATTCAAAAATCAAAATGTTAAATTAGAGGTAAACATGCAAGATGAAACTGTATGGTTATCTTTAGAACAAATGTCAAAATTATTTGAAAGAGATAGAACTGTAATTGCAAGGCATATTAGTAACATATTTAAAAGTCAAGAACTAAATAAAAAAGAGGTATGTGCAAAATTTGCACATACCTCTTCACATGGGGCTTTGTTAGGAAAAACTCAAACTCGAAACTTAGACTATTATAATCTAGACATGATAATTAGTGTTGGCTATCGTGTAAATAGCAAAAATGGTATTATTTTTAGGAAATGGGCAAACAATGTTCTAAAAGAATATATGATTAAAGGGTATGTGGTTAATCAGAAAAAATTAGAGCAACTCGAAAAAGCAATTAAATTAATTAATATTGCTGGTAGAATTGATAATAAATTAAAGGATACCGAAGCACTGGAAATTATAAAAGTTATAAATAACTACAGTAGTGCATTAAACTTACTTGATGATTATGATCATAAAAAGATATCTAAACCAAAAGGAACTAGAAATAGCAAAAAGATTAATTATAATGAATGTATAAAAATAATAAAAAAAATAACGTTTAGTAATAGCAGTAATTTATTTGCACTTGAAAGAAATGAGGGTTTAAAAGAAATAATTGGTACAGTTTATCAATCCTTTGATGGAAATGATTTATATTATTCAATAGAAGAAAAAGCTGCTAATTTCTTATATTTAATTACTAAAAATCATGTTTTTATTGATGGCAATAAAAGAATTGCTGCTACCCTATTTATATATTTTTTAGAATTTTATGATATCTTATATATTAATGATAAAAAAGTAATTGATAATAATGCTTTAGTGGCAATTACATTACTTATTGCACAATCAAATCCAAAAGAAAAAAATATTTTGATAGACTTAATTATGAACTTTTTAATAGAAAAATAAAAAGTGTCTTTGCTACATTCAAACAGTTGCTCTTATTAGGACACTTGCTATAAAACCAGATATTTTACTTTTAGATGAACCATTTTCAGCACTTGATTATCAATCAAGGTTAAAAGTTTCTGATGATGTTTTCAATATTATCAAAAAAGAGAATAAAACCGTAATAATGATAACTCACGACATAGCCGAAGCAATTAGTTTAAGTGATAGAATTATAGTATTTTCAAAAAGGCCTGCAATTGTAAAAAAAATATATAGTATAGAAATGAAAAATAAAAGTAATCCAATAGAAAATAGAAAATGCCAAGAGTTTTCTAATTATTATGATTTAATATGGAGGGATCTAGATGTATCAATCTGATAGTCAAAAAATTTTTTTAAGAAAACAAAAAAGAGAAAAATTTTTAGTTAGATTTATTCAAATATTTATTATCATTATATTTTTTTATCTTTGGGAATTATTGACAAAAAAACAAATTATTAATTCATTTATTTACTCTAGCCCTTCTAATATATTTAGAACAATAAAAAGTTTATATCTACAAAATAATTTGTTCCCACATATTTTTACTACGCTAAATGAAGTAATAATATCATTTTTGTTAGGTACATTTATTGGATTTATTATTGCTACAATTTTTTATGAATATTCATTTATTTCAAAAGTATTTGAACCATTTTTAACAATTTTAAATGCGCTACCTAAAGTTGCTCTTGGGCCAATTATTATAATCATTTTTGGGGCTAATACAAAAAGTATAATTATAATGGCAATTTTAATAAATTTAATTGTTAATATGTTAAGTATCTATAATGGATTCATTAATGTAGACAAAATTAAAATAAAAATGTTTAAAACATTTAAGGCTAGTAAATGGCAAATACTAACTAAGCTTGTAATTCCATCAAGTTATAAAAGTATCATTTCAAGTTTAAAGCTTAACATTTCACTAACACTTATAGGACTAATGATGGTATGGAGAGAAAATTGTTTTTAAAATTAAGATATCTTATAAAATATCTCTATATCATTATCAGTTACCACAACTTTATCAATAATGTGTATAATTATCATTCTTTTTTCTTCAAATGTCATTTTATTCCAAGTGGCTTGTAGATTTCTTAACTTTTCTAATGATCCTCTATTACGATCTTCATTATTTTTAGCATTGTCAATTATCTCTAGCATTGATTTTCTTTCTTGTTCTAATTCCTCAATTTTCTTTTTGGTGTCAAGAACTGCAATACCATCTGAAATAAAATTAATCAAATTGTTGATTTGTGAGTTTATCTTTACAAATCTTTTTTCATATTCATTAATAACATCTACTTGTGTAATTTCGTATTTTTCTCTAAACATATTTTCATCTAGTGCCATTGAAAATAAACTTTCTAATACCACATCTTCAATTTCAAAAGAATCCCATCTTTTATTTTTACAATTTGGGTCTTTAATAAATTTAGGTTTGCTTTTTTGTTGAGAGTAACAATAACAAATTAATCTTTTTCCCCATTTCTGATATCTATACTTTGCACCACAATGACCACAAATTATTTTTCCTGATAATAAATAATGATTTTCGGTTCTTGCTTTACTTCGCAGTCTGTTAGTTTCCATTATTTTATTGTATAATTCCTCTGATATTACAGCTTCATGCTTTCCTTCAAACTCTTGATCTTTATATGGTACAATGCCTAATGTTCTTCTTGAAAGTATCCTTTTTTCTACCATACTTTCATCCATACCAACTATACTACCAATTTTTAAAAAACTATAACCATTTAAATACATTGTTATCATTTTATGTAGTAACTCTACTTGTTCTGGTACAGGAACTAGAGTTCCTGTATTTTTATCATAGATATAAGGGAATGGATTTTTGCCTCCACCTTTCCAATATCCATTTTCGGCTCTTTTTTGGATACCAATTCTCGTCCTTTCAAGTATTGTTTCTCTTTCAAGCTGTGCGAATATTGATAAAATACCAACCATAGCCTTACCAAATGGAGTTGTAGTATCGAAGTTTTCTCTCATAGAAACAAAGCCTACATTATATTTATTAAATACCTCTTCAATTAAATATAAAGTATCTTTTTGACTTCTTGATATTCTATCTAGTTTAAATACAATTACACAATCTATCTTATGTTCTTTAACATCTCTTATGAGTTTTTGAATAGCTGGTCGTTCCAAGTCTTTACCACTATAACCACCATCTACATAATATTCATACTCGGTAAATTCTTTTGCTTTAGCATAGTTTAATAAAAATTCTTTCTGTGCATCAATTGAATAACCCTCTAATTGAATATCAGTTGAAACTCTAGCATATAATCCTGCTTTTATAACACTTACCTCCTCCTAACTTACCTACTATATTTAAATACTTTTACAATATAACACACATTTCATAATTAAAAAACAAAGGAAAGTTCTGATAAACTATCCCTTAAATACAACTATTCTCGCTTGAATATTTTTTAATTAGTTCATATATCAACGGTATCTTTATTACTATGTCTTTTGGGTTTATGATTTTACCATTAGAATCATAATTTGTCACTTTGTTAGTCATTATTATGGTCCCCTAATTAAGTTTATTTTTATTTCATATAAATTATTCAGTCATTATTTCTCTTATATCAAATCACTACTTATATACTAGTTTTTTCAATAATATGTTCAAAAAAAAGCGATGAAAATTAATTCATCACCTATTTAACAAAGTTTTTAAAACTACTCAATCTTTTGAAATAACTATTTTTTTAACATTAGATAGTTTAGCTGGCTCGCTTGGTAACACAACATCAGATGAAGTAATAGTTACTTTTTGATTTACTTTTAATTTATCTGCAGTAGAATCTTCATTGTTATAAACTATTTTTGTATCTTCATTTATTTCAAATTCATACTCTATAGTATATTCTTTTTTCTTTTTATCGTATTCTTCAACTAGAACAGTATATTTATTATTATTTACTGCTACTTCTTTGATTCTTGCTTCAAATACTAATTCTTTTTCTTTGGAAATATAATTTGTATATACAAAATATCCTAATCCTGCAAGAGCAACTATTACTATAATTATTTTTACTAATAAATCTTTTTTCATTTCTTCCCTCCTTTCCAAAATTAATTTATTTAAACTTATATTATAAGAATCTATCCCAATAATATCTTTCTATATTAAATAATGTTAAATCGTTCTTTAATTGTGAACTAATTAATTTTGCTTTTTTATTTATTGGAGTACCAATTATTATTTGTATTAATGTTTCAGTTTTAGAACTAGTTTTTTCGTTTTCTACTTTTTCCCAAACTGCATGAAGAATTGTATCTTCTGCAAGTAATACTTTGTTATAAATTGGGGTTTCATTTTTATCAATAAAACCTTTAAAAACCTAACCATCTCTTATAGGTTCTTTTGAGAGTGTAAGCTCAGTATCGTTATTTATTCTATTTTACTTCCACCTTTAGTATCAAATGTAATTGTTATTGCTTCTTTTTTATCTTCTTCCTTACTATCATAGGGCAGCTATATTTAGTTGTTTTTAAAACTGTTTTAGTTTTACTATCAGAACATTTATAAGTATTTGTAAATATTCCTTTATCTTTGTAAATGGTAGAACCACCATTATAATAATCTCTAATTATAATTATTGGACTATTATTAAATGATAGGGTGATTATAAAATCTAAAAATATAAAACCTACTATAAAACACAGTGTGATTATTACTATTTTTTCTTCTTCATTATACATCCTCACAAATAATAAATTAAATGTGATTTACTTCCTGCATATTAATTATATCATAAGTTTTTCAATTTCAAAAAAGTTTTTAATATAATCGTTTTTTAAATGTCAATACTTTAGAAAAATAAGACCAATATAAAATTGATCTTATTTATAAATATATTATTAATTAACATTTTCCACCATTATCTTCAAAATATGATTCAATATATTTTACTAATATCTTAGCTTTGTTAAACTGTTTATCTTTAACAACATTTATAATATAATCACTACCGCTTGCATCAATAATATTATCATCTTTATCATATTCTATTAGATAAGTATACTTTTCACTATTCAGTTGACAATTAAGAAGAACAGTTTGATTTTCTTTTATAGTCATAGAGTCTTTTTTAGCACCAAACATAATATTTATGAAAATAGTAATAGCAAAACCAACAACAAAAATTATTCCCAAGACTTTTAGTATTTTAATTATTATTTCAGCAAGTTTTTCGGTATTATTTACTTTTTCTACTAATACTTGTTTAATGTCATTATTTAATAATTCATCAATACTAACATTAAGTGCTTTAGATAATAATTTTAACTGTTCAGGATTTGGAGAAGTTTCACCAAGCTCCCAATTTGATATTGTTTGTCTAGTAACATCAACTTTTTCTGCTAATTGTTCTTGTGAAAGTTTGCAATCTTTTCTTAGTTTGAAAATATTATCTCCTAACTTCATTCTTATTTCTCCTTTCACTTACAATTATATATATGTTAGTAGTGAATTTCTACCAAATGTCTTTGGAACTTTGTCAAAGACTTTTAACAATTATAATACAAATAACTATTATTCTACATCACAAGACCAAAGTCCATGCTTATTACAATATGCATATAATTTTGATCCATTTATATATTTAAATTTACATTCTGCACTTTGTTCTGGTAATAATTTAACTTTATAAATATCTTTGTCATTAACTAGTGCAATCCATTCAATAAAATGTTCTTTTTCCATAACATGATTTACTTTTACAAGTATTTCATCACCTATATGTTCAAAAGTTGGAATGTGTTTTTCAAACGATGCATCAACACTATTTGGAATTAACTTAATCATAGGTTCACCACAGCAAGCTATTCCACACTCGTTACAGTTACAGTCATTGATTACCTCAACCAATGCACCACATTTTTGACATTTTTTAATTATTAATTGATTTTTCATTTGTTTCCTCCTTCTATAACAAATTTATAATTTAACTAAATAATTGTTATTTAATTTTTAGATTTATTTATGCTTTTGCTAATAATAATTAAAACATATACAACCATTAATACCTCAGGAATAATAGCTATTAGATTAATTCCATTTATTTCTATGGCATCATATATCAAAAGTATTATTGAAGCTAGAATAAATAATATTCTAAACAAATTAGTATTTTTTTTATCATATATTATATTTCCTAAGATAAGTGATCCAATAAACATTATAATCCAAAATATTACTATTCTTTTAACTAAGTATTTAACTACCACCAGAGAAAAAATATAATACGATATCAGCATTGATATCATAAATAATGAATAAACAATACTAAATTCTTTTCTATTCTTAGTCTTGATAATTAAAAATGAACCTATTGCCAACCAAATAATAACACCAGTAGATATCCATCCAAAATATTTTATTAAATTATCACCAGGTATAACATCTCCCCATTTTGAAAATATACCTATAGCTATTCCGAACACAACTGCTAATACTGACTTAATGATTGTATTCTTCATTTTACACATACCTTCAATTTATATTATACCATACTTTTAAAATCTATTTTTATAAAACTGATAGATATAGTAATAAGAATTTTTATTATAATTAAATTGTTTAATAAACATACAATTTTCTTTATTAGCATTTATACTTTGTATTATTAATCCATCTTTAATATCAATGTTATAATTATCCTTTATAAATGATTTTAAGAAAAATAAATCCATATTTAATTCTTTATCTAATAGTTAAGATTCCATTGTAATTTGTAAGTTAGCAAGAGCATAATAATTCATTGTCTTTGTTTTAGTAACAGTGATCATTTTACCAACCAACATATCACTATCATACTTTTTTTATTAACTCTTGTTATATCAACAACATACATTATTTAGATACCTCCAATTCATATTCAAATTTACTTATTTTTTGTTTTTCTTTTTATTCCAAGATATTTATAGTTTATTTATAAAAAACCGACTTCTATATTTATTATTTTTTCATAATCATAACCTAGTCTTTTTAAAGTATTTTCTATAACACAATTAAATTAAATAATATAATTTATGCAACTAAATACAAAAATCTCAATATTACTCTTTTACATCATATTTACAATATGCATAACTGTTCATAGATTAGTTATTTATTTTTGAAATACTACTTTATTATGAATTTCTCCCCATACCTGTTATGATGGAGTTATAACTGGAGAATTTCTTTCATGTAAAAAAGGTATTGGATACCTAATAATGTATGGCACACAAGTTTTTGATTTGGATCTAGTAATGTCATCAATATTTATATTAATTATTTTTTCCTATTTATTATATTTAATTGTTTCCTTAACAGAAAAAAAATTAATCAAAAACGATTAATTTTTTAGTATTTACTAACTTGATAGTTTTCTACATCTACAGATGTTTCTTGACCAAATAAGTCAATAATTATAGTCAAACGATTATTTTCAGCATCAATACTATCAATTTTTCCATTCATTCCTTTAAATGGTCCATCAATTATATTAACGTTGTCTCCAACTTTCATTTCGGCATCAACATTTATTCTGCTCATTCCCATTGATGCAAGTATTCTATCAATTTCCTGAGGCAATAACGGAGTTGGTTTAGCACCTTTACCACTAGAACCAATAAATCCTGTAACTCCAGGAGTATTACGTACAATGTACCAAGCCTCATCAGTCATTATCATTTCAACTAAAACATATCCTGGAAACATTTTTTTTACTTTTTCTTTTTTTACTCCATCTTTTACTTCAACCTCAGTTGTTTCAGGAATAATTACTCTAAAAATATAATCTTGCATTCCCATACTTTCAGTACGCATTTCAAGTTTTTCTTTAACTGAAAGCTCATGGCCAGAATATGTATTAACTACATACCATAATTTTTGATTTTCTTCCATAGTACTATGCCAACCATCCTTTTATTAATGATAATAGTAAATTTAAAAGTAAAAAGAATCCACATACAATAAGACACATTACTACAGTAGCAATAGTATACTTAATAACTTCTTTAAATGTAGGCCATTTAACAAGTTTCATTTCTTTTCTTACGCCCTTTAAATAGCTTTCTTTTTTTACTTTAGGTTTACTTTTTTTAGTTACTTTTGTTGTTTGCTTAATTTCTTTTGCTTTTTCACTATCTTTTGCCATTTTTCCTCCAATAAAAAAACACTTTTTCGTGTTCATTTATAATATACAATATTTTTTAATAAAATGCAAGAAAAATACTATTTAATATCACTTAAATCAACATTTTCATTTTTTAACATATCACTAAATAATGTAATAAATCGTTGTTTTTCTCTTGCCAATGCATCCGGATAAATGCTTTTTGCATTGCATATTGCTTTGTAAAAATGTTTTATAGTTACTATGCTACTATTATCATATAGTGCATATGTAAATGCATTTGCTATAATCGTTAAACATATATCTGGATATCTATTTGAAATTTCATAAATTCTTTTATATTCGTCAGTCATTTCAACTATGAAACGCATTATTTTCTCTATAATAAATGGTGTATAATTTAATTTTACGCCAACTTGTTTTTCAAGCTTTGGATAAGTACCCATTAATATTTTAACGCAGTCATCTTGGGAAGCTTCCATTACATCAACTTTTTGAAAACGTCTTAAAAATGCTCTATCTCTTAAAATATATGTTTCATATTCCTCAGTCGTAGTAGCACCAATCATTTTAATTGCACCACGATCTAATCCAGACTTTAACATATTTGCAAAATCTAGCCCACCTTGCCTATTAACTAGTAAATGTGTTTCATCTATAAATAATATTGTTTTTGATTTTTCGGCTAATTCTTGCATCAATAAATCAATACGATTTTCTGTTTGACCTTCGCTTTGAGTTTCACCAATTAAGCTTGTAATATTTATTTTAATAATTGTCCAGCCTTTTAAAGCATCAGGAACTAAATTGTTTTGTATACGATATGCAATGCCTTCAACAATAGCGGTTTTACCTATACCAGCTTTGCCTACTAACAAAGCACTTTTTTCCGGTGTTAATAAAATAAGCATACATTCTTTAATTTCATTATCTCTTGCTATTGCGGGATCAGTAATATAAGTTTTTTTGGTTAAATCTTCCCCATAGCGCTCAATCATACTTATTTTTTCATTCATATATTATTATCAACCTTTCTTAATTAGTATAAAATAAATTATATAAAATTTCAATAAAAAAGGTACCTTTCGGTACCATAAGCAATATATGTAGATTCTTAATGTATTATCATGTTTTAAAAAAATGGCGCCCAATGTAGGACTCGAACCTACGACCTAACGGTTAACAGCCGTGCGCTCTACCGACTGAGCTAATTGGGCATTTCTCAATACAAGTTAAATTATAGTAAATAAATCCCAATATGTCAATCAGTTTTAGCTGTTTTTTTAAAATTTTTTTATTTTAAGATATTTTATATGAAAATGACAAAATGTGCGTGGGTAATTTATCTTTATATTTTTTTATAAAATCTGTCATTTTCATAAATCTTTTAAAGTATTATAATTTGTTTTGTTAAATAATATGCTGTTATTATCTTTCTTTTTTCCTGCTATTTTTTTGTTTTACTTTTTTCTTACTTAAAAGAAATATATTGCTAAGCCTTGCATGTCATCATATTTTTCTTGAAAACTACTTTGATAATCAATAACACCACCTAATCCGCCAGAAGTGAATATGTAGTTTTTAGATGCGGCTAGTGTAACATTTTTGATTGCATGTTGGTATGTTCCGAAAATTGTTGGACCTTGACCGGTAAATTTAATTTCAGAATCTATATACATACGGAAGTAGTCAACATCTGCAGAATTAATTAGATTCATTGATATACCGAAACCGTTGTCTTGTCTGTTAATATTTGTACCATTCCAACCGTAGTCTACGTATCCAAGTTCACCATTTATTTTATAAACTTGTTTTCCTGTTTGTGTTCCATCAATACTTTCAATTCCTATGTATCTAACTGCTAAAATATCAAATGATCTTCGAACTGGTATTGCTTTCCACACTACGCCTAAAGTAAAATCACCATAACCATCACCATATTCAGACCCTACAAGCTGTAAATATTTGTATTCAGTTTCTAAAAATACTTCAATACTGTCGTTTTCTGGACTATAGTTGTTATATTCTGTTTCACTTACTTCAGTATGAGTTACCTCATCAGTTATATGGTTTATTGTTGTTTTAATATATGTCTTGCTTTGAACAAGATTATTTAAATCAATTTGTTTATTTCTAAATCTTTCATAATCTTCTTCAGTCATCATTTCCATATAATCTTCATCGTAAAGTGCAATTATTTTTTCACAATCTGTAAGTCTAATTTTTGTTCCTAATGTATTTACATAATGAGGTACTTCAGAAATATCTTGACTTTCGGCTTTTACTAAAAATGGTATCATTAGTAGAAAGAAAAATATAACTTTTACTACTTTATTCTTCAACTGCCCTCCTTTCGAGAAAATCATAACGCATTTTGGCATATTTTGGCAACCGAGATAAAGTAGAATGTTACTCTACTTGGAGTAGAGTTATGTATTTTGCCACATCTTTACGGACATTATTAAGTGTTGTACACTCTCCAATTATGCAATTTTTTTCTTTAGTTTTATAGTTATAATAATATTTTTCGACAACATTATTCAAATTATCTTTGTTATAGACAACGGAACTTATGTTTTCAGTCTCATAATCACCTTTGATTTTTGTTACATAATTGTTAAAAACATATACAATATCAACTTTATTAAAGTTCAAATTATATTTAACTTTTAAACAGCTATCACCATTATTTATGGTTTTTTCAAAAGTTTCATCATCTACTTTAGTATAATTATCGTTTTCAAGTAATTTTATAATATCTGTTTTTGATAAAACTTCCGTTTTTTTATTAATAAGTTTAGCATTTATGTAATCATCACTTGTTTTATAATAATTTAGCTTATGTAAAACTGGTTTTGATACAAAAGTTTTAACTTCATCATTAATGGTCGTAACTATGACTTCAATTTTCAAATCATTAATATCAATTTTCCTATTTTTAAAAAGAAGATATTTATCATTTAAATCATTTGTGGTACTAATTAAATTATCATTCGAATAGATATTTAGTGTTACTAAATCAGAATCATTTATTGTATCATTAACTGGAGTCATATGATCAAACATTAAAAGTAATTGTTTTCTATTTTTAATAATCAAGAAATCAGCAATTAAACTTGATTCAGAGTCTTTTCTGTTATCTCTTGAATAATAAATTTTTATTGCTCTATAATTAATTATAAAAAATACAAATAAAAATACGAATACTGGAAATAAACAAATTATTAAAATCTTAAATACAGTATTTTCTTTGAATATTCTTCTTGTCTTTTTCCTTTTCTTTAAATCTCTTTCACCATTATGTAACTCTTCTAAAGAAATATTAAAAAGTTTACAAATTTGTCTCTGACATTCAATATCTGGTAAATTTTTTCCACCTTCCCACTTACTAACTGCTTTGTCAGAAATCATTAATTTATTTGCTAGTTCCTCTTGAGTTAACCCATTTTCTTTTCTCAATTTGGCAATAAAATTGCCCACCTTAACTAAATCTAATTGTTTCATACAACCTTAATTCTACCTCAAATTTTTTTATTTTAAAGAGTTGTTAACCATAAGTAAACAAAAATTAACAATTTGTTAAAATTTTGCCAAAATAAGTATTATTAATATCAATTTCAAAAGTCAATTTTTCTTTTGTTACGGGATGTAAAAAAGTTAAACTATATGCTATTAGTGCTAAATTTTTTTCATTTTTGGCTCCATACAAATAATCACCATAAAGAGGATGATTTCTTGAAGAAAATTGAAGCCTTATTTGGTGATACCTACCAGTCAATAATGTAATATCTACTAAAGAGTAATTATTGATTGTTCTTATAATTTCATATTTTAATAACGCATCTTTCCCGTTTGGTGTATCTAATAAGACTTTTTTATTATCAAGTTTTTCAATTTTATTTTGCAAAATTCCATATTTTTCTTTCATACAGCCATGAATTATTGCATAATACTTTTTTATCATTTGTTTACTACGTATTTGTTCTGATAATCTTGAAGCAGCTTTAGAAGTTTTAGCATATACCATTACTCCACCTACAGGTCTATCAAGTCTATGAACTAAGCCAACATATGCTTGTCCCGGTTTATGATAACGTTCCTTAAGATATATTTTTAATAAAGACAGCATATCTAAATCTTGTGTATTATCACTTTGTGAAAGTATACCAGGATACTTATATACAACAATTATATGGTTATCTTCATATAATATATTTAATCTAATCATTAGTAATCCATCCAGTTATCCCACATGGCAGATATAGATTTGTATTTTCGATTGGCAATCCTATTTCATCAACATTAATTTTCCTATTTTTAAAATTAACTTTTAATAAATTTTCCAACGTCATAGCAGATAAATTAGCAGTATACGTATTAACGCAAACAAATAAAAAATCATCATTTAAAATTTCTTTACAAAGTTTAAGTAAATTATCTAAATCCTTTTCAATTGACCAAACTTCTTTATTACTACCTCTTCCATAACTTGGTGGGTCCATTATTATTGCATCGTATTTATTTCCTCGTCTTATTTCACGTTCAACGAATTTAACCACATCATCTACCAAAAAGCGTACATTAGTTTTTTCTAATCCTGATGATTTAACATTTTCTTTTGCCCAGTCATTCATACCTTTTGATGAATCAACATGAACAACACTTGCTCCCGCAGAAAGACATGCAACAGTAGCACCACCAGTATAAGCAAATAAATTTAAAACCTTAACTTCTTTATTACTTTTTTTTATTGTTTCAATCATTCTATCCCAATTAACAGCTTGTTCTGGAAATAAACCAGTATGTTTAAAACCCATTTGTTTAATATTAAAAGTTAAATTTTTATAACTAACTTTCCATTGACTAGGAACAGAATTGATGTTTTCCCAGTAGCCTCCACCAGTATTTGAACGATGATAAAACGCATCACATTCATCTTTATTTATTTTTTCATCATTCCAAATTATTATTGGATCTGGTCTGAGTAATTTAATATTATTCCACTTTTCTAGTTTTAAGCCATTACTAGCTTTAATAATTTTATAATCTTCCCA
Organism: uncultured Bacilli bacterium; assembly: GCA_934096985.1. GTDB lineage: Bacteria > Bacillota_I > Bacilli_A > RF39 > UBA660 > UBA6448. The sequence continues at coordinate 70,534 of CAKONC010000001.1, read as the reverse complement.
TGAAGCTATTTTCATTAAACATCACCACATAAATTATAAAATAAATAAATATAAAAGGCAAATAATTAAACGTATAATATTTGATATTTGCTACATAATAATAATGTGTTAAGAAATAACTTAACACAAAAAAATTCTAAATTATTACATCATTAGAATATAATGCTTGCAATTTAGAATTTAGTTATTAGGTCCAAATGCATAAAATTCATTTGGATCTTTTTTATTGAAAATAACATCAGTTTTACCCTCTTGTACTTTTCCATTAAATGTTATTTTTCCCATTAAATCATAGTTTTTATTTTTATAATTAAAATGAATTTTAAGCATCTTTTTATTATTATTTAAAGTTACTATTTTAAAGTTTGCATCTTTTACTTCTATTCCATATTTTTTTATATTCAAATATTTTCGTAAATCTTTAACAAAAATTAAAATTAATAAAATTAGTATAATTAAAATTGTTGTATCAAATTTAAGTTTTGTAAATAATGGTACAGTGCATATAATCGTTCCAAGTATTATTAAAATTATATTAGTTATCCTTACTTCACAAAATACATTATATTTCTTTTTCATATTACCATCCTCTCATTAATAATATCTAATTTCAAAAAAAAATGCAAATAAACTTGCATCTTTTAAATTTTATTTGAATCTAGTAAAATGTTAAAATAGTTGTTACCATTATTACTAAATTTTTCTGAGCCATTTACTTTAACTGAATTTGCTCTAAATGATAAATAATTATGCATTATTGTCTCATTATATAAAAAGTCAATAATTGCATCATAACCCACTAATGACTCATTATTTAAATATCTTTGATAAGTACCATGTTCATAAACCACGAACTGATTTGGCATTATTGCTTGGTAATATAAATTATTACCATTTTTTTGTCCAAAATAATTAGCGCATGATCTAACCCAGTTTTTTGCATGAGTTCTATTATAAATTGTATTTATAACTGCATAAGCATCTTCATATGAGTTACTTTGAGATTCTGCTATAACAATTGCAGATAATACTTTAAACTGATAATCAGTTAAATTATATTTATTTAATATGTATTCTAATTTATCACTTTTAGTAATTTCACTAGAAAATGAATCAAATGAAGATACACTAATAGTATTTTGCTTTACTCCATGAATCCTTGGAACAAACATTATGATAAATAACATACACATTGCTATACCAAAATTCACTATTTTATTAATATTATTTTTATTATAAACTTTTTCTATCATTCTCCACTTATTGTGGAGGACACAATTAATTTTATTCATTCTTTCCCCCTGAATAACAAAATAATTATATCATAATCATTAAAAAATGTCAAATTGTGTAAATATTTTCCATAAATTAACAATTTTCAAATGTAATCGGAATTTTATATGTAAGTGTTTTTTCATCATCAATTTTAGCATTAATTTCTAAATATAGTTCACTATTTTCATAATTTTTACAGCTTGGTGAATAATTGTTTACTACAAAATTAATATTTTTCAAAATATCTTTTAAAGTTTCTTCCGAAGAATTATCATAATTATAGGTACTTATTATATTTAAAATATCATTATATTTTTCATAAAGTACACATTCTACACTTTTATAAATTTTTTTATCATCTTTTTTATAATCTATATTTAAGAAAATCGAAGATTTATTTTCATCATAAGTAACGCTACCTTGAACTTTTATGTCACTTATTTCACCATTTAAAGATTTAAATTCATAATTGTGTTTATGGCATACAAAGTAACATACTATCATAAAAGCTATTATAGTTAATAATGCAATTATAATAATTAAAAGTTTATTTTTTTGACTATTATTTTTATATGGTATATTATTATTTCCATTAATTAAATAATTTAAATCAACATTAAACCTACTGCTTATTTCTTTTAACATTAAAATATCAGGAATACTTTTACCATTTTCCCATTTAGAAACTGCCTGATATGTAACTCCAAGCATATTTGCAAATTCACTTTGAGTTAAATTATTTTTAACTCGAATTTCTTTTATTATTTTTTGAAACTTTTCTTCCATAAAACATATCCTTTAAACACAAATATATTACCATAAAATGAAGATATTTACTATACCTTGTTATTTCCTTTTATTTACTATGATTTATTATTATTCTTTTTTATAATTTATCATACTTTTTCAAGTTTTTAGTCACTATTTAGTACCTAAAAGGAGTGATTAAAAATGTATTGTAAATGTAAGTATTTAAAGCAAAGACAAAAGAATTATAAGTGGTATGGATATTGCACTAAAAGAAGAAAAATAGTACCTCTATTTTGTAAGGAATGTGATGTTGTTGAATATAAAGAACAAAAGACACTCAAATCACGCACAAATAGACAAGCTAAGAGAGAAAAAGAAAGATTTAGTATAATTTATCGTGATTTAACTAAATGCTGTAATTGTGGCTCCAAAATAGGTATAGAAAAGAATGAAATTTTTGAGGGCTCTTATCGACAAACTTCTATAAGGTATGGAATGGTGTGTCCCTTTTGTAAAACTTGTCATAGTCAATTTCATAATGATATTATGTTCAACCTATTTTATAAAGTTATGTTTGAAAAGGAATTTTTGAAAACACATTCAAAAGAAGAATTTATAAAAATATTCGGTCAAGACTATATTTTTAAATTAGAGCAAAAAAAAAGAAGCTAACCAATTAAGGCTAGCCTCTTTTAATATATCACTTTCTAAAATAATTTTATATTATCCCATCTTGTTAAACCATTTTTAAGATTTAGGTTTACTTGTCTTTGCACTTCATCATAATTAGAACCTAAAGCTTTTCTACGAGCTTCACCATTACCGAAGTCACCTCTTATAGTTTTACGAACTAGATCTAAAATATCAACACTAGGAGTTGGTGCTGGAGTTGGTTTATTACTATTTAACAACTCGTTAACTTTAGCTTGAACTTCATTATAATTATATCCAGCATTAGTTAAACGATTATATCTTTCATCACCATTTCCCCATTCACCACGGATAACTTCTTTAGCTACCTCATCAACGCTTTTCTTTGCTGATGGTGTTGGAGTTGGTGCTACTACTTTTCCTATGGCTGGATTTACTATACAACCTCTAAATGTATAAGCACTACCTAGTCCCCATCTTCCATTAGTATTTCTTCTTGTACTATTCCAAAAAGCACTTCCACCATATCCGGATTCACTTGTATAAATAGTATTGCTGTCTATAATTTTTTCAACAACAGCTACATGACCTGCTCCATCGTTTCCTGACAAAGTTCCTTTTTGCCAAACCATAATACCACCTAAAGTTGGTACTGATGATATTTCTAAGCCATAAGTATTTTTAGCTCTTTCAATAAAATTTTCAGCATTACAATTTAATGATGGATATTTCATAGCACCAATTATTTCATTGAATCTTCCACAAGCATAACCAACACAATTAGACAATACATTACATTGACTATCAGTAGGACTACCTTGGATACAAGTTGAATATCCACCTTTACTTTTAGTAATAAAAAATTTATTTCCTGATGTAGGTTTAGTCGTTCTTATATTCATTTTCAATTTCACCGTCCTCTACTAAAATATCCATTCCATCTTCATTGAAAGTTGTTTGTACTTCCAATTCTTCAACTTCTTTTGTTGTTTCTTCTACAACGATTTCTTTTTCTTCCATTTTAATTCCTCCTTTAAATGAAAATTATTTATAAAAAAGAGAGCAATTTATTTGCCCTCTCCTTTACCATTATTAAAATTACTTAATCCATTAGAGCCTAAGCTAATTGATATAGCTGTTAGTAAATATATAACTATATCTACAGCCCTAAATGTTCCCATAACAATATTTGTTATAGTCAATAATATAAATGCAATAAAAAAACTCCAATACTTCGTTGGAATCTTTTTTATATACTTTAACCCTTTAGTAAATTCTACCACCATAAATACTATAGTGACAAAACTTGCATAAGTGGTTAAGGTGTCCCACGAAAGAAAATTATCCATATTCTACCTCCTATCACTTTCTCATAGAATCTTCAATATTATCAAGTCTATGATGAGCTGATTTAGTAGAAGATTCTACCGCCGACACTCTTTCAGCTAACGATTGTAAAGATTTTGATATATCTTTATTATCAAGCCTTATTTCATCAACATTTTTACTAATTATATCTAATTTAGTATCAATTTTAGTTGTTGTTGCTACCTCCTCTTTGGTTTCTTGTTTAGTATTCCTTTTACTATTCATATAAAAAGTAGCATAACCAATAATACCTCCAATAATAGTGAACACTAAGCCAACTGATATACTATCCATATTTAATCCTCTTTATTACTTTTGCTTTCTACAGGAATATCAGGAAATTCCACATTATATGGAAATCCCTCTTGTTTAGTAATATCTCTTAGCTTTTGTCTATACTCAGCCCATTCACCATTAAGAATCTCATTAAAATTAGTAAAGAAAGTTTTAATTGTTGATAATAAATTACCTGCTGTTATTTCACTAGGAATATTTAATCCTATTCTATCTAGTAATAAGTGTTGATCACTTTCAGCTAATAACTTATCTCTTACTTCCCTTACTTTATTAGCCATAGCTTCATAATCTCTAGTTTTAGCTAAAACTAGCCAATCATTTAAGTTATCATTTATTGCTTGCTCTAAATCATTTCTATAAATAGTAGTGATTTTATAAACTGAGTATTCATAAAGTGTTTCATCTTCTTCTTGAATCTCTTTTACATCATCAAAAAAAGCAACTTCAATTAAGTTGCCTTTTCTATCACCTATTTTGAAACTTTCCGGAGCTATTGTACTTCTTGCTTTCATTTCTTACAACCTCCTTACATTTCTTGTAATCAATAAATGGTTTAATATATTTTTGTTGATAATTATGTGAATCACAATGTTTTAACCAACCACTATAACTTAACATAGCGGAAGCGTCTTTGAAATTCAATTCATCTTTTTTAGAAATCTTTTTTGCTCTTCTTTTTATACGCAAAAAATTACTTCTTCTTAAAGTAGTATATCCTCTATAAAATCTATATCCTAAAAAATCAATAGGACGGCTTTCGGTTTTAAATAATTGCCAATTTTCTTTTATAGTCAATTTTTCATTTCCTAAAAATCCTTCAATAGCATATTTAACTTTTCTTAATTCCTTTTTATTATTTGAAAAAAGAACCATATCGTCCATATAACGAATATAATATTTTACTTTCAATACTTCTTTAATATAATGATCTAAATCCTGTAAATAAAAATTAGCAAACCATTGAGAGGTATAATTACCAATAGGTAAACCCTCTTTACCGCTATCAATAATAACATCTATTAAATCTAGCGTATCTTTGTCTTTTATTATTTTTCTAAATTTAGATTTTAATATATCCTTATCAATACTAGGATAAAACTTTTTAACATCAAGCTTTAAACAATATTTAGTATATTTCCTATCATTTACTAATATTCTTTTTAAATAATTCATTCCTCTTTGGATTCCACGACCTTTAATAGAAGCACAGCATAATTCATACATACCTTTATAAATAATTGGTTGTATTTGTAGCATTAAAGACCAGTGTACTACTTGATCCGGATAAAATCGAGGCTTATAAATTATTCTTTCTTTTTTATTAGCTCCATCGTGTATTATCATTTCAATATACGGACTAGGAGTATAACTTTTTTCTTTTAGCATTTTTTGAACCTGCATAGCATAATAAGTAGGAGAATCTAATATTTTTTCAACATTTTTTCTCTTAGTTTTACCCATACTAGCTTTACAAATTGCTAATTCAATATTGTCTAGCTCAACAATTTTTTCATAAATAAATCCTTTTCTTTTCATTCATTTGTCACCAAATTCTTATATTTGCCTGCCACTTTTTCGAGAAATTCCATCTTTCAGGAGATAAACCTACTAAAGCAACCCAGAACGACTAATTTTCAGCAAGGGCTGAGGAAAATGATGTGTAAGTTATTTTATATAAGTGGTCGAGCACCGGTCGTAATACCATAATAAGAGGAAGTTTCAGCAAACCACCAATACCACAAGCCGACATAAGAAAGTGTACCATCAAAAGCACCGCCGACAAGAGCAAAAGTATATACAAAGAGAAAAACACCAGCACAAAACACATCAAATCCCATAATGAGTATCTTAATATAATAAGTCGAGCACCGATATTGACAGCAACATTAGACGAAGTATTGTTCATAGTCCAACACCACAAGCCAGCCGGTAAACCAAGACCATATCTACCGCCGACAAGATGATTGGAAGTATGACAGGCACTCTCATACACATCATTTCCCTATAAATAAGAAGTCGAGCACCGGTATCGGAATAAACATAGGACGAAGTATGATCTAAAGCCCAATACCACAAGCCACAAGTCAAAGTGTCCCAATACATACCGCCGACAAGAGCAAAGCTCATAGCAAGCCAGTACTCTTACACATCAAGTCCCATTATTAAACTAAGTAGTCGAGCACCGATGGTAGTCCACATATTAGAGGAAGCGTTATTGAAATTCCAATACCACAAGCCAGCCTTGGAAGTGTTGTTCCAATTACCGCCGACAAGAGCAAAGAAACCAACAAGTAGCTAGAACTACAAACCGGTACAAAACACATCAAATCCCTTATAAGAAGTCGAGCACCGATGTCGGTAGTGGTAAGACCGGAAGTAGCACTCCAACTAGAAGCAAACAACCCATCTTCAAAATCACTTCTCCACTGACCGCCGACAAGAAAATCAGCAAAACAAAGGACATCTACTCAACTACACATCATTCCCAATAAGGTAATTTTATTTTTATAATCGACTAAAGTCGATTCTTTTTATGGGAGGCTGGTCGCCCCCAAACCCCCACTTTACTGGTTTCTAAGAAGTCGAGCACCGGTCGCAATACCAAAATAAGAGGAAGTACCAGCAAACCACCAAAACCACAAGCCGACAAGAGCAATCCTATCTCCCTCAGCTTGGTAATAATAATCACACATATTAGTATCACTACTTCCAGCTGATTCAGTAGCTAACGCTACCATAGGATTAGCGGAATCATATCCTAGCTTAGAAGCAAATCCATTAGCGGTTGCATTAGTATAACCTAAAGCTTTATAACTACCACTAAATGTATCTACAGCATATTTATTAGAATCATAGCAAATATAAGCTTTTCTATCTTTAATATTGATTCCATCAACAAATTGCCATATATTACCGAATATATCTTCAATACCTCTATAAATCATAGAAGTATTATCAGTTCCGTCTTTGCTTCCTGACTTCATACCCAGTACATCACAACCACCACTATTTATTGGTGCTGTGTGAGAGCCATTAGTATAACCTAAACCAAGTTTAGATTGACTATTATAGTCAGCATATTCTACTAAGTAAAGCATTTGTAAGATAAAATAGTGCCAGTCCATTTGACCGAATCCGGCTCCTAAACTTCTTGCATAACTTCTAAAGTTTGTAATAGTTTTATTTGTGAATGGTGCGTATCCACTTCTACTATAAACTCTTGATTCACTACCTGACATAGTATATCTACCAACCGAAAACTCTTCACTTTTAATATAACCAGCTAATTTATTTTTTGAGATTAAAATATATTCATAATTTTCATCTCTATATCTTTTCCAATAAAATTCAGGTATCTTGGTAAATACATCACCATTTGAACCATCAAATTTAAAGGTTGGATCACCATAATAGGCGGTTATTTGCTTAGCTGTTATATCATAATTGTACGAAATTATATCACTCCACGGATAAATTTCATCAAAATCATTTCTTACAGGCGTTGTTCCTACTTGAGCGTTAGCTACAAGTCCCACAGCGTCTTTTATTCTCTCCCAAGCTGATGACGATGTAGTTAATGACCTTTTAATACCATATATTTTATTTATATTTTTAGTATCAATAGCACTAACATTTATTGTTCCTCTTGCTACTAAATTTTCATCATCACTATTCAACAATGAATATTTGAAAGTTATATCTATATCTTCATTAGGTAATTCAGTAGTTATTACTTTAAATCCACCTGTATAAGATAAAGTATAAGCAATATTTAGTTTAGCTTGATTTTCAATATCCAACATTCCATCAACAATAGTTTGAGCTGTAATGTCCTCATTTATTATATCATATTCGTAGTATCCTGTATTAGTGTTTTTAGTCCAGTTAGCCACGAGTAAAGTAGTAGAATATCCAAAATCTCTATTTTTAAATGATTCTTCAATTCCATTTTCAATATTATTCATCTTCTCAGCTTCTACAAGAGTTCCATCTTGAGCAACTTCGCCCGGATCTTGAGTTAAAGTTATAATATTGTTATCTTGGTCTTTATATCTATTAGGAAATTGAACTATTCTATCTTTCCAATTCGTTTTATTATATTGTTTCATAAACTAAACTCCTCTCCACAATATATCAAACCTGCATATTGTTTTATTTTTACAAAGCCGACAGGCTCTTGATTATCAGGCTTAGCATACAAACCAATACCATTAGCTCCACAATAGAAAGTATTACACTTTCTTAATTCTCTCATACAAGAATCAATAATACCTTTTATTAAAGTTAAATCTTTTTCAAGAATATTAGCTTTAATATAATCCATTGTTTTACTAAATTCTATTTCTTTATATTCTTCACCTAGATTCATACCATTTTTTAAAGTTAGAATATTTTGTCTTATTCTATTTATATCTTTAATGTGAGGTATGTCTTTAACATTCCAATCAGTTTTTACTTCTATATTGATTGGATAATAAAATAAATCACTATTATTTAGTAGATTCATTATATATTCACAATTACTTTCTATTCTATTTAAGTCAGTATAATTATAAGCACCTTTATTATTGCTATTAGTTGGATCTAATTTTATTAAATCAACATCAGCTTGTGTTCTATCATATATAGGATCTATCCACGCCATTAGTTATCACCTACTTTTACTACTACACTATTACCAGACCAAGCTCCATCATAGTTTATATTGTTTTCTACTAAATAACCAATTAAACTATTACTAAAGTCAGTTTCTATAGGAATAATCTCTCTAGTATCTTTTACAATATCTCCTCTATTTTCAAAAGAGTAAATATTTCTATTGTTGTACCAGTTTCCTATAAAGTCTTTTAATTTAGTTTCTTTTGAGCTTTCAACCATTTGAGTAATCAAATCGTTTTTATATTCAATATTCTCACCATCATCATTAAATTTTTTTGAATCTATTGTTTGACTATTATTTATTTTCTTACCTGATACTTTTAAAGATATTGTATCTTCACCAGTATTAGTAATTTTTAACATTGCATATCTACCATAATAATTAGCACTAACAATAGTTCCGCCTGTTATAGTAGCTGATATGTCAGTTGCTAAGTCATATTCTATTTCAATAGTCTTTGTTCCTGTTATCTCTAAAGATTCATTTTTAAACAATTCACTTACATTATCTTCCTTAGAATAATGATTTATATATATGATAGTATTATGTAACTCACTTTGTACTTTAACTACAGGATTGCTAGTAATAAAATCATAACTCATTCCATCAGGATTTAATACATAGTTAAAAGGTTGAATATTTATAACATTCTCTCTATTAGTAAATAAAATACAATTTCCAGTAGTTGCTATTATTTGAAGTAATTGTCTAGCTTCTAATTTAGGTAAAGGTGCGTCAGTCTTAATCGACTTTAAGCCACTCCATAAATTATATTGGCTACTATCTATATTACTATCTTCTAATACATCTACCGCCAAATCATACAAACTTCTACCACTAGAATTATACACTCCTTTTTTATATACTTTAGTAAGATAATTGATAAGTGAAGTCGTACTAAATGATACTTGATTTTCTCCAACCTCTACCGAACCAGTAAGAAGCATTTTTCCACCTAATATCCATTCAATAGTTCCATCGTCTAATTGATAGCCCCATTCATAAGAAATAGGTTGTTGCTGTAATATATATCTATACCAGCCTTGTGGATTATCAGGATTAAACAATTTATTCATATTATCAATAGTAAACTTAAATGTATGAGTAGGAAGCTCCGAGTTTATCATTGTTGTTTTTTCTTTACTTTCAGCACTAATTAAGTTCTCATCGGTATATGTTTCCATAATACCAAATAGTAATTGATTTACTCTTATTCTCCTATAAGGTAAACTAGATTCTATAAAATATATTTCAATTTTATTCCATCTAACTAACTCTTCATTATCAGCAAAAATTAATCTATCACTATAACTACTCAAAGTATAATCTTTATCCATAATCATAGTGCTATCTCTATATGCTTTTACCTTTAGTTTTTTTGCATAGTTTTTATCAATACTATCAAAAACCATTGTAAGTCCTAAAGTAGTTAAGTAAACGCTTGATGTAAGAGTTATACAAGCTTTATCACTAAACAAACAATTTTTATCACTCATATAAGAACTCACATAAGTTTGTTCAAGTTCTTCACTACCATATATTGGCTGACTATCATTAAGAAGCCAAAAGTTTTTTTCAAGTGTAGCATAATTTTTAGATTGAGGTATTGTTGTTTCTTTGATATTATCTAAGTCACTAAATATCTCTTCACTATTACTTGATAAGTCCGGATTAGTTTCCGGATCCACTATATTAAATTTAACTTTCAAAAACCCAAGATTTCTCTTAGGTTTTTTAAGTTGTTCAATCATATTTTTACTTGCCATAATCTAATACCCCATATCAATAATGTTTACTTTAACATTTTTATATTCAATAGGTTTTTGTACTGACTGATAGTTTTCCCATTTACTAGGTTCACCACTCAAATTTCCAAAGTAAAACCTACGAATAACAACATCAAGTTCATCACTATCATAATAAGTTAAAAGAACTTCAAAATTAGCTACTTTCTTTTTCAACCAATTATAATCTTCTAAAGTTAAAATAGGAAAGACTATGTTATTAAACTTATTTATTCTCCTATTTATAGGTTGAGCTATTGTTTGTCCTCTAGTATTACGAGTACCTTTTACTAATTGTTCATTTTCTTCTAAATATCCTACTTGAGGATTACTAGGAAGAGCTTCACCATTAAATAAAAACAATGGATTTTTACCTTTTTTTATCATTAGTTATCCCTCCTTAATAAGCAAATGATGGATTTTTTCCACCATCATAACCTTTGTCTTTCTTATTTTTATCATAAACATATACTAAATCATCACCATCAGCGGTTAGTTTTCCAGTAATATTTACATCTACCTTTTGAGAAGTATTATTCATATTAGATTCTTCAAGAGCTTCTTTCATAGTTTCTTTCATCATATCTCTTGGAGATACAATTTCCGGATTGGATCTTGCATTAGAATATTCAGCAACCCTTACTATAGTTTCTTTATCTAGTACGCCTCCGGTTTCTAGGCTAGGTATTTGTGGAACATTTACAAGTTTTATCAATCCTTTAAATGGTTCTATTCCCAAGAATGATATATCCCTGACAGTCTTTAAAGCTCCATTTATTGCATTAAATGGTATAGAAACAACTTTGTTTATACCAGCTATTAAAGTATTAACTACTGACCTAAACGCATTGAATATACCATCTTTAATACCACTAAAGATTCTTCCACCACTAGAGAATATATTTTTTACACCATTCCAAGCATTACTAAATATGTTTTTAAAGAATGTTGCCACTGATGAGAAGATATTTTTAATACCATTCCAAGCGTTTTGAGCTCCATTCTTCATAGTATTCCATATACCATTAAATAGATTAGCTAAAGGCTTAATAACAGCATTATTAAACCAAGTGCTTACTACTGACCATATGGACACTATAATATCCCAAGCACCTTTAAATATTGCTCTTATAGTATTAAATAAACCAGTGAATAAAGAAGCTACAGCGTCTATTATTCCACCTAAGAAAGTTTTTAAACCCTCCCAAGCTTTACTCCAATCACCAGTAAATACTCCTGTAATAAAGTCCATTACGCCACTTAGTGCGTCAATGATACCACCTATTATTCCGCACAAACCATCAATAACAGGTTCTAGTACATTCATAATTACATCGATAATTGTATCTATTATTGGTTTTAAGAACTCCCATACTGAGCCAATAGCTATAATTATTCTTGATATACAATCTAAAACTTTATCAACTACTGGAGCTAAATAAGTTTCATACATTGTCACTGCCCAAGCCATAATTTCTTGAGCATATCCAAATAAATCAGCTAAAATACCTAATACTACATTTAAAGCACTTTGGAAATTATCACTCATAACCCAATTCAATAAAGAATTAGCTATACTATTAACAATATCTTGTATGCCTATAAATATATCAGCTATAGCTTGAATTATTGCTGTTCCATTTCCAGCGTTATTCCAAGCATTAGCTAGAGCCTGAGATAAAGCTCCAACAATATTGAATACATTAGTCCACATTTCTAAGATATTTTCGACTATTTTTTGTCCTGTACCATTAGTCCATACTTCAAATATAGAACTAAATACAGCTATTCCTAGACTTTTTATACCCTCAAAAGCATTTTTTAAACTATCTATAAAAGCTTTACCTTTGTTATCCCAAGCTTCTTTTATTGGATCAAATAAAGTAGCTAATAATTTTTTAGCTTTATCAATCCAATCAAAAAGAAAATCAAGTTTATCCATATCTACAGGCTCTACAGTTATAGGCTTGTTGTCATTACCTGATCCAGTATCGGTGCTGACAGTATGGAACTCATCTAAACTAGATTGAGTATCACTTAATTTTTTAGTTGATTTAGCTTGACTATCCAAGGCTTTTTTATTAGCTCTTGCAACAAGATTTATTCCTGTAAGAGCTTCAACAAAAGCATTTACATAGCTTACAGCTTTTGAAAATAAACTAATAACAAACTCTAATATTGGTGCTAATAGACTTCCTAGAACATTCCAACAATTTTGAATAGAATTGCTTAATTGTGTATCATAACTTAAATATGATTGCATAGCTTTACTAACCATACTAACCGCTGTTCTAACGCTTAGTAATCCCATAGCAAATCTTTTTATGGATTTTATTCCATTATTAAATGTTGAAGTAAAACTTTTACCTAAGCCTTTGCTACTTGATAAAGTGGCTTTAAATTTACTTCCTAAACTAGCTATATGTGTTCCAGCACTTTTTATTTTAGCTTTTATTTTATCAAAAGCACTAGAAATTTCTTCTCCAGTGTTTCTTCCTTGATTTTGTAGTTTTTTTAATCTATTTTCAAGTTTTTCAATATCAGCTTCAATCTTTAAAGTATCACCAACTTCAAACCCCATATCAGCTTGAGATAACAAATATTTTAAATCTTCTATTTTTGATTTTAAATATTCTTGTTGTTTAGCTGTTTCTTGAATAGAATTACTATATCCTTTCATTTGAGCTTTCATTTGTGATACGCTAGAAGCACTTTTACTAGCCATATCTTTTGCTTGAGTAGTTAGATTTTTCATAGGCTCAACACTCTTAGCTACAGCCGATTTAACTTCATCGGTTATTTTTTTAATACCGCTCATAGCGTCAGTAATATTAGCCCTTATAATTATTTCTAATTCTTCTATTGTAATAAGTCATCACCACCATTCCTTTGTGTGATTCCTTATTATTCTTTTCCTTTCGTTTCTTGCCTCAACTCTTCCGTCAATTCTAACATTAAATTGACTAATTCCTCTCCCTCACTTGCTTTTCTTTCAAATACACTTTGTCTTGCTAATTCTTCTTTAAATAAATCCGGATAAATTTCTTTAATAAGATTTACATTTTTAGGATTTTTAGCTGTCATACCTGAGCCTATCATTTTATTACCCAAATTTTCAGCTAACAAGATTCGTGATTTAATTTCTTGCTCATATTGGAGAGAACGAGATTCTACATACAAAGCTACTTCTCTATAAATAGAATCCCAAAACTCGTGAGGTTTCATTCCAAATCTATAAGCTAAAGGTTCTAAATCATATATTAGATCTATATAATCTAGCCTTTGTATCCTTTGAACTCTTCCGCTACTACTTCTCCCATTACTTTTTCCGCTGTATTGGTAATTACTTGATTGATGTCGAAGCTGGCTAGCGGATTGTCCATTTGAGCCTTTATTTCTTCCTCCGTCATCTTTTTGCCGAAAAAACTTTTATCATTTATCTCCTCAGCTAGTAATTTATATATAGCTTCATAATCAGTTTCATTCTCATTAACATAAGCTTCCATCATATCATAAACTTTGTTAGAATCGTTATTTAATTCTTTCTTTGTTTCGTCATCAGCAAAGCTTAAAAGAGCGTCAGCTAAGAACTCAAAATCTACATCGTTTAGAGCCTTAAAAAAAGCGTCCCTTAAATTTTTAACCTTTAATTTTTTATTCATAGAAACTATTTTTTTCATAGTTGCTGTAAATGAATATTCTTTATCTTTTACTTTTAAAATCATAATAAAACCTCTTTCCTTTATTTTTATTTTTTATTAGTAGCTTTTTCTACCTTTTTAGTTTCCTTACTACTTGTTTTTTCTTTTATTTCTTCAAATCTAGGATTAGAACGGAAGTGTTTAAGATGTTCCGCATTGGTAATATCCCAAACACGACCAGTTTCCTTATTTTTAAATTTAGCCATTATTTATCACCTATTAGCTACCTGATTGAGTTGGAGCTACTGGTAATCCGTGACTTTCTTTTACACTAGAATTTCTATATAAAGTTAAAGTATCTTTAATAATATCTCCAGCTGTAATAGTATCACCAGTTAAATCCATTTGAGCTGAGAAAGATTTAACTAAAGGACTTTCTCCACTAGCACAAGTAGATTCAGGATAACGAATGAAGAAATAATAACTTTTATTGCTATCAGCTTTAGTCTTTAATTCATCGTGTTGTTCACTCTTATAAAGAACTGGGATAGCTGGAGTAGTTGCTTTTTTACTACCTTTACTTTGTTCTTCTCCGTCCATATCAGTAGTTTGATATGTCACAGCTTCTGCTGGATCTTCTATTGCTGGAATTTCCTCAGTATACATAATTAAAGTTAAATCGGATTCACTTGGATATTCCTTTTCACTTATATAAATTTTAGTTAAAGTACCTGTTTTAGGTGTCATATATATTCCTCCTTTACCTATTTTACTTTTTCTAAACTATTTGTGAGAGCATTATAAAACACCTCATAATTTCCTCCGTAACGATGACATTTAGTGTTCTCGTCATAAAGGTTTATAGGTGTTCCTGTTCTCGTAAAATTATATCCTCTTAATTTACTATCTATTTCATCAGCAAGTTCAATACTGGTGGCTTTCTTTTTAGTCCAAGCCTCACAAGTAATTGAGAATCTTGATAATATTGGTAGTTCCTCTCCGTTTACTTCGTCTAATCTCATTGGAGCTTGTACTACTATACAAGGAAATTTACTATCTCCATTAGGATTTTCTCCTACTACTTGTTTCATAATAGTTTCTAATATAGTTATTACCATATCGTAAAACTCACTTACTTTAAATTCTTTCACTTTAATACCTCCATCAACATTTTTCCTATTCTCTCATTTACTAAATCAGCATTTTCCTGACGAGAGGAAAAAGAAGCCGGACGCATAAATGGATATGGTTTAGTAGCAAACATTAAATAGAATTGTTTCCCATCTATTACTATTATTCTTTCAGGACTAAATTGTCTATCTACCTTTTCTACAGGCAAGAACCAATATCTATATCCACTTTGAATAAAGGTCTTAGTTTGTCCTATGTGTGGTAATTCAGCTTTAGTTCCTGTACCATATTCCAAAAATGGTGCGTGAGAAAATAAATCTTTGTTAGTATAAACTCTACCAACAACTTTACCTTTGTCAAAATCCAATATTTCAATAGGAATAAGTTTCTCATCTTTATTTCCACGCTTATTTTTCAAAGCTTTTTCTTGAGTATTTTTTAAAGAATCTTCAACACCTAATTTAGCTGTTTCAGGAAGCTTTTTAATTATAGTTTCCATCTTCTTTTCAAAACTTTTAAGATTATTTTTATTCCAACTTATATCAATCATAACTATTCTCCGTTATTAGTAATTAAAGTATAAAGTGTTGTTTTACCTATTTGTGGCTTATTTTCAACTAAATAATAAGGTTTTTTATCATTTTTAACCTTTTTATCATCATCTACTTCTAAAGGACTAAAAGATATTCCATCACCTTTATCTATATCGACTTTTCTATCAATACGAAGTTTAACAATTTCATAGTCTATTTCACCAGCACTATTGCGGTTTAATTCGTCTATGTCTTGCTGTGGATTTAACATTTCTTCACCTTTATAATACCAATCAGTAGTATAATCACCCTTTATCAGTTTTTTTTCAGGTTTGTAAATGTATATTTTGGATAAGTTCTTTATCCTCATTTCATCACCCTAATAGATCTAACTTTTTGAGCTAGTTTTTCTTCTATATCTTCATAAGATGTAGATAAACTTCCCTCAGTAGAACTAGAACTACCCTCATCTCCTCGTAAAAGATATGCTGATTTAACAGCCTTATAAACATACGGATATAATTTTTCATCGTCTTTTGAACGATTAGAATTGTTGGAGGCAATAGAAATATAATCATCAATAAAATCCGACAATATACTATCGTCCCCAGTTTTAAAGTTCACGCTAAGGTCATCTTTTAACCTTTTTAGCATTTTACTTTTAGCTTCTTCTTTCATTCTATTACCCTCCAATTCTAATTATTTTATTCCTCAGGAATTAAAGCTAATAAATCATCTTTTTTCATATCTTCACTAGCTTCAATATCAAGAGTTTTAAGATAAGCTACTAATTCTTTTTTAGTATAATCCTTAATAGCTTTTTCTTTAGGAGCTTCTACTTCTTTTAATTCTTCGTAAGCGTCACTTCTTGCAAATTGCTTAGCAACTTCCTTACTATTAACTAATAAAACAGCTCCTGATTCTTTACATAAAAACTTTCTCATAATTTAATTCCTTTCTTCTCTTTATTTTTTTATTTAACTACGCTCTAGTGTAATATGTTTCTTCACTATCGAATGTAGCACTTGATGGAACAGCTGTATATTCACCTTTATTATAAGTGTAATAAGTTGTACCACTAGCAAATTGTGTAATTTTAGCTTCTGTATAAGTATAATCACAATCGTATAAGATAATTTCAGGTACTAAAGCTTCTCCACCTGAGTATGCGAATAATTCAAGTGCTATAGCGTCATCGAATGGTACTTTTTCAGCCCCATACTCACTTGTATAGTTTGGCAATGCTATAGCTTCTTTTAACATAACCATAGCTGGAACATCACTTGGCATACGATTAGATTCATAAGTGATAACTGATTGATACATACCAATAGCTCCATTTGATGGAGTTGTTCCGTTAGGTAGGCTATCTAAATAATCTTTTAATTCACCTTTATATTTAGTATTTACTACTAAAGCTATTAACTCTTCATCTACACCATCAACAAAATCATTTTTAGTCACTTTAGCTGTACTAATTAATCTATCAACGATTTTCTTAGTTGTATCTCCACTAACTCTTTCAACTTGGATACCAGCGTCACGACCAATTCTAAAGAACTTTCTATCATAGTAAGTCTTGATGACATCTTGAGCGTTTTTGCTTCTCTTTTTAGCCATACCATCAACACCATATAATTTAAGGTCTTTTTCTTGTAATTCTTCAATGATTTCTTTATCATCATCAATATTTACAGTGACTGGTTTAGCTTTTACTTTATTACCCTTTCCGTTTGCTCTTGCTGTTCCTTTTTCTTGGATTACTGCATTTGCAAATCTCTTATACTCTACATTTCCTGTAGTAGGATCTCCACTACCATTTTTAGCTTTTAAAGCTTCACTGACACAACCTGATTGGATATTTTCAATAACTCCGTCAAGTGTTTCAGCTAGACTATCCATAACATCATCGTTTAAATAGTCTTGAATATTTAATGAATTTTGTTTTGCCATATTAAATCACTCTCCTCTTCCTTTTTTGGCAATAACTAAACGCTAAATCTTGATACTCTTTCACTATTTGAAGAAATATTAGCGTTTACTGTCTTAGGAGTAGTTTCTTTTAATCTCTTATTCACTTCATTTTCAACAGCACTATCAAATACTTTCTTTATGTTTTTAATAGTAGGCTCTACTTGTTCAGCCTTAATGCTTCTAAAGTCTATAAGATTCAATAAAGAAACATCTACCTGAGTTTCAGGAATATTAGCCATCTTAATTGCTTCTTCTTTTAATTCATAAGCACTTAATCTTAATTCAGCTTCTTCCTGTTTTTTTCGAGCTTGTTCTAGCTCATAATTTCTACGCTCATCATCTTTCATCTTTGCTAATTTTTCGGCTTCACTTTGTTTAGCTTCTTGTTCAGCTTCCCATTTAGCCTTAGCTGTTTCTAAAGATTTTTGAACTTTCCTATCAAATTCACTTTGATAATTAGATTCTTTCAACATTTCGTCAAAAGTTTTAGGTACATTAGCACCTGCATTTTGGTTTTGTTGAACATTGTTATCAACAACACCATTTGAATTATTTGTGTCCATTCTTATTCCTCCTTTGTCCCAAGCCATTTACTTTTTTAAGTCCCCAGCTCATTACATTTACACAAAACTCCATTGTTGAGCCACAATAGAAAGGCATTAAAAAAAGGAATGTAGCTATCATTCCTCTTAATAATCATTATTTAGTGCTATTTTATAAGCACTATATCAACAATAAAGTATTTCTTTACTATTGATATACTACCTATAAAAGTAGTATAGAAAAACAGCACCTTATTTAGTGCTGTCATCTAGTATATCTATTAACCTTTCGGCTTCTTCCTGTTTCAAATTGATTGCTATTTGAACTATTAAATTATCCCATTCACTATCATTCAATTCTTTATCAGGAATATCAATATTTTTTGATTCTAATAATTCTATATCTTTTATAGATAAAATCTTTCTAGGATTATTCATTTTTCTTACCTCTTCCCTTATATGCTGTCTTGACACTTAATTCTTCTATATCAATAGCAACCATTTTTTTATCTTTGAAGAAAACCTCACTATTATTTATAGGACTATACCAGTGATTAGTTGGATCTTCTAATATATTTTTTATATCTTCCTTAGTGATATTTCTATCTATCATTCTATCAATGGTATGTAGTTTTATTTCACCAATAGTTCCAAAGTCTTTAGCTTGAACATTTCTTAAATACTCTCTTGTATCATTTACTTTTTCATAATAACTATTAAATGATAAAGTTTTCTTTTTTTCACCTATTTCTAGGTCTTTTTTATAATGTTTTCCTATTTCCTCTTTGAGTTTTATTTCTTCATAATAATTGCTATTATTATACCTTAATTTAGCGTATTCTTCAAGGCTTTCAGGTACTTCACTAGGTATTATCCTTTTTAACTGATTATACTCGGCTATAAGCTCATTATACTTCATTTCAGTAAGATAAGTAATTGTACTTCTACAATAATGAAAATGATTATTAATCGGTGGCAAATTAGCCCCAACTTCTAGTCCTTTAATTGTATAAAGAACATCTCTTTTATCATCATCACTATATCTATAAAATCTATTCCAATCATTAACATAGAATAACATACCATTCATACCATCACACATCTTAGTTGTTCTATCATCAATTTCAGCAATAAATCTAGCTCTTAATTTCTTTTGTCCTACATCTTCACCAGCTTTTAATAATGATTTATTGGCTATTTCTACAACTTGACTATCTAAAGCACCGCTTATTTTATCATCATTTATAGAAATATATCTATTTTGTTGCTTTTTTAAGATGTTTTTAAACACATCATCTTCTATATTAGGCTTTTTATTTTGCTGTAATTGGATAATAGTTTGTCTTTCTATTTCTTGAGCGTTAGTTAGTGCTAAAGCTTCAATATATGTTATCCAACTACTACCTTTTACATTAGGTAAACATAACATAGACCATATATATTCCCAAGTTAAACTCCATTTTTTCTTTTTAGTAGGTTTTATTTCATCAATACCTTGTTTATATAAATCTTGTCCTATTTCAGTAAATAAGACTTCCTCATATTCGTCTAACTGACTTCTTTCTTTTACAAAAGCACCCCACAATAATATACTTAACATTTCTTGATTAGTAATATATCTCTTATTTAGAATTTCTATAACTTTATATTCAAAATATCCTTTTAATAATTCAAGTTGTTTCCATTCATCAACAACCCTAGATAATTTTTTCCTTTGGTTATTAGAAATAGGCTTATTTAGATCCATATAATTAAAATCAATACCATTAAATATATCTTGTATATTATCTTGAGTTTTTAAGTTAGTTTTTTTATAAATTCTAAGATAATCTTTTAATTTTAAATCAGTGTAATTCCATCGGTTATTCAGGATAGTTTTATTATCCATTATATATCACCTACTTTTCTCGGCTACTTTGCACACTTGCGTCTTGATTAGTATTAGACGCATTTTTTGTTTCTTTTGCGTCTTGATTATTGTTTTCTTCTGCTTGAGCGTCAGCTCCATCTTTACCGAAAGATTCAATCTTTTTCATATTTGCTTCAAGATTTTCTTCACTTTGTGTTTTCATTTTTTCTATTTCACTTGAAGCGTCTAACTCATCAGGTAATAAGTTGATGACAGTTTCATCACATACTAATCCTCTTAATGATAAAGCTCTATCAGTTTCGGCTTTCTTATCAGTAGGCATATTTCTTTGAAGCTTTATTTTTAAGTTTCTAAAGTCATATTTTGTACCTTTTTTTAGATTAATTCTAGTAGTAAAGGCTTCCCACATAGCTAGTAATTCTTTTCTAACTGATTTATCTAAGTAAGTGATAGATTGTTCTAGTGGAAAGAATTTCTTTTCTAGTGCTGAGCTATTATCGGCATTAGTAAACCCTAAATCATTAACATTAGGACAACAACTAACCATAAATATTAAATCTATAAGTGTTTTCTTATAGTTTTCTAAAGCACCATCATTGATATTTTTTTCTACCCATTCAATACTTCCACCCTCACCAGCATAGAATACAGGAGCTTGTAATACTACTTCATCTTCCTTTTTTCTCTTTTCATTAGGTATCCATATAATATTACCCTCTTCATCGTGTTCTATTTCTCCGTTATCATCTCTTTTTTCAATTAAAGTATCTTCTCTAGGTTCATAACCAGTCACCATTAGTTTTGCGTCATCATTGTATTGGAAAGTATTACCTGAGTTCTTCATAACTCTTTCATATTTAGCAATACTAGGTTTTGCTAATTCAAAACAAGCTAATCCATCAGGATTTTCTATTGCTATACAAGGAACACAACCCCAGTTGATCGTTTCTCTTGCTTCTTCATCTTCTCTAAAGTCATCACCTTTTAATTTACTATTTTTAAAATAGTATTTACAATCTTCGGTAGTGACTACAACCATATCAAACTTTTCACCTTTTTCATTAGTTTCTTCCCAAGTTCTTAATAAACCTATCTTTTTAACTGGTGTAGAATAATCATAAATAGCTATTGTTTGTCTTGCGTCAACATTTGCATATACTATTTCATTATCTTCATTTTCATACCAAATACCATAACCAGCCGACAAATCATTATAACTTTGTATTAAATTATAATAAAAAAAGGAATCATCATTGTAATTCCTTATATAATCAATAAATGTTTGATATTCTTTTCTATCATTGTCTTTGGCATTAAATAATTTATTAAATAATTTAGTTAGAATAGCTTGTTTTTCTTTCGTTGGCATTTCTTCTACTTGATATATAGGAGCTTTACCTCCGGCATATCCATTTATCATATTTGATATAGCAAATTCAAACGCCACTTTAGTTTCTTTATCATTTTCAGCTACCAAACCTGATGGACTATTTTTTCTTACTTTCATTCTATATAACTTTTTTCTTTTATTCCATTCAGGCTTAGCTGATTCTAATATTGTAGCTATATTTTCAGCTTTAGTTATATATTCTTTATTATATTGTAGCATATATTATACCTCCTTTTATGCTGGCTTAGTGCTACCAAAAGACGCTCCTCTTTCTCCTACCGTCTTATCGTAAATACCAGCTAATACATCAGCTCCATCATCGTGAGCATTTTTACCTTTCTTTTGATACCTAGTAATGTGTTTATAAAACGCTTCCCATCTTTTATTCCAATTAAATGGAAAATATATATGTTCCATAACCCAATAACTAGATGATAATATCCTTGATTGCTTATTGGCTGATTGAGTAAATGGTTTAATAACACATTTATTTGATTTATATTTTTCTTTTAATATTCTCTTAACATTTCTAGCAAAACCTCGTCCACCATTGTTGGATTCAATATATGCTAAATTAACATTGTTTCTATAGAGAATATCAGCACATTCCTCCTCGGTTATTTCCATACCCTCATCAGTAAATAAAACATCTAAAATATATGGTTCTTTATTAAGTAATCCATATACAGCACAACATAAGAAGTCATCTCCAGTATCAGCTGTATCAACATAAGCGTATATTGTTCCAAATCCGGGACTAACATCGTATGTCTTTAAGTTCTTGTATAGACGACCTTTTTCATCAATACATTTTTGATTATAGTTGGCTTCTACTATTTCTTCACTCATCTCTTGAGTTTTGAAATCAAAGTCAGCTCTATTTAATACTTCTTCACATAACATAGATCCATCATCTTGAATAGCTCTATAATTAATGTGAATACAATCATCTTTATATTTATCTAATACAAATCCAGCTAAGTCATTTGTAGCCCATCTAGTCATAACTATTATTATCTTAAAGCCTGTTTCAGTTCTTGATAACATAGTATCAGTAAACCAGCGTTGGTGCTTTTCTAATAGTTCTTCGTTATAAGCTTCTTGTACTTCTCTTATTAAGTCATCTATTATCATTAGCTTACAACCAAAACCAGTAGCTGTACCCTTTGGAGATGTTGCTAAATAGTTAGCTTCTTCACTTCCCTCTAAAGCCCATTTTTTCATCGAAGCTTCACCATACTTAACTTTTACATTAGGAAATATTTTATTAAATATTCCGTCCTCTTCTTGTATAGCGTCCCTTACAGCTTTAGCAAAAGTTCCGGATAGTATTTCATTATAACTACCGGTCATTATCTTATAGTGTATATCTCTACCTAAACACCATTGAACAAATAATGTAAGAGTTCTACTCTTTCCGTGTCTAGGTGGCATATTAACTACTAATACCTTTTTAGGAGATAATAAAAAGTCTTGTAATTCATTACAAAACTCTTTTAAATACTTCCTACCCTCCATATAAAAGTCAGGAGCTTTTATTTTACAATATTCCCAAAAGCTACGCCTAGCTAATTCATATCTTGCTTGTTCTCTTACATATTCAGGTATTACCACTTTTAATCACCAACCAATTTTCGTAATTCTTCCTCACTTAAATTGGCGTATGGATTAACTATATTATTATTTATTGTAGGAGCTTCATCTTTGAACATTCCTAAATACTTACCTAATAATTCAAGAGCTTTCATTTTGTCGTATGTTTCAACAGCAAAACCGGACTGAGTTTTCTTATATCCTGATATTATCTTTTTTGTTTTATCATCTAATTCATCAGTTTCAGCAAAAATAACATTATCTTCATAATATTCTACCTCAGTACCATCTTCTTTTCGTTCTAATATCTTATTTCTAACATTTTTGCTTATCTTAGTTCTATCAGTAAAAGCTATTGTAAATAATTCATTAACTATATCTTCTATCTTAACTATAGCTTTTTCTTCTACTTTGTCTTGTAGTTCACTAATATAGTTTTTTATGTTAGCATTTGTTAGCAATCTACTAGCATTAGTTCTAGCTGTTTCTTCTTTCTTACAGGTCTTATATACATTTAGATAAGCCTGTGTTCCATTCATACCTAATTTTAAATATTCTTGGCAAAATAACTTTTGATTATTACTTAACGAGGTCATTACCCATCACCTCCAATTATTCCACCTTTAGCTAAATTATTTAGATTTATGTTTATAGGTATTTTATTTATTGATTTACCTATTTCATTTATTATCTCAGTAGTATCTTTAATACTAGCTTTAGCTACTTTTACTTTAGGAGAATTAATAGGATCATTTATTGGATCGTTAGATTGTCTATCAAATATATTTACATCTACACCTATAGAATCAATACATTGTAATTCTATAAACACGCCTAATATCTTTTCAAATTGTATAGCTATCCAATCAGTAAGTTCCTCATTTCTAGCCCAGTCACAATTCTCGGCTAGTCCACTCTCGTGAATAAATGCGTGTACTAATTCGTGTCTAAGGACTTTCTTTTTATACCAGTCTATATCATCTACACTACTTTCATCTTTGTCAAAGTTGGCTACTACAATTCTTTTAATACTAAAATCGGTAAAACCATCACACTTTTTTAATTGTGGATAATCTTTTTCTTCTGCGTCTTTTATTACTTCGTATTCCGTTCCAAGTATTTTTACTTTCATATCTAACACCTCTTTTCTCTAGTGCTAATTCTTCCTCACACTTTTTATTTCTAGGACATAGCTTACAGGATTCACTATATCTCATACACAACCCCAAATAATTCTTTTCTTTCATAGAATTACCTCTTATTCTTCTTTTCTAATCTTTTTTCAAGCCATTCTATGAACTCATCTATATTATTGAGGATAAGAACCACCGCTAAAAATAACATTTCTAACACTACCAATACTATTGCAACTATTGTATTTAACATATCTTATCACCCACTTTTTAAACATAATAAAAGGAACTATTTCTAGTTCCGCTCTTTTTTGTTGATAACATCAACGAATAAAAAGAATAAAAAGGACGGGTGAATAAAGAATCGAACTTTATATCTCAAATCAATTACTCTCAATGTATTTTTCCATTAAAATATCACCCATATTTAATCAAAATAAAAATAATTATGATTAGTGATTCATTCATCTATCATAATTATTTCATTTTACTATATTATATCAGTTATTTTTCGTTATTCAATAGGGCACTTTTTCGGCACTTTTTCGGTTTTTTATTTTTTTCCGTCAGTTTCAATATAATCAATAAAAGTTTCCTCATCTTCCACAAATTCCATTTCTTTACTATATTGTGTATTTAAAATTACACAGGGAATGTCATTTCCAAAAAATCCATAAAAACTTTTTTCTACTTGTTCTAATTCTCCTATTGTTCCACAAATATTGTATGAATTTCTAATAAATATATCTAAATCATCATCTAAGTTATTTAGCAATTCTTTTAACCTTTTTACTTTCATAACAAGTTATAATTCCTCTATAAAAGTATCAGGAAAAATATATACTTTTAATTCATTCATAAGTCTTTTTTTATTGTCACTTATGGTACTTACTGAGCAATCTAATTCTTCGGCTATTGCTTCTATTTTCATACCATCAAAGTAATACATTTGAATAATATCATACCACTTATCCTCTTCAATTTTCTTTAAAGCACTTTTAACTAATCTTACCTGTGATTTAGCCTTAACTGATATTTGTTTTAACTCACTTATTCTTGTTTCAAGTGTTTCATCTCCATAAACATAGGTGTTATTTCTTTCATTAAGTATAAGTGAATTAGATTTAGCTGTTGGTATTGCTATACCTTTTGCTTCTTCTTCAAGTTTCTTTACTTCTTCATCTATTAATTTAATAGCCTCAGGTAATACATTTAAACTATATAATATTTTTTCGGTACTTTTATAAGACGATTTAGGATTTTTTAATAACTTTTTATTCTTCAATTCTTCCAATACTTTTTTTACTATTTCATTTTTATCTTCTTCATCTACATTAAGATATACATTAGTTTTATTCTCTTCTTTCACTATCTCCACCTCTTTTTATTTTTATTATTTCTTGACCTTATGACTTCTAATTTTCTTTTATTGAATTGTTTAATCTTAGATAAAGTCCATTTTTTAGTACACATTCCACATTCTTTTAGCAATCTAATATACTCATCTTTAGTTAATCCATAATAATACATTCTTTTTCCTCCTCTTTTAATTCTTTTACAAATGAATATTTTAAAATTTTAGCTATTAATGTATTTAATATATTAATAGTTTCATTATTAATTTCATCTTCTACATTCATAAAGTTATCACATAATCCTTTAGTCTTAGAATCATATTCTTTAGATATTTCTCGAGCTTGTTCTAAGTTGTATTTTCCTTTTTTTATATCTATCAATAAATCTTTTTGAATACTTCTATAACATTTTTCTAAAGGTTCTTGATTATATAAATATCTATATATAAATTCATATAATCTTACTATATGATGTAATTGTTTTGGATCGTATCCGTATTTATTTATCTTATCTATTAAAGTGGGATAAGGGTGTTCCATAGCTTTTACTTTTTCCATTGACATACCTTTAATACATCTTAAAAATTGATTTTTATTTATTGTAGCTATAGAATCTCTCATAGCTATAAGCTGGTCTATGTAATTTTTATATTCTTCATTTACTATTTTAAAATCAGTATATAATAATTCAATATATGAAATATTTTGTTTTATAAACATATCTTTCATTATTCTTATGTCTTTAACTTCAATATGCTCATTATTATCAAGTATCAAAGTTGTTGATATAGGTGTTTTATTTAAAATAATATCCTGTAATGTAGGTAATATTATAGCTTTTGCGTCTATATCACTCTTATAATCATCATCATATATATCTAAGTTGTAATTTTGACTTCCTTGTAAAAATAAAGCTATCACTTTATATCCTTTTTCCAAAAGATAATCATACTTATCTTTTAAATTATTCATAATATACTTTTCTCTATTCATTGAAATCCTCATTGTAAAATTTTTCTCTTAAAGTGATAATATCTTTACTTAAAGTTTCTTCATCTTGTTTCTTTAGCCAAGCGTAGAAATAGTTAGCTGTAGGATTAAATAGACTAGATAACTTAGGAGTTCCTTTATGAGCTACTTGTTCTTTTACTCTCCTCATAAATTTCCAAAAATTATAGTATGGGAATTTTAATTTAGTCATAATTCCTGATGATTCAATAACTACTCCCTCTATATCTTCTTTAGACAAATCTTCTTCATCAGTGTTATCTAAATACCATTTATGAAATTCTCTAACATCATCAAACTCTTTATAAATAGTTTTACATTCACAGCACAATAATTTTGCTAATTCTAC
This sequence comes from uncultured Bacilli bacterium, assembly GCA_934096985.1. Taxonomy (GTDB): domain Bacteria; phylum Bacillota_I; class Bacilli_A; order RF39; family UBA660; genus UBA6448. Next base: position 43,230 of record CAKONC010000001.1, on the reverse strand, counting down.
TACTTTTTCATAAGGTTCTTTTTTAAATTCATAGTCATTATAAATAATATCTAATAATACTATTTTTGATTTATCATATTTTATAATATGTGGATCGTTCTCAATATCAATTACTTCAAAAGCTAAAGACACATCGTGATTCTTTAAATAATTAATTAATTTAATTTTATCAATACAACTTTCGTCAAATATTTTCTTAAAATAATCAGCAAAGACGCCTTTGTTAGTTGATTTACTAGCAAAAAATAATTCTCCATTTATTAAAGATAATATACCTAAAAAACCATTTTCTTTTTTATAGCAAGTTATTTTATCTTTAAATTTAACTAATAGATGTTCTAACTCAGTTTCCTTTTTTTCATTTATATTAAAGAATTTTTCATAGCCTCTAGCTACCACTTTATCTTTTTCAGTATCCACAAATAATCCCCTAGCTTTACAAGTTAATTCATTCCATTTTTTATTGTAAAAAGCGTTTCTTGTAAAATTGAATGAACTAATATTATTTCCTAAAGCTACTTCTCTTATGTCCTTTGACATTCTTAATTGTTCTACCATCGGTATATTTGTTATTTTAGCTCGGCACTCATTAAATTCATTAATTTCCTCAGGCTTACCAAAATAATTATTTTTTATTTTAGCTATAGATGGAAGTTTTCCTTTTTCTAGTATCATTACTTTTAAGAATCCTCCAAATTCAACCTTTCCCTCAAGATTAACTGAATATTGATTTCCGTCTATTTCAAAAATATTTCTATGTCCGTGTACTTGCATAATATTTTTATCTTTTTCATTCTCTAAAAATATTTCATCTATTTGTACATTATAGTCACCAACACCATTGATAAATTGTTCAGTAGCAACTAATTGTAATTCATCAGGAACATAGCTGATTCCTCCGTGAGATACTAAATATTTCTTTCCGTCATAGTCAAAATATGCAACTTGACCGATTCTTCTATAAAAACTTCTTAACTCACTTTTATCAATGTCAATAATCTCAGGCATAGTCTTATTTAAGAATGTTTTACTTTTTATATTTTCATATTCATCTAGGGAATAATAATTTAACCATTTTTCGTGATTTCCCTCTAAAAATAATACATTTTTATTTTTAGCTAATTCCATTAAGAATAGCAAAGTTTCTTTATTTTGCAATCCTCTATCCGTATAATCTCCGCAAAAAATATACATCTCGTCAAGATTATAAGGGTTATTATCAAAATACTCTTTTAACGGATTGTAGCACCCGTGAATATCGCCAAAAATATGAATCTTAGAATAATGGCTTAAATCAAATAATTTCATTCCTATTTCATTCCAAAAATTATTTTTATCTACCTCTATCCAACCACTCGTTTTAGATTGTGTTTTTAATCGTGAATATATTTTATCAATAACATTTTCTGGTACTCTCTTATAATCTTCTCTTAAAGCATTTCTTTTTTTACATTCTTCAATAGACACATCACTAAAGTCAACATAGTAGCGTCTATATCTATATCTTTCACAAAGTTTATTGTATCTACTAAAATCACTCGATCTACTATGTGTAGCGTCTATTACCACAAACTCCCCTCTACTCATTCTTTTCTCCAATAATTCAAACAATAATTGCCATACATAATTATCATTTTTTTGACTAATTACTCTATGATTTTTATCAGGTACAATTATAGGACTTTCAACTAATAACCTAATTGTGTCTGCACATAAAGTATAATTTTCTAAGCCCATTTTTTTAACCCAAGTAGATTTACCACTTGCAGGACTTCCCCTTAATATAACTAAACTTCTCATCTTATTCCTCCATATTTTCTATTTGTTGTATAAGTTTAACTAATTTAATACAAAACTTGTATAAATCAGCCTTGCTCATAGTTATCATTTGTTTTTGTTTATTTTTCTTGTCATTAAAAACATTTTCTAACATTTGTCTTGTTAATAAATCTATTGTTTCTTCTAACATTTTTAAACTTCATTTCCCCAGCAATCCCAACCATTAAATTGTTGCCTTGCAAATAATTCTATTCGTGGAATATCACCAAATAAATCTACAATTCTATTCCTAACTTCATCAGGTTTTCTGCTATGTTCTCTTACTTTTGATATAACAACTTGATGAACTGATTTACTTAATCTAGGTAATGGTTTACCTTTTGTTGCTAACAAACATATTTCAGTATTAGCTCTAGTATAATATCCCATACCCCAAAATAAACTATCACTTTTTTTATTTTGTTTAATCCAAGTAAAGCCAAATGTTTTATATTCAAAACCCCATTTTTTTATCAATTCTATTCCCTCTAATAGACAAGGTGCTGTGACCCATAACAATAACACGCAATCTTTTTCACAAATATTTTGGATTGGTAAAGATTGTATATCTTCTTTCTCCATAGTATTATAATGAGATTCAGCACTTCTTCCTAAGCCTGTTGCTCTTGGCCAAACTTTATATCTCCAAGGTGGGTCAGCATAAATGATATTATATTTTTTATTCGTGTTAAAAATATCTATTTTCATTTTCAACACCTAAAATTTTATTTTGCTTTTATATTCTAATTCATTAATATATTTTAATAATTCAATTCCAAAACTTATTAACTCACTAGGTCTATAACTTTCTAAATAAAATCCCTCTATTGCTTTTCCCATTTTATTGTGAACATTGTTATCACATTCAAATAACGTAACTTCTAATATATCTTCATTATTTACACCTAGATAAAATCCATCAGGTATATCTACCACTTCGTGTATTAATTCTAAAGCCTCATCAGGTGTTAAATGTAAAGTTAAAGCTTTCATTTTTCTTATAAAATCCTCATCTAATTTCTTAAACATTTTATCCATTTCTTTATCAGTTTTTGCAATATTTATCATATTAAAAATCATAAACGCAAGACATACTAAATTAATAATTAAAATCATTGTTCTCATATCTTATCCCTCCTCAATAATTTTTATTATCCATTCAATAGCTTTTTTATAATTATTCTCATCTACATTTCGTGTAGTTAAAGCTGTATAAATGGTATTCACTTTTTTCTTTTCATTTAGATAAAGATTATTTATTGTTTTTAAATCTTTATCCTTATTTTTTAATTTTTGAACTAGAATTTTATTACTATCTTCCGCTAATTGTAATCTTGTTCTTAATTTAATAATTTCTTCTTCACTCATTATTTTCACCAGCTATTCTTTTTAGCTGTCTTTCAACCTTAAACTTATATTCATTCATCAAATCATCTTCTTTAAAATTTAAAATATATTTTAATTGATCTAAACAAATTGAAACATCAGTTATTTCTTCATAAAAATCAGCTTTTAATTGAGGTGTTATATCACCCTCTAATTCGTCATATTTTCTAGCCCACTTACAAATTACTTTTATAAGTTCACTCATTTCTTCAATCCATATAGGCATTTGTTTTTTTACTCCATAGTGATTGACAATTTCTATATTTTTTTTAAGTGTATTTATTAATTCTTTTTCTTCGTTCATATTATCAACCTCAACTTTCAACTAAAGTATATTTTTTATATTTATTAGCCCAACCTAATTTATTTTTGCTACTAATCCATTCATCAATAATATTGTAATTTTCTTTTCTTAAAAGATATATTGCGTGTTGTAAATCAGTTATTCTATATATTTCATAACATTCCATAGTAGATATACTTCCATATTTCTTTAAATGATTTAACACAATATCTTTTTGACTTATCTTTCCCATTTCTAATCCTCAAAATCTAATACATCTTTCCAATAGACAATATCTAATCCACATTCACTAGCCATATCTAATATTGTTTCTATTAAGTCGTGCATTTCTTTTTTATCCATTTTTGAACTTCCATAAAAACATTTATAATCATTAAAGACTTTATCCTTAACTTGTATTTTTCTAACTAGCTGTATTGCTCTAAAACTTTCTCTTAACATTGATTCAGCCTGTGGCTCAACTAATAGATGAGTATATTTAGCTCCAGCTCTTACCAAAGCCTCAAGGTAAATATCATAGTCCTCATTTGACCTATCACCATTACGAGCTTTATCTATCTCACCTATTAGAGCCCACATATATTTATTTTGCTGTTCAGTTCTTTTATCTTTAGCTTTAGATATTACTATTGAATATAATTCGTTCTTATCTAGGTCTTGAATTAAATGTTTATAGTTTTCTCGTATAGTAAGTGTAATTTCAGTTTCAAAGTTTTCATTTTTTCCACTACGAGAATAATTACCTACAAGCTTCATATATCACCTAGAAAGGTAAATCATCGTCACTAATTTCTACTGATTCTCCAAAATCGGCGAATGGATCATTTTCTTCTTTTTCTTCTTTTGATGGTACATAATCAGGTTCAGGTATTCCAGCTCCCTCACTAGCTTTAGTATCCAAAAATTGTACTCTACTTGCTAAAATATAAGTTTCATATCCTTTAGTTCCATCTTCTTTGTCCCAAGTTCTAGTTTTAATTCTTCCTGTAATTCCTACTAGGCTACCTTTATGACAATATTCGTTTACATTTTCAGCCTGTTTGTCGTAAACATATATCTTTGGAAAATCGGCTGGTCTTTCATTTCCGTCCTTGTCTTTTCCATTATTTATAGCTATAAACATACTTACAGCTGGTAATCCACTTGTTGTAGCTCTTAATTCTATATCTTTAGTTATTCTTCCAATAATACTTACATTATTCATCTTCTTCATCTCCTAACATTTCTTCTAAATCTTTTAAATCTTTTGCTAAGGCTTCATTTAATCCTTTTAGTAATTCTTTTAATGCTTTTTGATGTTTTAGTTTTTCATCATCTTTACTTTCTTTTGTTTTATTAACTTTTTCACCTAAGCCAATTCTTATAGTTTCTTTCAACAAGTTTTTATCAACACCACTATCTTTTATTTGACGGATTAAAAATCCTAGCAAACTTAACATTTCAGGTAATTTACCCTCTATTCCTATTCCATTATCGGTTGCTATAATTTTTGTTTTAGCTCCTTTTAATAATTTATTTAATACCTTTTCATCAATTTTATTTTCCATTTTCATATACCTCCATAAATTCATTTAATTTTTTTATTAAAACCTCTTTAGGCTTTCTTTTAACTTCTACTACTTGTCCTATATCTTTCTTAGGTAGCCAAATAGCATATAATTTATCAAATTTCTTTCCCATAGCCATTTCATAATAACTTAATTGCCAACTTAAATATTCTTCATCTAATTCAGCTGTTGTCTTAATATCACATAAACATAGTGATCCTTTAATCTTTGCTATCATATCGAAACGACCAGCGTATTTTTGTTCAAATTGAATCATTGTTTCTTGTTCTATTACATCTATTTCATATCTATTTTTAAGCTTTAAATATTGTCTTAAACTTGCTTCTTGAATATAACTTAATTCTTTAGCTTGTATCGTGACATTAAACGCTTCTTCTATAGACATTGTTTTAATGTTAGCTTCATACATTTCTATTGATTCGTGTATCGTAGTTCCATATTCAGCTTTTTTATTTAAAATTTTTCTATTAACTCCTTTATATTTATTAGGAAATATAAAATGTAATATTTCACTAACACTAGGAGTAATAACTCCATTTACTAGATAGATGTGTGGTTCATCAATAAACTCAATCATTACTCAACTTCTATTGATATTGAACTTGATACACTTGAATCTTTAGAATATTCTTCATAAATTTCAGGGCATTCTTTTTTAAATCTTGTAGAATCAAATCTCTTTGTTGTATATCCAGCTTTAATCTTTGCTGAAAAACCATCTAATATCAATTTATCTTTTCCTACTAATTCCATAGCACTTTTTAATTGAGCTTTAAAATCTTTTTCCATTAAATCCATTTCTAATTGAACTTTCTTAAAGTTTCTATATCTTTCTATAAAATCATTATCAATTACTATTTCATTATCTTTTACGATTACTAATTTATTTTCTTCCATTTTCTATTCCTCCTAATCTAAATAATTATCATCGTCTTGTGGTACTTCTACTGCTTGTTCCACTTTTGCATTTTCTTTTAATTTAATTAAATTACTTGCTTCTAATAAAGTAAGTTCAACAATTTTTACTTTTCCAATTTTTTTCATTAAAGGAATTAACTCCTCTGCTGTATATAATTTCTTAATTAGTTCTACTTGAGTTTTTTGAATTGGTAAATCTCCACCTTTTTGTTTAGTTTCAGTTTTTACCGGTGCTTTTTTTGTAGTTGCTGTTTTAGTAGTTTTAGGTTTTTCTTCTACAACATCTTCATCAATTCTTTTTGTAAATTCATCAGCTTCACTATCACTATAAATTCCTGAGTAAGCTATTTTACTATTTTTTAAAATTACTCTATCCATACATCTTTTTAAAGCCATAGCATAAGGATAATCATTTTTACAATTATCTTTACTTACCTCTCCAACTTCATAGATTCCTTGTTCAGGACAATTATAAGTAAATACTAAAGAGCCATTATAACCCTCTTTATCAAGTGTCATACATTCAGGTTTAAATTTTAATTCTTTATCTAAAACATCATTTATTTTTAAGCAACCATCGTGGCTTATAATTAATCCGCTATACATAGCCTTAGTTTTGTTAGCGTAAGTATTAACTAATATCCAAAAATCACTTGTTTCCAATATTCCTTTATATTTATCACTTTCCAATAATTCAATAGCTTTATTTCTAGCTTCTTTATACTTTGGTGTTATAAATTCTACTGGTAAAGTTTTTCCATTTATATTTTCGGTCTTTTTTTCACCGAAGTTATATGTTTTCTTCTCTTCAACTTTTTTTGTTTTGGCTGTTGCCATTTTTTAATCTCCTCCTTTAATTTTGCTATTTCATTTTTTTGACGAGTAATAACTCGATCTTTATATTCACTTTCAGTTTTCAAAACATCATAATTTAGATTTAAAGTGTTATAAGCTCTTCTTAACTTCCAATATCTACTTAATTTTTCTTCTTCCATTACTTTTAACCTATAAGTGGAGTTTCCTTTTTTTCAATTAAATTAGATTTTTTATAGCTAAGAACTTCTTTTATTATTTCTTTTGGATATTCTTTTTGTATCGAATACCAATCAACCATACTTTTTAAGTATCCAAGTCTATTTTCAGGGACTGACTTATTGTTTTCTAATATTGATAGAAAAAACTCTTTTCGTTGTTTTCTACATTCCTCATATAGCTCACTCAACACCGGAAAATATTTATTAGTTTTTCCTATTTCTTGAATTGACATATAAAAAGTTTCAACTTCTATATCCTTAAAAATTTCATACCAACTTGTTAATTCTTCATCACTTAAATCTTTTAAAAAGTAATTAGCTAACTTTTTCATTCCTTTCAAAAATTCTAATTTTGTCAAAATAATCCACTACCCTTTCTTTCAATTTCAATAGCTCTATCTATGTCACTCATAGAAATATCTTTTAGTGTTTTCTTCTTAGCTGTAATTTTTTGATTTAGGTAGCCCTCGAATTTATTACTAAACAATGTTTCAGGTCTTAAAAACTTTTCAAAATCAGTTCCTAACCATTCTTCGCATTTTTTATCAATAACAATTTTAAAATCATCTAAAGTAAATCCATCTTTAATTCTAGCTTTTATAAGAGTTTGCGTTTTATCAGTAGAATACTTATAATGTGAATTACTTTTAATATTTAGATATTCAATAATTCCTTTTATTTCTTCTAAAGATATTTTTTTAACATTAACATCTACATTATCATTAACATTAACAATAACATTAACATCTTGATGTGTTTTGTTTTCATTCTCTTTTTGATTTTCATTTAATTTTGTTTTGATTTCTTTTTGATTTTCTTTTGTTTTTGTTTCGTTTTCTTCTTGATTTTCGTTTGATTTTGTAATTGAACCACACTTACTTCTTTTTTTGCTTTTTTCTAAAGGTCTGCGTAAGTTATTAAATATCTTTGTTTGCTTATCATTTAATGTTGGTTCAATATCTTCAAACATAAACTTTGTTATTGCTAGTAATAACTCTTGTTGTTCTCTTTCGGTTAGTAAGGTAATCAGTTCGTAGTATTCTTTATATATAGTGAATCCGTTCATCTTTTACCTCCAATCCTTTTGCTTTTTTAACCATTAAATGCTATAATCTAATAGTAAAATGTTTTGTTTTACATTTGATTTATGAGTTCTCAACCAATTCATAAATCTTTTTTTTTTATTAATTTCTTCAACAAAATAATCAACAATCTCTCCTCCTACAGCAAAGGCTGTTAAAAATGTTAAAAATCCAAACCAAGTCCACCCTATATACTTTCCTGTAATCCAAGAATAGATTGTTAGCATAAATAAATCGTGAGCTACTATATATGCACATAATAGTAAAACTCCTAGTAATGCTATATTTTTCCATTTAATTTTTATTTTTTTATTTGTCCTTTTCATTCTTTAACCTCATTTCTATTTTTGTTTAAAATTACTTCTTTGATTTTCAATTCCTTTTTTACTAAATGTGTAGGTATCAAAATATCTCTTTTACTTTCAGGAATATAATAATTTTGTTCCTTAGCAATCTCCAAAAGATGATTCATAACTCTTTCAGCTTGACGCCTACCTTGTCCTAAAAGAATTGATAACTCAGTAATGTTTAAGTAAGGCTTTTCCATATTTCCACCTCTTCTTTGCTAGTCTTAGTTATTTTTTCTTATTGTTATTTATATCACTACCATATTTAGCTAATATATAGATAAGAGCTATCAAAGTGACACAAATAATTAAAGTTATTTGTACGCCTGTACTCATATTTACACCTCCTCAATTTTATTTAACGCACCATTTTGGTGCTTTGATGGTAAAAAAATTTCGTCCATCGTTTTTCCAAAATATTCACTTAATTTTACCATTTCATTAAGTTTAAATTGAACTTCACCTTTTTCTTTTTTTCGGTATTGAATCGGTGTAATTCCTAGCATTTCAGCCATTTCCTTATTTGTCAAACTCTTTTGTTCTTTTAGTAAAATCAATTTTTCTTGCATTGTTTCACCTCCTTAGTTTTTGTTTTGACATCTTAATGATAGCACCATATCGGTGCTTATGTCAATAACTTTTATTTAATTTTTTGAAAAAAAGTTCCATTTTGTTGCTTTTTATTTATATAAATGCTATAATTAGTTTGTTATTTAAATAACAAATAACAAGTAAATAAGGAGGCTATATATGAAGAATGAAAATGATTTAAGAAAATATGCTGGTAGCATTATTAAAAAATTAAGAGAAAGAAAAAATATGTCACAAGATGAACTAGCAGAACAGCTAAATATAACCCGTCAAGCTATTTCAAGATATGAAAATGGTGATCGTGGAGTAAATCAAGATTTATTATTTCAATTAGCTTCTATCTTTAATGTTAAAATAGATGAATTTTTTCCACCCTTAAATAATGGCTATTCAAAACAAGAAATAACCAAGGAAGAGGAGTTTGAATTGTTAAAAGAAATATTAAAGAAAAAAGGTTTTTTAAATGAAAATGAGGATTTAAGTGAGGAAAATTATAATCGTTTAATTGATTTTGCTAAAGCTAATAAACCTTTTATTATGAAAAACGAAGATGACAATAAATAAGAATATCTCTTATAAGAAATATTCTATAAAAAAAATTAAAGTTTTAATATCAATGTTATCTTTTTCAAGATATTCATAATAACTCTTTAGCTTACTCACACTTAACCCCCTCTCGGGGCTCTATTATAAAATTAACATTTGATTATATCAAAAAAATAAGTATAAATTATAAAAAGTGTCTAAAATGTCAGTTTTTAGGCGTGAATTGTAAAAATTGAATAAAAATATGCTTGTACAGGTATTTTTAGATATAAAAAGAAAGGAGTAAATGCAATGGAAGAAACAATTAAAAAAGCTAAGCTTTCAGTTGTAGCATTGGTTTTTAAGTTATTTATTGATCTATTTGCTTGTTGTATTTTAATTGGTTTAGTTTGGTTTCCAAGAGATTTAATCAATTATTTCACAACTAAATTAGAAATAACTAATCGTAGAATCAAAGGTAAAGTTGGTTTAATAAAAACTAACGAACTTGATAGTCCATTAAACAAAATAAATAGTGTTCAAGTTAAACAAGGTCTATGTGGAAAGATATTTAATTATGGAACTATTATGATAACAACAGCTTCTTCTATGTTTGAGTTTGATTATGTAACTAACCCTAACGAATTTAAAACAATTTTAAATAATCAAATTGAAGCTTATGAAGAAAATAAAATGGATATGCAAGCCCAAAAAATAGCTAAAGCTATGAATAAATAAAATAAAATAAAAAAAGACGCCTAGAGGTGCAACTCCAAGCGTTTAATGAAAACCCTAAGACTAGCAATCTTAAACAAAAATAACACAAGGCTATAATTGTAATTAGGTTTCCTTTTACATTATAGCACTTATTAAAAAATAAAACAATAAAGGAAGTGCTAAAATGTCAGTATTTAAAGATAAAGAAAAGACTAAAGATGGTCGTCAATGGAGATTTAAAGTATATTATCACAACGCTGATGGAAAACTTGTCCCTTATACTTCTAAAAGATTTTTATTAGAGAAAGAAGCAAAAGCCGAAGAAAGAGTATTTTTATTAAATAGAAATACACCCGTAAAGAAAAAGTTTGATATTGTAGCTGATGATTATTTTAAAGACGCAAAAGAAAGAATAAGAGAATCTACTCTATTGACTTACTATTCACAATATAAAAACAATATCTTACCCTATTTCAAAAATAAATTTATTGATGAAATACAAGTAGTAGATATTGAAAAATGGAAAAATAAACTCATAAGTAAAAATATTAAAATTTCAACTTGCAATCAATATTATGTTGTTTTTAAAGAAATATTTACTTATGCTAATAGAAAGTTTGAATTAAATTATAATCCAGTTGCTTTATCAGGACGCTTTAAAAAGAGAAATGATGAAGTTGTTGAAAATAAAAATAAATTAAGATATATTGTTTATGAAGATTATTGTAAATTTATAAATGTAATAAATGATGATCTATATCATTGCTTCTTTTTAACATTATACTTTACAGGCATGAGAAAAGGCGAAATACAAGCTCTTACTTGGAAAGATATAGATTTATATAGAAGAACCATTAAAGTTGATAAAACCATCTCTTTTATTACCAAAAATAGCAAATATAAAATTACTGCAACAAAGAATTGTTTAAATAGGGAAATCACAATGTCTAATATTCTATTTGATGAATTATCACATTATAAAGAAATAGTAAAAAAATATAGTGATTTTAGTGAAGATTGGTTTGTTTTTGGAAATGGTGACGTATTAACTGATTACTGGATTGATAAAAAGAAAGATGAATATTTTGAGTTGGCAAATCTTAAAAGTAAAGCTATAACTATTCACGAGTTTAGGCATTCACACGTCAGTTTATGTATAAATGAATATTTAAAATCCGGAGCTAACGATTCAACAAAGTTCTTCTTAATGATGTCACAAAGAATGGGACATAGTTTAAGAGTTATGCAAGAAGTATATATGCACTTATTCCCTACTGCACAAGATAAAATCGTTGATTTATTAAATAATTTATAGAATATAAGTACCTAAATTAGTACCTAAAAATTAGAAAAAGCACATAAATAAAGGGAAAAATAACTATTTAATTTTTATACCATAAAATTATTGTATTAACAAATAATTATTGATAAAATTTATGTATATGAAAAAGATAATTATTTTAATAAGTTTGCTACTATTATGTGGATGTAATAAAGATATTACGCTAAGTGAGAATACTTTTGAATACTTTTCTAAAGTTGATGTTAAAAATATAGTTAATAATATTAAATGTGAAAGCAAGTTACTTGATACATCATTTATTGGAAATCATGAAGAAACTATAAAATGCCAGAATAAAAATTATAAAATTAAATATAATGTTGTTGATACAACTGCTCCAATAATTTGGGTCTCAAATTCAATAACACGTGATATTGGTTATGAAAATGACATAGCAAATGAAATTAGTTGTATGGATAATGCTGATAGAACTCCAAATTGTTATATTGAAGGTGATTATGATGTTAATACTTTAGGAACCTATAACTTAAAATATATTGCTAAAGATCAAAGTGGTAATAAAGCCAGTAAAGATTTTAAGCTAATTATAAAAGAAAAAAGTAAAAGCACAGGCGGTTACACAAATGGTGTTTTAACAAATTACTTAGAGTTTAATGACGTATATCAAAAACATAAAACTGATGATACATTAATAGGTATTGATGTATCAAAGTACCAAGGAAAAATTGATTGGCAAAAAGTAAAAGATGCTGGCGTAGAATTTGCTATTATTAGACTTGGATATAGGTACTATTATGATGAACCATTAAACCTAGACCCCTATTATTTAGAAAATATCAAAGGTGCCACTGAAAATGGTATTAAAGTTGGCATATATTTTTATTCGTATGCAAAAAGCATCGAAGATGCTAAAGAGGAAGCAAATTTTGTACTTGATAATATAAAAGGATATAATATTGACTTACCAATTGCATTTGACTGGGAAAACTTTAAATATTTTAATGCTGCACAGATTAACTTATTCGACTTAAGAGAAATTTCAAATACATATTTAGATATATTAAATAATGCTGGCTATGAAACAGTACATTATGGTTCAAAATCATATTTAGAGTATATTTGGTTACCCGTAAAGCATGATATTTGGCTTGCACATTACACGGAAAAAACAAGTTACAAAGGACCTTATGTTATGTGGCAACTTGCAAGTAATGGTAAAGTTGATGGAATAAATAATTATGTTGACATTGATGTATATTATAAAAAGTAGAAAACCATAAAATTTTCTACTTTTTTACTATGTGTGCCCCTCTTACGATATTAGGATTTTTAATCGAATAAATATTATCAGTTAAATATAAGCAAAGTAATATGATACTAAATATAGAAAGATATTTGTAATTTATTTTCTTTAATAACTCCAGTATTTTAGGAATTACAAAATAATAAAGAAGTGTTGCAAATATAGCAAAAACTAATGTATAACCAAGACATATTCTGCCATTTATGTTAAATGGTTTTTTTGAATAATCCCACCATACCATGCCTTTTGTTAATTCAAGATAAAATGATGTTAAATATTCTACTGTAGCGCTAATTAAAAATGAAAAAACAAATACAATAACCGGTTTATCTCTATACTTTTTTAAAAGCAAGTAAATTAATAATCCTCCACAACCATAAATTGGAAGCCAAGGCCCATGTAAAACACCTCTATTAATAAAACCATGTCCCTTTCTTATTTCATTTAATACCTCGAAACACCATCCTATAAATGCTAATACAAAAAATAACATTACATATATAAATAATTTATTTTTTGTGCTTTTTACTTCTTTCATTTTTAATGCTATCCTTTAGTTTTTCTTTTTCTTTTTTTATTTCATTTTTAAATTTTTCTTGTTTCTTTTTGATTTTTTCTCTTTCTCTTTTTATTTTTTCTTTTCCTTCTTTAATTTTTTCTGGGAAAATTATAACAAATTTATTACCCAATAAAGACTTACTCAATATTTCTTTACCTTTTTGAGATATTTCTCTTGTATTATCACGTTTTTTAAAAGTATTCTCTGCTTTAATTTTAAATATCAACATATAAGAAAGCACATTATCTAAAATAAATGTTATTAACATTACATAAAATGCTAAATTAATTTTAGAGGGTGAAAATCTAAGTATCATAGTCCTTAAATAAGGATCTACAATCTTAATTAAAATCAACCCCATAACTCCAAAACATAATGCATTTTTAAGACATACTCTGCCATTTATATTAAAAGGTTTTTTTGAATAATCCCACCATCTAGCATTAAATAGTTTTTCCATTACATAACTAGATAAATATTCCACTGTTGAGCATATAATAAGTGCTAAAGAAAAAATGACTAACTCATTAGAAAATTTATTTAATAAAAGAGTCATAAATATTGCGGAATATCCATATATTGGACAATATGGTCCTAATAAGAAACCTCTATTAATAAAACCTTTCTTTGGATCATAAGTAACAATTTCTTCACAAATCCAACCGAAGATTGAATAAAGCATAAATAGTATAAAATATATTTTTATTTTCATAACTAACCTTTCTTCCTAATTCCTAAATACTTTAAATAGCTTTTGGGATGTCTTAATACTTTTAAGGAACATTTTTTATCCATTAAACTTACAACCCAACTTTCTTTATATTTAGGAAGTTTTATATTAAGTGGAAACATATGTTTAACAATTATATCCTCAACTTTAGCATTCATTAACTGTGGAAAATGTTTTTTTGAATTCTCTAAAGCTTCACGTGCATGAACAAAGCCATGCATTTTGAAAAAACTTTTATGTTCTTTATTTATCTGCCAATCTTTATAATAGAAATCATGAAGTAAACCTCCAATTGCAACACTTTTATAATCAAGTTTGTGTTTTTTTGCATATTTATAAGCTAAGTATGATACAGCCATACTATGATCATAAACTGATTCATTTTCATGATGATGAAACTTTTTTCTTTTTAAAAATTCATCATTTATAATAATTGGATTAATAATACTTAAAAACTCTTTATCATATTTCATATAGATTCCTTATTATTATTTACAACACATGAAAAATGTATGTGCCAGTTACATATATTATAGTATAAAAATACAATAAAATAAATTACAAATAAAAAGAAGTGTTGAACTTCTTTAAAAATTAAGCATTACCCAATCTGGTTTAAAAATAAGTAATATTCCCATAAGTAAAAGTAGTATTCCGCCTATCAAATTAACATATTTATTATACTTTGTACTTATTCCTTTGGTTTCAAATGCTTTAAGTGACAAAATAAGAATTATTAAATCATCAATTATATAAAAAAATATATATATTAATAAATATATAATTTTACCAAAACCATGAATCTTATTTAATGATAAAATTTCTAAAAATATTGTTGGAAATCCAAGTGAACATGCAAGTTCAACTAAGTTAACTGAAACAGATAAAAGTACTGTTCCTAGTATCATCAATATAAAACTTTTATTAGATAAAATTTTATTTATTTTAGTAATAACTGTTTTTCTTTTTTCTTTTTTCATTACATGACAACCAGTGTCTTTACGTGTTTTAATATAAACATATAAGTTATATATTCCTAAAATAATAGCTAAAATAGCAATAATATTTCTTATGTATATAACGGTTGTAAAATCCAATATTACTCCGATCCCTAACATTGAAAGAAAATAAACTAATCCGGATGATAATACAAATGTAAATCCAACAACTTTCATTTTTTTCTTGTCTTTAATGGAAATACACATATTTATAAGTAATAAAAGTATCCACATAGCACATGGATTAAAACCATCCACTGCTCCTAAAATAGTGGCAACTAACGGGATAGAAACTTTTTTCATGTTAACTTTTCCTAATAAAGGAATTTTAACATCATTACTACTTTTGACATTTTCATCAATTAACTCTTTTATTTTATTTTCAATCTGTTCACTAACAGTTTCAGAAAATCCTACAAAATAAGTTTCACCAATAACTGTATATGGAACGCTTTTTGTAATTTCATCATTTAATACTTTCTTAACGTTATAATAATATTCTCTATTTTTATTACTATTTTTAATTTCATAATCATATATATTTAAGTAGTCACCATATTTATCTTTTATATTTTCAAGCCACTTTTCTTCTTCAGCACAATGGGGACATCCATCCATTCTAAAAAAGTATAAGTTAATTTTCTCTTTATCCACTTTTTCTTTAGTTATATTATAAACAACATCTTTATAATCTTTACTGATAGCAAAAATATTAAATGGTATTAAAACCAGCAATAATAGTAAAAGTTTTAATTTGTTTTTCATAACACTTCTCCTAATTCAATTAAAATTTCTTTTTTACTTTTTTCTCCAATTATTCTTTTAATCTCAACATTATTTTTTTCAATTATAACAACTGGAACAATATTTCCAACATTATATTTTGAAACCTCATCTTCATCTAAATCATAATCATAATTAATATACTCAATATTTGGATACATTTTTTTTATTTCATTCCATATACTTTTGGATACTAAACATCCTGGACACCACATTGCATTAATAATTATTATCTTCATTAATAATCTCCTTTAATATTTTAATAAATTCAGTTATCTCTTCTTTAGTCGTTTTATCCGTTATACTAACTCTTATAGAATTATTTGCCTTATCATCACTTTGAGTGATGGCATATACTGACTTTGATGGACTTGTTCCAAGTGAACATGCTGATTGCATTGAAACATAAACACCCTTTTTATAAAGTTTATTAACTATATTTTTAGCATTTTTTATACTAAAGTTTATGGTACTTGGAATTGAATTCTTAGGGCTATTAATGCTTACATCATTAATACTAATCAAATTTTCAATTAAATAATTCTTTAAACCTAGTAAATACTCAATTTTTTTATCTAAGTCTTTTGTTGCAAGTTCTAGTGCCAAAGCAGTAGAAACCGCATTAGCGGTAACTGGTGTACCACTCCTATAAATTGTAGTTGATTTCCCACCATGAATTAAAGGAGTAATTTTTACATCATTAAAATTAATCAATACGCCAACGCCATTAATACCTGAAAATTTATGTGGAGCAAATGTTAAAAAATCTATGCCAGTATAGTCCATAGTAATCTTTCCTATTGCTTGAGTAGCATCAGTATGAAAATACGCATTAGAATTTTCTTTAACAATCTTTGCAATTTCCTTTATTGGCTGAATTGTACCAAGTTCCGAATCGACAGTACAAACACTAACTAAAATAGTATCATCTCTTAACGAATTTTTTAATTGTTCTAAATTAAGTTTTCCATTTTTATCTAAAGAAATAACTGTTATGTCAAATCCTTTTGTAGAAAGATAATTACATGGGGCTATAATTGATGAATGTTCAACTTCAGATATAATTATATGTTTCCCTCTAGATTGATATCTATCTGCAATTCCCTTTATAACTAAATTATTTGATTCACTTGAACCACTTGTATAAATAATATTTTTACTCTCTGTATTAAAATATTTTGCTATAACATCACTTGATTTTTCTATTTCTTTTTTGGCTTCTATTCCGTAATCATGCAAACTATTTGGATTACCAAAGTACTTTAATGTAACTTCATTATATTTATCTAAAACTCTTTTATCAACAGGAGTATTAGCTGCATAATCTAAATAAATCATAATTCACCTCTTCAAAGAAAATTATACTTTTATATTGCCTTTATGACAATAAACTAGTAGTTGAATTAGCTAAATTTTTAGTTGAAAAAAACTCTCTAAAAAGAGAGTTTATATTATCTATGGGGCGAAATAAGGGAGTCGAACCCTTGCATAATAGAGCCACAATCTACCGTGTTAACCACTTCACCAATTCCGCCATAAGACATAAATAGAATATCAAAAAAATAACTACTTTGCAAGTAGTTATTGTATTATTCCCTCTTTTTCCATTAAATCTTTCATCTTAGTCTTTATTCTTTGCATAGCATTATCAATTTGTTTTGGAGTTTTTCCAAGAATAGTGGCTATTTCATTATATGAAAAACTATTAACCATATAATTAAACACCGTATACTCAAAGTTTGATAAATTATTCTTTGCTAAAGCATATACTTCTTTATATGTTTCTTCATCCACTATATTATTTAGTGGATTAAATTTGTTGTCGTCCCCAAGAAGTTCTGCTAAAGAAGCTTTATCAGTATCTGATGAATATTCTAAAGATAAAGATTCATTTAGTAGTTGAATTTTTTCAGACATAAACTTTCTAATATATTTTAATAAACGTCTTTCTATACATATATACAAAAACGTTTTTAATGATGTTGATTTTTCATTTGAAAATGAATTTATACCATCACTAAATCCATATAATGCTTCACAACGAATATCCTCATTGCTTATTTTGAAATATCTTATTGCCGGTTGATATTTTCTAATAAGTATATCTACTAAATAAGAATATTTCTCATAAACAATATTACGAATATGTTCATCATTTTCTGATAATAAAGAAATTAATTCTTGCTCATCAATTTCACTATAATTCATATTAATCCATTCTATAAATAATAATGCCAGCGCTTACTGATGCATTTAGACTATTTATTTTTCCTTTCATTGGAATTGCTACTACAACATCACTATTTTTCTTCACTGCAGAACTTATACCCATTCCTTCATTACCAATAATTAAAACTTTTTTTGGAGCATAATCAACGTTTCTATAATCTTGTCCATCCATATCTGCACAATATACAAAATAATTCATTTCTTTTAACTTATTAATAGCATTAATTATATTAGTAACCATTATTATTTTTACATTATCAATAGCTCCCTCACTAGTTTTGTAAACTGTATCATTTACTAAAACACTTCTGTCCTTAGGAATAATTATTGATTTAATACCCTTACTTTCACATGTTCTAATTATAGCACCAAAATTGTGAGGATCTGTAAGATGATCTAAAATTACAACAAAATTGCCTTCTAAATCGTCCATTTTATAATAGTTATAATCAAAAATATCTAACACTAAACCCTGATGAACACCTTTAACCATTTTATCAAGTCTAGATTTATCAACCATTTCATATTTGATATTATTTTCCTTTAGATACCCTATATAATCATTTCTTGAAATATATGCTTTTTTAATTTTCTTTTTATCTACTTCGTATAGAATATTTTTCCCATAAACTAACATAATCAAAGTCTCCTTTTTGCAAAATAATTATACCATGACATAATTTTATTGTGAAGATTATTATTAAACAAATAAAAAACTCGAAATAATTAATTTCAAGTTTAATTTTTACTGGTGCTGGAGACAAGGATCGAACTTATGACCTATGCGTTACGAGTGCATTGCTCTACCAACTGAGCTACTCCAGCAAATCTATTAATAGTATACACTATTTTATTTTTTTATACAAGATTTTTTGATAAAATATTTATAGGTGAGAAAATATGTTTAAATACACTTTGGATAACAAAAGATATCATACATTTAACTACTTTTTAAAAAACAAATTTGGATGTAAAGTTTTTAAAGTACCACTTGATGCTCATGCAAGCTGTCCAAATATTAAAAATGGTGGATGTATATTTTGTAAAAATAGTAGTAAATCTAATATAACAGATAGTTCACTTTCACTTGATAAACAATATGAACAGGAAGTTTTATTATTAAATAAAAAATGGCCAAATGCCAAACATATTATTTACTTTCAAACAGGAAGCAATACTTTTATAAACATAAATGAATTTAAAAATAATGTTGAGTCTCTTTTAAAGAAAGAAAATGTTATAGGTTTATCTATTGCTACAAGAAGTGATGTTATTTCTGATGAATATTTAAACTATTTTGAAAAGCTTAATAAAAGGACTTTTTTAACAATTGAACTCGGACTTCAAAGTAGTAATGATAGTACATTAAAATTAATTAACAGAGGACACGATAGTAAAAATTTTGAAATAATGGTTAAAAAACTTCATGAACTTGGTATTTTTGTTGTAGCACATATAATAAATGGTCTTCCGTATGAAACTAAGGAAGATATGCTAAATACCATAAGATTTTTAAATAGTTTAGATATAGACGCAGTAAAAATTCATATGTTACATATTTTAAAAGATACTAAACTTGCAAGTATGTATGAAAAACAAAATTTTCACATATTAATAAAAGAAGAATATATTGATATTGTTATATCACAGCTTGAATTATTAAAGGACACTACTGTAATTGAAAGAATTACTGGTGATCCTATTAAAGAAGATTTAATAGAACCAAAATGGTTAATAAAAAAGTTTTGCTTACTTAATGATATTGATAAAGAAATGGTTAAGAGAAATACTTATCAAGGCAAAAAAAATAGTTAAAATTTATAAATTAACTATTTTTTATTTTCTTGTTTTGTTTTATCAGCATACCCTTTTACAGCCTCAAGTAATTCCATTGGTATTGGAAAGAAAATTGTATTTGATTGATCTGAAGAAACATCATTAATTGTTTCAAGAGTTCTTAAATGAAGTGCTCCTGGACTTTCTGCTAACATTTTAGCGGCTTTTGCTAAGTTTTCAGCAGCTTGAGCTTCACCTATTGATTTTGTTATAACAGCTTGTTTTTCTCTTTCAGCTTCTGCAGCTCTTGCAATAACCCTTTTCATTTCATCTGTTAAAGATATGTCTTTAAGCTCAACATTTTCAACTTTAATTCCCCAAGGATCAGTTTCTTTATCAATTATTTCTTTTATTTTTTCACTAACTTTTTCTCTTTCACATAAAAGTTCATCCAAAGTTACACTACCAACGATATTTCTCATAGTTGTTTGAGCAAGTTGTGCTGTTGCGTAATAAAAGTCTTCAACTTCTAAAACTGCTAAAGATGCATCAAAAACTTTATAATATATAACGGCATTTATTTTAACAGAAACATTATCTTTAGTAATAGCTTCTTGTTCTGGAACATCATCTACTTTTGTTCTAATATCTACTTTTTTATAACTTTGAAAAATTGGTAGTACTACTCTCCATCCTGGTTGCATAATTTTTGTAAATCTTCCCGCTGTAAATTTTACTCCCCTTTCATATTCATTAATTTGTTTTAATGAAGCTAAATTAATAACAACAATAATTCCTAAAATAATTAACAAACCTTCCATAAATTACCTCCATATTATTTTAATTTTTGTTGATTTAACCAAATACTTGCAATTAATTTATTTGGTAATAATTTACTAAGTATTCTTTGTGATTTAGCAACAAATCCATAAATACTAATATCTTTTTTCTTTTTTAAATCTAACCATGCAGTTCTAACAATATCATCTGGTTCATACATTACAACATATTTTTTTATAACTTCATTTTTTGATACTGCTCTATCGAAAAATTTTGTTTTTGTCCAGAATGGACATACTGCCATAACATGAATTTCATCATTTTTTAATTCGGCATTTAAACTGCGTGAAAATGATAGAACATAAGCCTTAGTAGCAGAATAAATGTTTATATATGGAACTGGTTGAAATGCTGCTACTGAAGCAATGTTAATAATATTTGAGTCTTTTTTCATATACGGAATTACCATTAAGCACATAGCAGTAAGACCAATATCATTTAGTTTTATCATTCCTATTGAATCATCAAGACTAATTTTAGTGCTCTTTTCAAACTTTCCGTATCCTGAAGCATTTATAAGTAATTTAACATTTGGCTTTTCATCTTCTAAAATTTTTTTGAATTTTTCGTAACTTTTTTCATTGCTTAAATCAAGTGCAATCGGTCTTATTGTAGTATCAATTTCAATTGATAATTTTTCAAGATTCTCATAGCTACGTGCAATAACCCAAATTTCATCAACTTTGACATTATCTGTTACAGTTGTAGCAAATTTTTTTCCAATGCCAGACGATGCTCCAGTAACAATTGCAATATTTTTCATAAAATCACCTTATCTTCCAATATTGTCTTGCTTTTTCTTTTCTTTTTCAATTTCCATATTTAAAATGTCTAAAACTTCATTTAGATTTTTATTAAATTCAAGATCATTTTTTTGCCTATATACATCAAGTAAAAGCATTACCATAACTCTAGTTCTATTCAAATTATAAAAATAATTATCATTTACATAGTCTGCACTCGGAGCCATATCTTTAAGCTCACTTTTCATAATTGTTATTACATAATCTAAAGCCTGACTATCATTGCTACCTTTTAAATCAGATAAAACACTAATTCCCTTTATTAATTCATTTGCTATTTGTGAATTCATTTTATTTCCTTTCTTTTATGTTTTTACATGAATAATAACATTTACAAATCTATACTATCATTATTTGTAAACTTACACAAGGGATGCGTTAAACATTCCCGCAATTTAAATCATTTACAAATGTATAATTATAATTTATTTTTGGATCATCAGAATTAAATTTATCGACTTCAATTAAATATAATACAATATTTTTTTTACACCAACCACATTTATTATACACTTCGAAATTAATATTATATTCTCCATTTTCTTTTTTTACAGATTTTACTAATTTAAATTTTTTCTCTGAGCATGAATCATAATCTTGAAATGAAGCAATGAAGTAATGTGATGAAAAATTTGTAGAAGTTAAGTCTTTTTTTATATTATATTTTTTTACCAATGCTAAATAATCATCATAACTTTTAATATAAGTGTCCTCATATTCAACAACATTTTTACCTAAATTATACGTTAAAGAATTACTGTTTCTAGCAAGCTTTACAACATATGATGCAAGTATTATTGCAGCTATACATGAAACAAATATTATTACTAATTTTATAACTAATGAATTTCTCATTTTTCATCACCTATTCTAATATAAGAATAGCAAAAAAATGTTTTTTTTACAATGTTTAATATACAATTTTACAAATAAAAAAAGCCATTCATTGGCTTTCAAATTCTTATTGGTGGAGAATGTGGGATTCGAACCCGCGACCCCCTGCGTGCAGGGCAGGTGCTCTAGCCAGCTGAGCTAATTCCCCATAAGACTAGATTATCTTATCACACTTTTTTAAGATAATCAAGATTTTTTTTCTTTTCTTATTACAGTTATTAATCCTTTTTCAACTTCTTCCAAACTTCTGCCTAAAGGTTTTTTATTAACATACTCCTTTTTGTCCATTTGATAATGTCCATATTCGAGCATTTGTTTAGCCCTTTTTGCAGCCACATGAACAAGCATGTATTTTGAATCAACTATATTTAATAATTTATCAATTGATGGGTAAATCATATTGTACCAGCTCCTTACAATAATATCTTACCCAATTTTGCTAAATGGTTTCAATATTTTTGGTTATTTTTTACAAATACTTTACATATTATTCATTTAACATTTTAATCGTATACTTGCCATCAGTTAATGTTATTCTTATTTTATTATCATTAAGTAATTTAACATTGCTGCCCGCTTCATATACTTTACCTTCTTCAGATGGTAAAATGCCACTATTTATTAAGTCATTAACAGTAATATATATTGTATCTTTATCAGAAAATAAATTAGAGTTGTTCTCAGCATAAACTTCAGCACATTTGTTTATTAACACTAATTGATTTACTTTTTGCTCCTTTTCTTTATCATAGGCAAATGCATAACTATATTTATTCATTGTTATAAAATAGAAAATTGAAAAAACAAAAATTATTATTAATGATACATATAATTGCCAATTTTTTATTTTTTGCATTTTACCTCCATTTGACTAAATCCATAAAATTTCCACATAGGATAATAGTCTATAATTTCTTTAATTAATTCTACAAATTTACTTTTATGCTTCTCATTTTTATATTCAAAATATTTATCAATATTATTTGATAAATTTTCGTCAGCTCCAGCACAATCAACTTGAATATCATTCAAATATGAAAGAACAACATATTTGTGGAAAACCTTAATATCTTTTTCATTCAAGTAATAATTCTTTTTTACAAATGATAAAAGTTTTTTATACGGTTTAAATTTAGACATATATTTAAAACTATATATATTCACTAAATCTTTTTGTGAAAACTCTTTATATTCAGCCTTCTTTTTAATATATTTTTTTACGTCTTTTAATTTATCAAAATATTTATTGCAAATATATTTATTATTTTTGTCTGATAAAATATTAAATTCTAAATAAAATTTTTGCAAAATTAATAATTTATCATATAAATCACTTTCATTATATTCAAAAGATTTATTATAAATTGTATAAAATTTTTCAAATGTTAAAACTCCATACGTATTTACAATACCCAAAAGCAAATTATATTCTTTTGTATTTTGCTTTACATTTTTTAAAATTTGTCTATCTTTTAAACACATTTTAAAATACTTTACCACTTCCTGAGGCATTAGATATTCTTTTTCATTAATAACTTTAACAAGACCAAAGCGTGATAAATTATTTAAAAAATATTGTAATAAATAATTTGCCCTAATCTTAACATAACCTAAATTTTTAATAACTAATTTTATATTTGCAAGTTCATCATTTTGAAATAAATTAAATGAATATCTTACGATTTCCTCAAGACTATGAGATAATATTCTTTCTAAATTATCTTTAGAACTATTATGTCTAAATTTTATATTAAAAAAATTAAGATAATCAATAATATCTTGCTTTGTTTTTTCTTTCAAAAAATCTTCATACATTATGCTTATTTTTTTCATAAATACACCCATGCTAATTATAACACGATATAAACGCTTATGTAAAACTATTTTTGGATATCAAAATATACTTTTAAAGCAAAAATTGTATCTTGCAAAGTTCCTTTTCGAGAGCAAGTTTCTAAAGATTCTTCTAAAAAATCAATAATGCCATTTTTTTGAATATAAATTAATTGAAAATTTCCAGATAACTCATCTTTAGTTAAATCCATATTTTTTTTATTAGGAATTAAATCACACTTAATATAATAATAATTAGAACTAGTATATGTATTCATATTTTTTTCTGGATAATCTTTATTTATATAACTTACATTAGCAATGGGATATAAATTTTTAACATCAACTAATACCCCGGTTTCCTCTTTTACTTCTCGAATTAAAGTATTTTCATCTGTTTCATCATTTTCCACATGTCCACCAACAAGAAAATAATTGTTATTCAAATGACATAAAAGAATTTCACCTTTATTATTTTCTACAATTAATTTTGCTCTTCTAATAGTTTTAGTTACTTCATTTAGTGTTAAATTATAATCATTATGTATAATTTGTTTAGCAGATTTGATATACTTTAACTCTAGAGCTAACGCTCCATATTTTACTTCATCTGTAACCGAATAATATAAATACATATCTTTTGCTTGGTAATCACCAAAAGTTAACGCATCAAAATTTTTAAATAGTTCTTCAAATGTAGAAAATTTATATAAGTTCGTTACTTTAACATAAATTATTTCTAGAGTTTTCACATTTGTAAATTCTATATAATCACTGACTTTTATTTTCTGTCTTTTTTCATCATTCAATCTAATTTCAATTTTTTTTATACCACTTTTAATGTTTACAAATGGTTCATTATCTAATTTCATTCTGTGTATCATAATACTCTCCAATAACATTTATAAAAGTATTATAACATTAAATAAAATAGAATCATATTTAAAAATTTAAAATGACATAGAACTAAACCCCTGAAAATACCAGTAATTACCAATAGCCAGTTTTAATACCATTTAAGATGACATAGAGAGTTAAAATAAAGGATTACCTAAATACTCATTATGTGATGAGATGCTGCTTAGGCAGCTTTTTTATGCCTTTAAATTACAACTTAATTGTACTAAATATTTTACTTGTTGTCGACAAATTTTTTATTTGTAAAAAAAGTTTAACAAATTGTTAAACTTAATCATCATCATAGTCATAGTCATCATCATAATAATCATTTTCATCAAATGGACCTTCAGTATCAAAATCCCATGAATCATAATTACCATTTTTCACTAGTTCTCTTTCTTCTTCATCAAGATTATACATATCCATTTCATCATCCAAGTAATTTTTTTTATTATTGTCTGGTATTTTTGAATTAATTTCTTTTAATAATGCATGAATAATATGAATTAGTTTCATTTTCTTTCCTCCTTTATTGGATTAACATGTATTACCGTCAAATATATTTCTGGAACATTTGCAATAATATCTTTTTCTAATTTGTTTGCAATTTCATGGCTTTTAAACGTTGACATATTTCCATCGACAAATATTGTAAATGATATTTGATATTTGTATCCTACTGGAGTAGAGTTAAAGTGCCTTATACCCTTGATATCTTCATATTTATGAACTATGTTAATTACTTTATCTTTAGTTTCATCATTTAAGCTTTTATCCATAAGAACGTTATAACTTTCAACAAATAGTTTTACTGCTACATACATTATCCATAGACTTATTAAAATACCCACAATTGAATCAATATACATAACATTATTGCGTGAAAGTATTATTGATATTAATGTTGTAAACGTTATTAATATGTCATTTCTATGATCTATGTATGAAGTTTTAATTAATATATTATTATCTTTTTTATAAAATAAACGTGAATATATAAATAGTATAAATTTAACTAAAATAGTAATAATACAAATAATAATCAATTTAAAAGAATAATTTAATTTTTCATTATAAATAATTGATAAAACAGAGCCTTTTATAACATTTATACAAAATAATAACATAATAATACTTACCAAAAGACTATATATATACTCTGCTTTTCCATGACCTAAATTATGATCTTCATCAGGATTCTTCGAACTAATTTTGCTTCCAACATAAGTCATAAAAGACGACAATATGTCACCAGCACTATTAAATGTATCCGCAATAAGAGATTGACTATTACTTGTAAATGCCACCAAAGATTTTATTAATAAAAGAAAGATGTTACCAATTAGCCCTACCAAACTAACTTTTTTACTATTTTCTATCTTATTATTCATATGCCTCCTTATTTATTATATTTGTTTACAACATATTTTGCTAAAATCTTATCTGCAGGAGCAAAATCATAATTTAATAAATCTTTAATATCTACCCAAGCAAATGCACTATGCACATTAAGTGTAAATGTACCAGAAATATATTTACACTCATATAGTTTCAAATTTACATCATTATGTGTATATTTATAAAAACTATTTGTCACAAAAGAAATTGTTTTAACTTCTACGTTAAATTCTTCTCGCATTTCTCTTTCAATAGCTTCATATTCAGTTTCATTATCTTCGACTTTTCCACCAGGAAATTCCCATTGATTAAATCCATCCTTATGAGTTGATCTTTTTGCAATTAAAGCTTTATTATCTTTTATTATTAAAGCAGCTACTACATTTATTTCTTTTTTCATAATTTCCACCCTCTATATTATATCATTATTTTTATTATTTAAAAAAAGAATAAGAAAATCTCATTCAAATTTACTTTTTTACTAAAACATGATAATGAAATGAAGAGTATGTTTTTCCATTTGAGTCATAAAAGTCTTCGATATGATTGATAAATTCAATTTTAAAATCTTTAAATAACTCTTTTATTAAATTATAATCCGCATAAAAATGAGGCACTTTATACTCTGGTCCTTCTTCCATTCTAAGTCTGGTATTTTCATCTATCAAAGGCCAATCTTCTTGTTTAAAACCCCAAGTGTCTTTTGAACCTAAAGTTAAATAACATTCTCCGTCTTTTCTTAAAACCCTTTTTAACTCTAAAATTATTTTTTTTACCCCTTCAGTATCTTGATGGGATATAACATTTCTACACAAAATACAATCAAAGCTATCATTTTCATAAGGTAAACAAACCATATCACCATGTTTATAACTAGCTTTTAAATTAAGCTCATCAATCCAGTTTTTTGTTCTTTCAATGGCATTTTCACTTATATCAAATGCATATACATTAAATTCATTTGAGGCAAATAAAACAGTATGTCTTCCTAAGCCACAACCTAAATCAAGAAAATCCTTAAATCCTTTATTTAACCATCTATTTACCAAATAGTATGATTCAATGCTAGGTATTTTCCAAATATTATTTTCATCATTATCAACAATTTTCCAATTCCAACCTTTAGATTTTATCATATTTTACTCCTTATTACTTTCTAAATATATTTTTATTTTATTTAAATAAAATTCTCTCATTTGTGTTAATAATTTATCAGCAACTTCCATTGAAATAGTTCTTTCACTTTTAGAGGTTGTATCAAATAAATCTACGTTAATATTCTTATTTTCTGCTATAGTTTTCACATTTAATAAAGCTTCGTTATATTCATTAACATTTTCTATACTTAAAAAATTTCTTTTTTCAAGTGATAAATTTGCATTATAATCCCTTTTTAATGATGTTAAACTATCTGTATATGTAGCAATTATAGAATTTATTTCACTTTTAATTACTTCCGTGTATTCTTCGAAAAAATCATTATATTCTTGGTCATCCATACCATTTTTAATATGTAATCTTTCTACCCAAATAAGCCTATCAAAAAGGCTCCTATCAACAATAATGATATCATTATTCTCCTTTAAAGAATCTTCAAGTTGACATCTTACATATTTGGGTATTTCGATATTTACAATATTTTTATATTTATCTTTTAAAAGTGGAAATATTTCTTTTTTGTATTTTTCAGATGTAGTAAACTCTTCTAAAACAGAAATTTTAAAACCACCTTTTTTAAAAAAGTCTTTTAAATTATTAATAAGAGTTGTTTTGCCTGTACGCGGAGTACCAGTAAACTCTATTACGTACGTAGGTAAATCAAATAATCTTTTTAATTTCATTAATTCAACTTTTCTAAAATGTAAATTTTTTAATTTTTTATATTCTCTTTGTTTTCCCTTGAATATTTCATCTTTAACAAAATTATTTTCCTCTAAAGTAAAAGCCTCATCAATTAAATCTTTTAAAAATACAAACATTGGTATATTTTCATCTTCATTATAAATTAAGCTTTCGTATATACTTTCATAATACCATTTTTGTTTTTCATAGTTTCTTTTAAAGCAAGAAAAATCCTTTTTACCAAATTTTGCAAAATAAATAATTAAATCTTCAAGATTACTTATTTTATCAGCACAAACAATAGCTTTATGTCTTAAATCCAGTTTTTTCACTTCTTCAATAGTAGCTTCTTTTCGTTCTTCCCAGCTTAAACTTTTATCTTTTTCTGTATCTCCCATAACCAAAGATAGTATATCTTCACCAAAATTATTATAAATGTCTTCTTTTGTATATTTGGTATCTTCGATAACATCATGTAAGTATCCTGCCGCAACAACATTATCATCAAACCCATATTTTTTTAATATGTATGCTACATCTATTGGATGAATAATCATTGGCTTATCTTTTTCACTTTTTCTAACTTGTCCAAAATGAGCCATTATTGCAAATTTTTTTGCCTTTTCTGTTATTTCCACATTAAACCTCGATTTTTTTCCAAGTAGTTTCATCGTTGATATTTTCTGGATATAAATTTTTAACTTTAATATCAAGTTTTTCTATAATACTATCAATATATTCTTTTTTATAAATTGTTTTTGTATCATTATAGCAAGCTGCAATTGAATTTATTTCATTAAAATATGAATAAATATATAGTATACCAGAAAGCTCATATATATCATGAGTTTTTTTAAGTAAATCATTAAAAGCCTCAACATTAAAAGTATCTTCAATAAATTTGCAAAGCCTTCTAATTTGACTAACCTCAAAAATCTTTTTACTTTTGCTGAATACAATATAGACATTTTCTTTTATAACATACTGGGTATCAAAACTTACAATAAACTTATCTTTATTTAAATATATAACATACTCCTCTATCATAACTACTCCTTGAAATCATTATAACAACGCAAATAAAAAAGTTCAATTAAGAACTTTTATTAACAACATTTTCTATCGTAAATATTTTCAACTACATTTTCTTCACAACAAGTATTGCATGGAGTAAATGTATGTTTATAAATATGATGATTAATTATTCTTGTATTGCATGGTTTAATATGTGGAACTTCATAACATATATATCTATGGCAAACCCTTTCTTCAGGACATTCATAAATAGGTTCACACATTTGTCCCATCATATTTTCTACTTTACCCATTTCTTCCATTGCAGGTCTTTTTTCACAATTCATTATAGGTAATCCTCCTTTTACTTTATATTATTCGAAATAAAATATGATGTTTGGGCACAAAAAAAATGAAAATACTTTATTTTTTCTTTTCATCTTTTGGTATAACAAATTCTCTTGTTTTATAATAATATTGGCATCCACTTATTACGCTAAATATTGTAGCAATAATCAAACATAATTTTGAAAGTGGAAAATGAAAGAATTCACAAGGAAAATTATTAAAGAAAGTAAGTGATAAGCCAACCATCATAAAAGCAGTTTTAATTTTTCCCATACTAGATGCTGCTACAACTTTTCCTTTATTTCCTGAAATCATTTTGCAAGTATCAGTGATTATATCGCGTGTAATAATTACCACTGGTATTACTAAAGGAATAATTCTATCATAAGCTAAAATAATAAGTACTCCATTAACTAATATTTTATCTGCTATTGCATCAGCCATTTTTCCAAAATCGGTAACCATGTTATATTTTCTTGCAATGTAACCATCAAGTTTATCTGTTACTGAAGCAATTAAGAAAAGTACTCCTGCTATAATGTATTTTAGATTAAAAGTCACTCCATGAAATAAATATACTGGCCAGTTAAAGCCCATTGCATGCCAAGGCAAGCATAACATAACTAATATTATAAAAGCTAACACTATTCTTGAAATAGTTAATTTATTTGGTAAATTCATTTTTTACTCCTTATAACTTATATCTTTTGCAACTTGCGTATTAATTGTTATTTGTTTAACAGCCCAAAATGCCGCTATAATTACTAATAATACAATGAGAATATATATAAATAAATATAATGCATTATTTGGCTTTTTTTCAAGTCTTGTATAAGGTGACATTATTTTATCATCATTTGACTCTTTATTATTTTGTTCTATCTTTTTAACAATATCTTTTACAGGAATCTTTGAAGTTGATTCAAATACATATTCATTAAATTCATCAACAATTTTGTCTGCATCTAATCCTAAATATTTAGAATAATTACTAATATACTTTTTTAATAAAAATATATCCGAAAATGCTCCAGTTTTCCCATCTTCGATATTTTCAAGTACTGCCTTTTCTATACTAAGATCACTGCTAACTTCATCAAGAGAAAGTCCGGCAGCTTCTCTTGTTGATAGCAAGAGGCTTCCAATATCTTTCAAAAAAATCTCTCCTTAATTTAAAATAAAAAAAATAATATCTTAATAAGCCATGTTCTGTACCATAAAATGGTGACAAACATTTATCTATGTAGCAAGCTACATCCAGTCATTAGTTCAGTTTCCTTTGACTAGCTCCCCTACCAAAATTTGGGTTTCTCACTCGCGGGGTTTACCACGTTCCACTTCTTTTATTTCTAAAAGACTCGTCTCTTTGGCACTTTTATACTTAATCATTTCATTTTCAGAAATTTTCAGAGCCGTTAGTAATAAATTACTACTTTAAGTTATTTTTTCCTTAAACACGAACATTTTTATCCATCACAGGATAAGTGAGCATGGACTTTCCTCTATAAAAACTAATTTATAGCGTTTGTCTAAAGATATTATTCGTTTTTCCCATATACTATTTTTTCAAGGTTGCTAATTCTTCGAAGCAAGTCAATATTCGTTACTGACTTTGTTGTGTTAGAATCCTCACTTTGTGCTTCAAGCTTTTCCCTAAGTGAACGAATTTCTTGTTTTAATGTATAATTATCAGAAGTTAAATCATTAATTTGTTTCTTTAGATTTTTAATAATGTTATTATATTCTGTATAATCTCTTATAATCATGTCAAGATATTTATCGACTTCTTGTGGACGATAACCTCTTGCATCAATTTTGAAATCATGTTCCAATATCTCCCCTGGTGTTAAATAAATCTTTTCATTATACATTTTTACACCTTCTAACAAGAAAATTATAGCAAAAATTGTTCTTATTTGTCAACATCGGTAAGGTTATCAAGACTGACTAGAATTTTTGCATAATTAGTTTCTTCAAGTAGTTTTGAAATTAAATAATCCATATTCATTTTATCACCTACTTAATAATATGATAAACTATTTTAGTATTTCAATAGTTTCGACAAAACCTATCATTTATTTTATTTCAAATATATGTTATACTGATAATGGTGAATATAAATGAATTATCCAAAAAGCATTAATAAGGTTTATAAAAAAACTATAAACTATGCCAACAGAGGAATGGATTTAGAAAGTTTAATTAACCAAATTAATGATTATTATATTGATAATGATATTGCAATTATATATAAAAAGCCTACACCAATCCAAGTTGTAAGATATGATTATAATACGAAAAGAATTACTGATGCATTTTATAAAACTGAGTCAACACTTGATTATAATGGGCTTTATAAAGGATACTATATTGAATTTGATGCTAAAAATACAAATAAAAACTATTTACCATTATCAAATATAGCTGTTCATCAAATAAAACATATGAAAAATATTTTAAATCATAAAGGAATTTGCTTTTTATTAATAGGTATCAACAATGAATTTTTTGCATTACCAGGAGCAAAAATAATCGAATTTATAAATAATGCAGAAAGAAAAAGCATACCT
Organism: uncultured Bacilli bacterium; assembly: GCA_934096985.1. GTDB lineage: Bacteria > Bacillota_I > Bacilli_A > RF39 > UBA660 > UBA6448. The sequence continues at coordinate 10,817 of CAKONC010000001.1, read as the reverse complement.
TATGATTATATAAATGAAAATGGTTATAAACTAAACTATAATTATTTAAAAGGGATTGATTACATAAAAGCTGTTGACTGTATGATAAAGGAGAATATATGAAGAAATTAAAAATTCAAAAAAAGCTTAAAAGTTTTAATACAAATATGAAAAGTAAAATTAATGGAGAAATAAAAAAGAAAGGAAAAAAAGGATTTATTTGGGAAATCATTTTTGGCTTTCTAATATTTTGTGCAAGTGCTGTATTAATATTTGTTCTATATATTATTATAAGTGCTCCGAATTTCGATAAAAATTTACTTTACAAAAAAGAAGCCACTATTATTTATGATAAAAATGGTGTAGAATTTGCAAGAGTTGGCCAAGAAAACCGAGAACTTGTCGAATATAAAGATTTGCCTCAAGTATACATTGATGCATTAATTGCTACCGAAGATTCAAGATTTTTTCAGCATAATGGACTTGATATAGCAAGATTTTTAAAAGCCTCTTTAGGACAACTTGTTTCCTCTAAAGCGGGTGGTGCTTCTACTATCACAATGCAGCTTGTAAAAAAGACTTATACCAATGATAAATCTGAAGGTATCAAAGGTATTATTCGTAAATTTACTGATATATATATGGCTGTATTTAAAATTGAAAGTTCATATACAAAAGAAGAAATACTAGAATTTTATTCAAATTCTCTATGGTATGCTACTGGAAATATTAATACTGGTGGTATTTATGGTATAGAACAAGCAAGCCAATATTTCTTTGGAAAAAGTGTTAGGGATATAAATTTAGCGGAAGCTACCCTACTTGTTGGAATGTATCAAAATCCTAGTTGGTATAATCCATACTCTAATCCAGAAGGCTGTAAAGCTAGACAAAAAACAGTTTTAACTTTGATGGTAAATCATGGGTATATTACTGAAGAAGAAAAAGAAGCTGTACTTGCTATTCCTATTGAAAGTATGATTGTTGATAAAGAAGAAGTTGTGTCAAGTAACAACTATCAAGTAATAATTGACTATGTTATTAACGAAGTTTTAGAAAAAACTAAAAAGAATCCTAGAGTTGAAGCAATGAAAATCTACACAACTTTTGATTTAAAAGTTCAAGATGTTCTTGTAAAACTTGAAAAAGGTGAATTATTTAAATACTATAATGATTATGACCAAGAAGGAACTGCAATAACCTCTATAGCAGATGGTTCAATTGTTGCCTTATCAGGTGGAAGAAACTATAAAGCAAGAGGATTAAATCGTGCAACTGCATTAAATCGTCAACCAGGTTCAACTGCTAAACCACTATTTGACTACGCACCATATATCGAATACTTAAATGGTTCTCCTGGAGATTATTTCTTCGATGAACCTTACTCATACTCTACTGGTCAAGCAATTAATGATGCAGATAGAAAATACCAAGGAATGATTTCTTTAAGGCAAGCTTTAGTTGGTTCAAGAAATATTACTGCTTTACAAGCATTTCAAAAAGTTGCAGCTAAAGATATTTCCTTAATAGAAAATTTTGTCCATAGCGTTGGTATTAACTATGGTTCCACTTTATATGAGTCAGCATCTATCGGTGGATTTAATGGTACTAACCCACTTGAAATGAGTGCTGCTTATGCTGTGTTTGGACGTGGTGGATACTATATTGAGCCATATTCATTTACAAAAGTTATTTATGAAGATGGTACAACATATGAAAATAAATATACTAAAGAAAAAGTTTTAAGTGAAGAAACTTCCTACATGATTACTAACGTACTTGTAAATGCTGTTAATGATACATGGAGTGGTAACATAAAAATAAGTGGTACTGAAGTTGCTGGTAAAACCGGTACTACAAATATTGATGCTGCTACATTAAAGGCTAAAAACTTACCAGCAGATTTAATTCCAGATTCATGGAATATTACGTACAATCCAGAATATGCTATAGCACTTTGGTATGGTTACGATGAACATAGTGCAGAACATTATATGAATACTACAACTGGTTGGGCTGCAAGAAGTAGGATTATGGAAGCTCTTTCTAAAAATATTTATAGTACAAATAAAACATTTAAAAAACCAAGTAGTGTTATTTCTGTTGAGGTTGAAAAATATACAATTCCATTAATGCTTGCTTCAGAAAATACTCCAGAGGATATGAAAGTTACAGAATTATTTAAGGAAGGTACAGAGCCTACAGAAGTATCAAATAGATATGCAAAACTTGCATCTCCAAGTAATGGTAAAGCAATTTATAATGGAAGTGAAGTGGCTCTTAGTTGGACGGGAATATCCACTCCCGACGCAATAAATAGTAGTTACTTACAAAATTATTTCAATGATAATTATGGTACATTTGCCACAAAATATTATGAGGAAAGAATAAAATATAATGAATCTTATATTGGTAAAATCGGTTATGATGTTTATGTTCAAAATGATGATGGTACATTAAAAAGTCTTACTTGGACTGAAGGAACCACATATAAGCAAACTATAGAGTCAGGCAAAACTTATAAATTTATTATTAAATCTTCTTATTCTATATTTAAGAATAATTCCTCAGATAGTCTAATAATTACTGTCAATACTAATACAGATAGTAATATTCCAAATATTATCGAAGATGATAAAACAAATGATAATAAAGATACTGGGCTAAACTAAAAAAAAATGCTTTAAGGCATTTTTTTTAGTTGTTTAAATTTACAATTCATTTTACAATTATCACATAATGGATTTTTTGCTTTACAATAGTATCTACCAAATAAAAGTAATTGATGATTAATTTTATTATATTCATCTTTCTTAAAAGTTTTTACTAATTTTTGTTCTACGCCATACACAGTATCTTTTTGACTAACCAAGCCAAGTCTTTTGGAAACTCTTTCCACATGTGTATCCACAGCAATCGTGGGTATGTTAAAAAGTTCTGATAAAATTACATTGGAACATTTTCTACCAATACCAGGCATACTTTCCAATTTTTTTCGATCATTTGGTACAATGCCATTATACTTTTCTAAAAGAATTTTAGCATCATCTTTTATAAATACTGATTTTTTATGATAAGAACCTAATGGTCTAATAAGCTTTTCCAAAACTTTAATATCTAAATTTGCAATTTCCATTAAAGTATATTTAAAAAGATTCGGAGTTACTTCATTAACCCTTTTATCAGTACATTGAGCAGATAGCATTACTGCAATTAATAATTCATAATCTTTAGTATAATTTAATTCACATTTAGGATTAGGAATATAAAAATCCAAATTTTTTCTTAAATCATTAATTTTCATCATCCAACCAATTATAATCAAATACACTACTTTCAAACTTTTGTTCTTCAGTATAATAATTATCCTCTGATTTATTATATTTTTTTATATCATTTATAGATTTATAGCCTTTTTTATTCCAATCAAATAATATTTTATCAATATATCTTAGAGATGGAGCATTATTTTTTATTGCTTCGTTTAAAGCCTCTAAAATAAGCTCTTTGCTAAATCCTTTTGATAACCAAGCATTAATAATTTCATAATCCATTCCAGATAAACTTTTACCAAATATTTCTTGAAATTTATAAAAAATACTATTTTCATCTTTTTCTTCATTCTCTAAATTTATTGATTCTTTTAAACTATTATAAAAATTATCTAAAGATATTTTGTCAATTAATTTTCCATTTTCATTTTTAACTGAATTTAATTTAATTAATCTTTTTGTTAATAAACTCTCAAATGCTTTAAGTGTTTCTTCTTCAGAAAGACAAATTGCTTTAGATACTTTTTTTACATCAAATACTAAATCGTAATCATTATCAAAATACATTAAAATCAAAAATTCTTTTAATGTTAAATTATACTTTAAAGCTTCTTTTAAAAATAAAGTTTCAACTACAAATTTTTTATTATCTTTGTTCATTTTTGTACTTCCCTATAATATATTTTTTCAGTTCACCTTTTTTGTTTTTTAGTTCATTTTTTAATATTTTAATTTTTAGGTCATTCATAATTTCACTAATAAGTTTACACGGCTCAATATTCAAGATTTGCATTACATCTTTGCCTGTTATATCAATATCTTTCATGCTTTTTATAGGCATTGATTTGTACATTTTGTTAATTGTTTGTTTATTTACACCCAAAACTTCACCAGCAACGTATGATAAATATAATCCATAATTAAACAGTGTAAAATTATTTATTCTTCTTGATAAAATAATTTCTTTGACCTTTGATATATTTTCTTTTTCTTCTTTGGTAAATTCAGCCATTTTAATATCAATTTGTGACCACATTCCCAATATATCCATTGTAAAAACTACATCATCATATTTAAGGCCAATGTATGAACTTATTTTAGTTTCATCAAGAAGTTTTAAACCACTTGAAAAAGTTTTATTGCTTAATATCTTCGTAAGTTCTTCCTTAATACGTAAAGGACTTAATGTTACGACTAATTGTGCATTACTTTTAATTGCTTCATAAGTATTTTCTTCGATTTTAAAATTTAGTATTGAAGCAAATCTAATTGCTCTAAGCATTCTTAAAGGGTCCTCAGAAAATTTATCATTAGCGCTGCCTATAGAACGTATTACTTTATTTTTTATATCATCTCTACCGTTTAACAAATCTATTAATTTATCATTTTTATCCATGCAAATAGAATTAATAGTAAAATCTCTACGTTTTATGTCTTCGAATAAATTATTCACATATTCAATTTCTACGGGATGGCGTTTATCATATTTTTTTTCTTTTCTATACGTTGTAATATCAATATTATAATTTTTAATCTTAATATTAAAACCACCATAATTATTTATACTTTGCTTAATATTTAAAAAATTAACTAAATCTTTTGGTTTTGCATTAGTACAGATATCAACATCAAATGAATTTTTTTTAAGTAAATAATCACGGACAAAACCACCTACTATGTAGGCTTCATACCCTTCACTTTCTATTTTCTTAAGAATATTCTTGATAAGTTTATCCATAATCCTCCACCAATATTTCAGTATGATTTACAGTTTAAAAAAAGGACATGTTGTTGTCCTTTCATATAACATATTGGTGCTCGTAATCGGGGTCGAACCGATACTTTCTTTTGGAAAAATAGATTTTGAGTCTATCGCGTCTACCAATTCCGCCATACGAGCAAACAACAACTATATTATATCATGTTCCTATATTTTAATCTAGGCTTTTTAAATATTCTAATACAATTTCTTTATCATCTAAATGATGCTTCTCATGACCGATTATTTGGTAGTCTTCATGACCTTTGCCTAAAATTAATAATGTATCATTTGTTTTGAGTAAACTAAGGCCTTTGTTAATTGCACTTTTTCTATCAAAAATAACTTCATAATTATTTTTTGATACGCCAGTAATAATATCATTCATAATAGCATTTGGATCTTCAGTACGAGGATTATCATTTGTAAATATTACGTAATCACTTTTTTCAGTGGCTATTTTTCCCATAATAGGTCTTTTCATCGGATCCCTATCTCCACCACAGCCTACTATAGTGATTATTCTTCCTTTTTTATTTTCTAAAAATGAATTTATAATTTTTTCAACAGCATCTGGCGTATGTGCATAATCAATTATTGCTGCGGCATCACGAATAGTTACTTGCTCACATCTTCCTTTCGGAGGATAAATATCTTTTGTAATAGATATTATTTCATCAAGCTCAAATTTATATATATTAACTATTGCAAGAGTTGTCATGTAATTATATACATTAAATCTTCCCCTTAAATTTGTTTTAACAGAATAAACATTATCGTTATACTGAAAATTAATATTTGTACCATCCGTATTACTTTCATAATTTAATATCTGATAATTTGACTCATTAAATCCAATTGTTTGAAAATTCTTTTGCTTAAAGTATTTACCATATTCATCATCATTATTTACAATTATAGTTCCATCATTTTTTAATTGTTCTAATATTTTAAGTTTAGCATTTAAGTAATTTTCCATGGTTTTATGGTAATCTAAGTGGTCCTCAGTAAGATTTGTAAATGCTTCGATTTTAAAATTCAAACCCTCTACTCTTTTTAATGCTAGAGCATGGGATGAAACTTCCATGACAACTACTTTACAACCTTTTTCTAGTGCTTCGATAAGCATTGAATATACCTCAAGTATTTCTGGAGTTGTATTTGGAAGTTCCTTTATATCATCATCAATGTAAAAGCCAATTGTTCCTATATATGCTGTTTTTACACCAAGTTTGTTAAGCATTTGATATGTTAAATAACTCGTAGTAGTTTTACCATTTGTACCCGTAATACCTATTATATCTAGTTTATTTACTTCTTCTTTAAAATTACTTACTATATAGTTTTGCAAATACTCTTTTGTATCAGACACTATCAAAGTGTCAACATCATAATTTCCATGTTCACAAATTATTTTCGTAGCACCATTTTTAATAGCACTTTCAATATAATCATGGCCATCAACAGTAGCGCCCTTTATTGCTACAAAAGTATCCCCTTTTTGTACTTTTCTTGAATCAGTTTTTATATTTATCATTTGTATTTTCCTTTCTAATCGTATTGATTAAAATATATGTCATACCAAACTAAAAAAGTATATATAGTCCATATTTTTTTATAATTATCTTTTTTACCATTTTTATGATTATCTAAAAGTTTTAATATCCTTTTTGTATCAAAAAATTTCTTAGCATCATCACTTTCAAATTTTTTCTTTATTAAATTATAAAGTTTGTCTGTTTTAATCCATTCTTTTAAAGGTACTGGAAATCCTAATTTTTTCTTTTTATAAGCTTCAGTAGGAATTACTTTTTGAGCTGCTTTTCTTAAGGCAACCTTTGTGGTAGTTTTACTAATTTTAGCATAATCAGGTAATTTTCTTGCTACATCATAAACTTTTTTGTCTAAAAATGGTGTTCTTGCCTCAAGACCAAACATCATTGTATTTCTATCTACAGCATGTAAAAAATCATTTACAAGCCAGTAATAAAAATCAATTGCTTGTCTTTGTACTAAAGTCGAATTATTTTCATAATCTTTATAAACATTTTTTACGATGTCTTTAGTTTTTACTTGGTCTTTTAATTTAACAATGTGATTTGCCTCTTTATCCCAAAATACTCTACCAAGCCCAATATTATAATTTTCTAATTTTTGTCCTCTTCGGTAAAGGAAATTAAATCCTTTAGCATCTGGAAATAATCCTGCAACACTGGCTATGCCATGTCTTATAAAATATGGAATACGCATATACCAATGCATTGAAAGTTCTTGTTGATATGAATTATACCCCGCAAATAATTCATCCGCACCCTCTCCAGAAAGTACAACTTTAACTTTTTTGGAAGCAATTTCAGATACAAAATATAATGCTATAGCAGATGGATCTGCAAGTGGTTGATCCATATAATACTGTATTTTTGGAAATACTTCAATATACTCATCCATGCTTATTTTTTTTGAATAATTTTTAATATTTAATTTATCCGATAAATCTTTGGCATATGTAATTTCATCAAATTTAGGATTATCATACCCAACGGTAAATGTTTTATCAGGTTTTGCAAGAGAAACGATATAAGAAGAATCTATTCCACTTGATAAAAAAGACCCTACTTCAACATCACTTATTTGGTGATATTTAACTGAATTTTCCATTGCTTTTGAAATATCTTCAGTAATATCTTCCATAGAATTATTTTTTTCATCAAAAGTAAGTCTAAAGAAACTTTTAATTTTTGTTTTTCCATCTTTATATAATAAATATGATCCTGGTTCTAATTTATAGACTCCCTTAAAAAAAGTTTCTGCTGTTGGAACTGAATTAAAACATAAATACGCGGATAAAATACTTTCATTCAGTTTCTTATCAAAATCTGGATTAGCCAAGAAAGCTTTAGACTCTGAAGCAAACATAAATGTATCATTAAAAAGTCCATAATAAAGTGGTTTAATACCAAATCCGTCACGTGCTAAAAATAATTCTTTTTTGTTTTTATCCCATATTGCAAAACTAAACATACCTCTTAAATACTTTGTTACATCACAGCCCCATTCTTCATAACCGTGTATAATAACTTCTGTGTCTGTTTTTGTTTTAAATATATGATTTTTCTTTTCCAAAGCATCACGTAATTCTTGAAAATTATATACTTCACCATTATAAACAATTACTAAAGATTCATCTTCGTTATAAATCGGTTGTTTGCCAGTATTTAAATCAATTATTGCAAGTCTTCGATGTGCTAAAGCACAATTATCATCTATATAAATTCCCTCACCATCAGGACCTCTATGTTCAATTTTCTTTGACATATCTTTAATAATTGTTTCTTTTTCTGGCTTACTATTTATAAAACCAACTATTCCACACATAAGTTCACCTTCACTTAGCTTTCTTTATAATTACTTTTATATAAATCTACTTCTTCATTATCAGCAACTTTATCAATTTTTATTTCTGGCAAATCATTTATTGAAGCAAGGCCAAAATAGTCTAAAAACTCTCTAGTAGTTCTATATAAATTAGGATGTCCAGGAAGCTCACTTTTTCCACATACTTTAATTAAATCTTTAGCCATTAATTTTTTTATCATAAAAGATGAAGAAATTCCTCTTAAACTATCCACACCAGCTCTTGTTATAGGTTCATTATAAGCAATAATTGCAAGTGTTTCAAGTGCTGCTTGGCTTAAAATATTTGAAGAAGTGTTATCTTTCAATAATTTTTGATAATACTCAATATGCTCTTTTTTCGAAGTAAGTTTAAAAGAATTAGATAAATAACTAATTCTAATTCCTCTAGTTTCACTTTCATATTCCGTTTGTAATTCTTTTAATAATTTTTGTGCTTCTTTTTCATTAATATTCATAACATTACATATCTCTTCAATCGTAATGCCATCATCACCCACGACAAAAAGAAGTCCCTCTAAAATTGCTAATTTATTCATCTTTTTACCTCTACATATATTTTACTAAAGTTTCTATTTTGAGACAAGGTAATTAAATTATCTTTGCACATTTCTAAAACACTTAAAAAAGTTACAACAACTTCTTCTTTGCTAAACTCAGAAAAAAGTTTTGTAAATTCAACCTTTTGTTTCTTGCCTAAAATATTTTTTATATATGATATTTTATCCTTAACACTGTATTCTTTTCTAGTTATTTTAGTAACCTTTGGTCTTTTGTACTCAATTCTTTCACTAATTTCCAACATAGCATTAACTAAATCGTCAAGACTACAAGAACCAAACGGCATTTCATCTTCCTTAGCATATTCTTTTAAGCTTTCCGGTAACTTAGTATAATATGATTGCCTATTTTTTTCTAAATCTCTAAAATCATTTGTTATTGTTTGATATTTTTCATATTCAATTAGTCTATTTCGTAAGTCTTCTTCACTATTTATTTCATAATTACTATCATCTTCATCATCATCAAACCCAAGTATGATTTTACTTTTTAAATGAATTAATTCTGAAGCCATTACCAAATATTCACTTTTATTATCTAAATCATTTTTATCTAATGTATTTATAAAATCTATATATTCATCTATTATTTCTTTTAAATCTACTTCATATATATTAAGTTCATGCTTTTTTACCATATGAAGTAATAAATCAAGTGGTCCTGTAAAATCTTTAATGTTAAAATTCATATAACTCCCTATTTGCAATCAAAAAACATTGCATTCATTTCATAATTAACTTTAATTGGACTTGTATCCTTTGCATAATAATATATGTTATCAATTTTTTGAAAAAATTGCAAATAGTCTATAGAAAATGTAAAATTAAGCCTCAAACTATTACTTGATAATGAAGCATCAATGCCCGGTTTGCCACTATACGAATTTACATAAGACGTATATTTACTATACATTTCACTATAATTAATATTTGATGTTTCATAAACCACAACATCATCGATTTTATAAAGTAAATCATCTTGAAAATAATAAACTATCGTCTCATTAGAATTTGTACATGTTAAACTAGATTTATTTTCACTATCAACGTTTAACATAATTAAATCATAATCCTTCTCGGTTAATTTAACTATACTATATCTTTTGGGCTGTACATCAATTAAATAACCAAAAGATTTACTTGCTTCAGCACTAATTTTGCCATTAATTTTAATAGTTTTTATTATATTGTTATCATCATATAATCTTAAAAAATATCCTTCATCAGATAAATTTAATTCATTATTATCACCATTTGTAACTTCAAAAGATATATTATTTTCATTATATTTAAGGTTACTAAAAATAGTTTTATTAATGGTTATATTTGTATTACTGTCAATAGCGTATACTTGATCATTTTTTATAGTAGTATTGTTAGTTACTTCATTTCCATCTTTATTATTTCCTTGTGACGGATTTGTATTTGTCATATTATTATTTGATTTATTATATTCATATTCTCTATACGTTTTTTGTATTTCTGGTAAAAAATATATAATTAATATAAACAACACAAAAAGTACAACAGTTCCAATCCAACCGTGTTTTCTTTTATCAGTCCTTCCTATTGTAACTGATTCAAGTGGATTTACATCAAGATTAACTTTTTTTCTAGCCATAACTATTCACCCTATTCTCTTCTATTATTATACTATAATCAAAATTATAAAACAATAAACACTTGATATTTTAAAAAAAGTTTGCTAAAATATATCTAGTTTTCATGGCGATGTAGCTCAGCTGGCTAGAGCATCCGGTTCATACCTAATTAGCCACTGACTTAATTTATAAATTTAAAAATCAATTTTTACTAGATTTTATAAGGGTTTGC